>CAUSKT010000005.1:0-57962 GCA_963532335.1 uncultured Neisseria sp. | reverse complement strand
AGTACGGCGTTGCCTCGCCTTGCCGTACTATCTGTACTGTCTGCGGCTTCGTCGTCTTGTCCTGATTTAAAGTTAATCCACTATAAAACAGGTCGTCTGAAAACGTATTCAGGCTTTCAGACGACCTGTTTGATGTTAGAATGATTGTTTATATTGATGAATGAATCACCAAGGGGCTTGTCGATATGTCCTTATCCATTGACGAACAGCTTTTGCCGCACCGCAATGCCATCGATGAAATCGATGCCGAGATTTTGCGCCTGTTGAACGAGCGCGCAGGCCATGCGCACGCCATCGGCGAATTAAAAGGAACGGGCGCGGTGTACCGTCCCGAGCGCGAAGTGGCGGTATTGAGGCGGATTCAGAGTTTGAACCAAGGTCCGTTGCCTGACGAGTCCATCGCAAGGCTGTTTCGCGAAGTGATGAGCGAATGCTTGGCGTTGGAACGCCCGCTGACGATTGCCTACCTCGGCCCGCAGGGAACGTTTACCCAGCAGGCGGCCATCAAACATTTCGGCCATGCCGCCCATACCGCCGCCTTTCAAACCATAGACCAGTGTTTCCGCCAAGTCGAAACGCGGCAGGCGGATTATTTGGTTGCGCCGGTTGAAAACTCAACCGAAGGCTCGGTCGGACGCACCTTAGACTTATTGGCGGTAACCGCATTGAAAGCCTGTGGCGAAGTCATTGTCCGCATCCATCACAACCTTTTGCGTAAAGGCACGCACGAATTGGGCGGCATCACAAAAGTCATCGCACACGCCCAAGCGCTGGCGCAATGCAACGACTGGCTCGGACGCAACCTGCCCAACGCCGAACGTATCGCCGTTTCCAGCAACGGAGAGGCGGCAAGGCTGGTGGCAGAATCAGACGACCCCAGTATCGCCGCCATCGCAGGGCGTACCGCAGCCGATATTTATCATTTGAACTATGTCGCCGAATGCATCGAAGACGAGCCGAACAACACCACGCGCTTCTTGGTCATGGGGCATCAAGATACAGGCAGCAGCGGCAAAGACAAAACCTCGCTGGCAGTCTCCGCACCCAACCGCGCCGGCGCCGTCGCCGCGCTGTTGCAGCCGTTTACCGAATCGGGCATTTCAATGACCAAGTTCGAAAGTCGCCCAAGCAAATCCGCGCTGTGGGAATACCTGTTCTTCATCGACATCGAAGGACATCAGAACGACGAAAAAGTCCAAAACGCACTGCGGCTCTTGAGCGAACGCGCATCGTTTGTCAAAGTCATCGGGTCCTATCCGGCAGCCGTTTTGTGATGTAACGGGAATGGAGAAGGTCGTCTGAACATTCAGACGACCTTTTTTTGCTAAACAAGGGTCGTCTGAAATATTGAACATGTTTTTTCAGAACCGATCAGACTTCGGTATGGATGCCGCGCTTTTTAAAGGATGCTTTTACACGCTCATGCCAGTCTTTGATAATCTGTGTGGTTTTTACCTGATCGTTGGCGCAGCGGTTTAACGTACCCATCGGTTGAGGCAGGGTTTCGCCATTGATTGCCCAATCCAATATACGGACGGGACGGCGGTTTTCTATCCATTTGGTACGCTCATCTTCATCGCTTTCGCGTGGTACGAAATATGCGCCGCCGATGATTTGAACCAATGCAACCAATTTACTGCCGCGTTTGATGGCGACGATGTCGTTTACCGTCATTTCGTTGACAAATGTATTAATCGTCTCACGACCACCTTCCCACTCTCCCATACCGATAAAGCCGCGGTGTTCCAAAATCCAGTCGATATAGCCGCTGAATTTTTCCAATTCGTCTGTCGGATGCATCTGCATATGCCAATAATTGTTTACGGTCATTGTTTATTCCCTTAGTTGCGGATAAAGAGTCTGGCAGTATAAACGACTTTTCAATCCGTGTGAAAGGTCGTCTGAAAGCCGTTACACCTTCAATTTGCAACATTTCCTTCAACATGACCATTCCATTGGGCAGCCCAATCTTTCAATAAACGGTGGCGTTTTTCAAATGTCCGACGCAAAGTCGGTAGTCCGATTAACCGGTCAACCGTTTTCCCCAGCCCGAAAGTAAATTCCACCGTATCTGTTACACAAGTACGCCCACCGGAAAAATTGAATTCATGCGTATGGCGGAAGGAGCGGTAAATCCCTTTCAGCATCAGGTCGGTAAACGATTGGTTCGGCTCAAGCGAAATGATTTCGGCGCGATGCCGCAACCAAATCCCGCAAACTCTGTATCTGAAATCCAAAATATCTCCCCGCGCCCAGTATTCCTTTTCCGATAACCATTGCACGTCAAACGGAAACTGACAGGCAAATCCGTGTCGGGAAGTGCAGTAGCGGAATATCGGTTCGAGTGGCGCATCCAGCCGGACGCTGCGGGTGTAAGTCAGCATGATATCGACCGTTGTGGGTAAAGATGGGGATATGGATAAGAGTGGTGCGGTCGGTATCAGTTCATAAATTGCATTGAACGGCGTGATTTGGTGTTGATAATAGAATAAAGGTCGTCTGAAAATTTTCAGACGACCTTTATGATAAATCGCGGCAGCGGGTTCAAATTATTCTTGGCTGATGGGTTCGAAGCCCGGGCAGTCTTCATTATTTTTGGAATTGCTTGCCCAGAAGATGCCGTCGCTGTTGAGGTAAACGGAGCAGGTCTCGGTGGACTTGTATTCGTCTGTGGGTTTGGCTTCGAGGATGTATCTTGAGGAGGCGGAGTTTACGATTTTTTTATCGTTGTCGTCCGGGCCTTCGAAGTTGAAGATGGAGATATTGAAATATTGGTTTTGAACCAAGGGGGGCAAGGCGGGATTGCCTGCTTCGGCTTTTACGGTCGCATACTGGGCATAGTAACGCTCGAGGTTTTGGGCGTTGATCAGCAGCTCGGAGCGGACGCTTTCCAAGCGTGTTTTGCGGACGTAGCGTTGGTAAGAGGGATAACCGATCGTCGCTAAAATAGCGATGATCAGGACGACAACGAGTAGCTCGGGGAGAGTAAAACCTTGTGATTTGTTTTTCATAGTAAGTGTCATTGTGTTGTTATATTTATCCAGCCGGGTCGTCTGAAAGGTTCGGGGAGGCGGCTGTTGTTGGGTTTGATAGATGTTGAATTATAGTTCTTTTCTCTTGTTTTGAATGTTTGGATAAATATTGAGATTGGGAAAATATGTAAATACGTTGAAATATTCTGGAAAAGGGTTTTGATTATTTCTATTTAAAACAATAAGTTAAATTTTAGTTTAGTCGGTTATTGTCTTGGCTGGGGTGGATGTTTACAGTAAAATCTGCCCGTTTTCAGCGTTTTCGGCGGATAAGTGTTGGGATTATGCGACATGAGTCGGGTGCCGGATTGAACAGATGAAATGGATGAATCAGAAAGTCAGTTATGGCAAAAATTATTAATAAATGGACGGTTGGAATAACGGTTGCTGCGGTGCTTGGGTTTGCTGCGTGGTCTTATTTCCAGCCCGAACCTCAAACTTCTTACATCACGGAAACGGTCAAACGCGGCGACATCAGCCAGACGGTATCCGCTACGGGCGAGATTTCGCCGTCGAATTTGGTGTCGGTGGGCGCGCAGGCTTCGGGGCAGATTAAGAAGCTGTACGTCAAGCTCGGGCAGCAGGTTAAAAAAGGCGATTTGATTGCGGAAATCAATTCGACCACTCAGGTGAACACGCTGAATACGGAAAAATCCAAGCTGGAAACGTATCAGGCGAAGTTGGTTTCTGCCGAAATCGCGCTGAACAGCGCAGAAAAGAAATACAAGCGCGAAGCGGCTTTGTGGAAGGAAAACGCGACGTCCAAAGAGGATTTGGAAAGCGCGCAGGATGCGTTGGCTGCGGCTAAGGCAAACGTTGCCGAGCTGAAGGCTTCCATCAAGCAAACCAAAATCTCCATCAATACTGCCGAATCGGAATTGGGCTATACCCGCATCGTTGCGACGATGGACGGTACGGTGGTGGCGATTCCGGTGGAAGAAGGGCAGACCGTGAACGCGGTGCAGTCCACGCCGACGATTATCCAGTTGGCGAATCTGGATACGATGTTGAACAAAATGCAGATTGCCGAAGGCGATATTACCAAGGTTAAAGCGGGGCAGGATATTTCGTTTACGATTCTGTCCGAACCAGATACGCCGATTAAGGCGAAGCTTGACAGCGTCGATCCGGGCTTGACCACGATGTCGCTGGGCAGCTATACCACCAGCACGGACACGACTTCCAATGCGATTTACTACTACGCCCGCGCTTTGGTGCCTAATCCCGACGGCAAACTTTCTATCGGTATGACGACGCAGAATACGATTGAAATCAACGGCGTGAAAAACGTTTTGCTCGTGCCGACGCTGACGATTAAAAAACACGACGGCAAATCGTTTGTCAGCGTTTTGGGCGCGGATGGTAAAGCTTCGGAACGCGAGATTACGGTCGGTCTGAAAGACAGTATGAACACCGAAGTGAAAAGCGGTTTGAAAGAAGGCGACAAGGTGGTGATGTCGGAAATGAGCGCGGCGGAGCAGGCTGAAGCGGCGCAACGCGCCATGCAGGGCGGTCCGCCGAGATAAATAGGCAATAGGTCGTCTGAAAGTTTTGTTTCTGAGCAAAACCCCCCTTTCAGACGACCTTTCCACTCCACACATCATTATCGGTCGGAAACACTTATGAGCTTAATCGAATGTAAAAACATCAACCGCTACTTCGGCAGCGGCGCGAACCGCGTTCATGTGTTGAAAGATGTCAGCCTGTCGATAGAGAAAGGCGATTTCGTCGCCATCATCGGGCAGTCCGGTTCGGGCAAATCCACGCTGATGAACATCCTCGGCTGCTTGGATAGCGCGACTTCGGGTTCGTATCAAATCGACGGCATCGAAACCGCCAAAATGGAGCCGGACGAACTGGCGGCATTGCGGCGCGAACGCTTCGGCTTTATTTTCCAACGCTACAACCTTTTGGGTTCGCTGACGGCGCGGGACAACGTCGCCCTGCCTGCCGTGTATATGGGCATGGGCGGCAAAGAGCGTTCTAATCGTGCGGAGAAGCTGTTGCAGGATTTGGGTTTGGAAGGCAAAGAAGGCAACAAGCCCAGCGAACTTTCCGGCGGTCAGCAGCAACGCGTCTCCATCGCCCGCGCCCTGATGAACGGCGGCGAAATCATCTTCGCCGACGAACCGACCGGCGCGCTCGATACCGCCAGCGGCAAAAACGTAATCGAAATCATCCAAAAGCTGCATAAAGAAGGGCATACCGTGATTATGGTTACGCACGATCCCGGTATCGCCGCCATCGCCAACCGCATCATCGAAATCCGCGACGGCGAAATCATCTCCGACAGTTCAAAAAATCCCGAAATCCCCGAAAGCAAAATAGAACGCATCAAAGAAAAATCTTCGTGGCTGTTTTATTACGACCAATTCGTCGAAGCCTTCAAAATGTCGGTGCAGGCGATTATGGCGCACAAAATGCGCTCGCTCCTGACCATGCTCGGCATCATCATCGGCATCGCCTCGGTCGTGTCCGTCGTCGCTTTGGGCAACGGTTCTGAGAAAAAAATCCTCGCAGACATCAGCGCGATGGGGACGAACACCATCAGCATCTTCCCCGGGCGCGGCTTCGGCGACAGGCGCAGCGGCAGGATTAAAACCTTGACCATTGACGACGCCAAAGTCATCGCCAAACAAAGCTACGTTGCTTCCGCCACCCCGCAGACCAATTCCAGCGGCACGCTGACCTATCGCAACACCGACTTATCCGCCTCGCTTTACGGCGTGGGCGAACAATATTTTGACGTGCGCGGGCTGAAGCTGGAATCAGGTCGCCTGTTTGACGAGGGCGATGTGAAAGAAGACGCGCAAGTCGTCGTGATTGACCAAAACACCAAAAACAAACTTTTTGGTGAAGACACCGATCCTTTGGGTAAAACAATTCTTTTCAGAAAACGCCCGCTGACCGTCATCGGCGTGATGCAAAAAGAAGAAAACTCCTTCGGTAACGCCGACGTATTGATGCTCTGGTCGCCCTATACGACCGTGATGCACCAAATTACCGGCGAGAGCCACACCAACTCGATTACCGTCAAAATCAAAGACGACGCCAACACCCAAGTCGCCGAAAAAGGACTGACCGAGCTGCTCAAAACGCGGCACGGTACGGAAGACTTTTTCATGAACAACAGCGACAGCATCAAGCAGATGGTTGAGACCACCACCGGCACGATGAAGCTGCTGATTTCCTCTATCGCCTTGATTTCATTGGTGGTCGGCGGTATCGGCGTGATGAACATCATGCTGGTGTCCGTAACCGAGCGCACCAAAGAAATCGGCGTGCGCATGGCGATTGGCGCGCGGCGAAACAACATCCTGCAACAATTCCTGATTGAAGCGGTCTTAATCTGTATTATTGGCGGCTTGGTCGGAGTAGGGCTGTCCACAGCCATCAGCCTCGTGTTCAACCAATTCGTTACCGAATTTCCGATGGAAATTTCCATCGGCTCCGTCATCGGCGCGGTTGTCTGTTCCACCGCCATCGGCGTAGCGTTCGGTTTTATGCCCGCCAACAAAGCCTCCAAGCTCAATCCGATTGATGCCTTGTCTAAAGATTAAGGTTTCAGACGACCTCCAAACCCAAAGGGTCGTCTGAAAACCCCGTTTGGCTATTGTCATCACAATGAACATACACACCGAGGAAAACCGAATGATTACCCTGCATGTATTGGCACAATCCCGCGCCCTGCGCATCGTCTGGCTGCTCGAACTCATCGGCGCACCGTATCAAATCAAAACCTACGCGCGCCATCCCGAAACCCTGCTGGCACCCGACGAACTCAAAGCCGTACACCCGCTGGGCAAATCCCCCGTTATCGACGACGACGGATTCGTGCTCAACGAAAGCGGCGCGATTACCGACTACCTGATTCAAACCTACGGCGGCGGACGCTTCATGCCCGAACGTGGCAGCCAAGATTACTGGCATTATCAACGCTGGCTGCACTATGCCGAAGGTTCGCTGATGCCCTTGCTTTTGCTCGGGCTGGTGTTCCGCAAAATAGAAAACGCCTCCATGCCGTTTTTCATCAAACCCATCGCACGCAAAATCAGCGGCAACGTCAAAAACGGCTTTATCGAACCGCAAGCCGCCCTGCATCTTGCCTATGTCGAAAACGAATTAAACGGCAAAGACTGGCTGGTCGACAACCGGCTCAGCGGCGCCGACATCATGATGAGTTACCCGCTGCAAGCCGCCGCCGACCGCTTCGGATTGGCGGACTATCCCAACATCCGCGCCTATTTGCAGCGCATTGAAAAAGACCCCGCCTATCAAACGGCGGTACAGAAAGCAGGCGACCCGCTGCTGCGTTTGGATAAATAAGGTCGTCTGAAAAAGTAAAAGTCGGGTCAGAACCCGAAGCAACACCGAATACACGATTCACACAATACATTGCGAAAACAGCCCGAGCGTCGTCTGAATCCGCAACATATAGTAGATTAACTAAATCAGGACAAGGCGAGGCAACGCCGTACTGGTTTAAAGTTAATCCACTATATTTCAGACGACCCCTCCCGAAACAGGCATCTCAAGCCTTTAATACAAGGAAACCTATGGACGTTTACGCAACATACACAGCCTATCCGCAAAGCGGCATCGAACAAATCAAAGCCTCCTCCGGCACGCCTGCCGCCGTATCCGAATGCAGCGCAGGCAAACTATGGGACGCGCTGCATTTCGTCCTGACCGGCAAAGGCTCGGACGATGCCGACGCGGCAAACCCGTTGAGCAAAGCCATTATCGGCAACATCCTGCGGCAGGACGAAGAAGCGGGCGAACACACCGGCTGGATCGACGATACCGAAACCGCCGAAGTAGCCCAAGCCCTGAACCAAGCCGATTTCGCCGCGCTGCTCGACGGTAAAGCCGCCGCAGATTTTCAAAACAACCAAATTTACCCCGATATTTGGGGCGATGAAAAAGCCTTTGCCAAAACCCGCGCGGAATTGGCGCAGCGGTTTAAAGAACTCGCCGCGTTCTACCAAGCCGCCGCCGAACAGCATTGCGGCGTCGTGGTCAGGATTTCATGATTTCAGACGACCTTTTTGAATGGGAAGAGGTCGTCTGAAAAACGGATTCAACGGCGAAAGATGCATGAATAATTGATTTAATTGAATTTTATTGAAATGAGTAATACGAATTACGTTTGTTTTTCCTGCCGTACCGCCGTGCGCCGTCCGAAACGCTATTTCCGCCCCCAAGACAGCAGTTCGCCCCGTTGTTCGCAGTGTTCCAAACCATGTGTGGAGCTGTCCGATAGAATTCCGCTTCCGTCGAAGCATAAAACCAAAGAATGGCAGAAATTGCTGCAGGATTTGTGGCGGCAACAGTTGCAAATATTGGAGAGACAGCAACGCTCCAGAGTCAGATATAAGCATGAACTCGAACACGAAGCCGATCGGTTGGAGCGTAAACTGCAAGAGCCGATGCATCCGCAAACTGCCAAACAATTAAAACGTCTTCTGAAAAATTGTTTGAAGAACTTAGAACAAATCAAATGACCGAGCAAGAACTGGTGCGCCGTTTCCATCAGGCTTTAACCGATATTTCCGCCCTTGCGGAAGCCATTGGCGAACTGCATTGGAAAAGGGCTTTTTTCGACAAGGCGGTGCGGACGCTTGAAAACGAATCCCTGCCTTTTGAAGAACGTTTGGAGCTTGCCTGCGAACAAAGCCACGTTTTCGGCGGCATGGGTTCTTGGAATGATTCCCCGCCGTTCTCCGCCCACGAACACGGATTGTTTGATGAGTTTGAGAAGACCACTTCGGCTTTGTATGAAATACGTTCGACGGCAATGGTGCATTTAAGGTGGAAAAGCGGAAAGTAGCGTGGGCTTCGCCCGCGAAAACAAGTTGCTCCATCCGATTGCAGATTTTCAGACGACCTCCAAACCAAAGGCTGAAACATGAACCCCGACAAAGTACAACGAAGCAAGCTGAATACGCTGACCGACCTGCCCAATGTCGGCAAAGCCGTGGCGGAGGATTTGGCTTTGCTCGGCATCACGCAGCCGCAGGATTTGGCGGGGCAGGACGCTTATGAAATGTACGACCGCCTGTGCAGCCTGACCGCAACCCGACACGATCCCTGCATGATCGATATTTTCCTGTCGCTGGTTGATTTTATGCAGGGGAACGAACCGAAGCCGTGGTGGCATTTTACGGAACAGCGAAAAGCGGTTTTAGCCGATAAATAAACGCAGCCGATGAGATTGTTCAGACGACCTCGCTACCTTTCAGGTCGTCTGAAACCTTAAACCGAAAGACACAACATGCAGACAAAACCTTTTTTTCAGACGGCATTATCCCTGTCGCTCGCCCTTGCCTTAAGCGCGTGCTCCGTCCACAGCGCCGACCAAAACCTCACGCTCGAATCGACAGGGCAGGTGATGAGCGCGGCGGAAACCGCCGAACGCTACGACGTAAACGGCAACTGGTGGGAAATCTACCAAAGCCCGCAGCTCAACGCCCTGATGGCGCAGGCTCTAGAAAACAATATCGATTTGAAACAGGCGGCCATCAGCGTCAATAAAGCCCTGTATCAGGCGAATATTTTGGGGGCGGATTTGGTGCCGTCGTTCAGCGGCTCGCTGGGTGCGTCCACATCCAAAAACCTGAAAACCGGCAGCCACGGCAACACCTTCAGCAGCCAGCTCGGCTTGAGCTACGAATTGGATTTGTGGCGCAAACTCAGTGCCACCGCCGACGCGCAAGTGTGGGAATACCAAGCCACACAGCAGGATATGGCAAACACGCGCCTGACTTTGATCAACAATGTCGCCGACGCCTATTTCAACATCGCCTACCTCAACGAAGCCATTGAATTGGCGCAAAAATCCCTCAAGCAATATCAGGAAATCAACCGCATTGCCGATGCCAAGTTCCGCTACGGCAGAGCCGATTCCAGCCAGCCGACGCAGGCGAAACAATCGCTGTTGAGCGCGCAAAACAACCTGATTTCCCTGAAAAACAGCCTCGACACGCAAAAACAGGTTTTACGCAACCTGCTCAACCTCAAACCGAACGAAGCCATCGCCGCCGACCCCGCGCAATACCGCCTGCTGCCCGTCAAAGGCGTGAACCTCGACGTACCGATTACCGTGTTGGCGAACCGCCCCGACCTGCGCGCCGCCGAATACCGCCTGCAATCCTTGCTCCAATCCGTTAAAGCGCAAAAACGCAGTTGGTATCCCTCGATTACCTTGGGTGCGAGCTTGAGCACGTCGTCTGAAAAAGCCAAAAGCGCGTTCAATATCCCGCTGCTGGGCGGCTCCGCCACCATCAACCTGCCGTTCCTCAACTGGCAGACCATGAAGTGGAAAGACAAAACCGCCCAAGCCAATTTCGACAGCGCCAAACTCGATTTTGAAAAAGCCCTGACCACCGCGCTGAACGAAGTCAATACCAACTACCTCGCCTACCAAAACGCCCAAGCCGCGCTCAACAACCAAGAGCAGCGTTACGCCTTGGACAAGAAAAACAGCCGCTACTACCAAGTGCGCTACCAACACGGCAAAAACGAGCTGAAAGACTGGCTGGAAGCGTTGAACACGGAATACGGCTCCGCCCAAAACGTGCTGAACCAGCGGTACGAGACGCTGAAATACGAAAACATGGTGTATAAAGCGATGGCGGGCCGTTATACGCCGAAGTAGGGCGTTTGGCTCGAGAGGTCGTCTGAAAACTGAAAAAACGGTTTTCAGACGACCTTTTTGGCGGTTTGTCGGAAACAAACCGCCGATTTTTTCGTTTGTGCAGTAAAGACGTCGGTAATGTCCCGCCGCGGTTTAAATTTGCTGTAAAAATCGAAACGCCTCGGAAAAGCAAAGAATTTGAGTTTGGATATCGTTTTTTAGAAATTCGAATTTTATTGAAAATAGCTTGATAAACAAAAGGATATGTGCTTTTTGTGGAATTGTTGGATGCAATCGCGTATAATTTTGCGATTGTTTTATTCTGCAATTTCAGGCAATAAATTGTCTGGGATGCTTATAGGAGCCCAATACCATGATGATATTATATTCAGGCATTACATGCCCGTTCAGCCAACGCTGTCGCTTCGTCCTGTACGAAAAAGGCATGGATTTTGAAATCAAAGACGTTGATATTTTCAATAAGCCCGAAGATCTTGCCGTAATGAATCCGTATAACCAAGTCCCCGTTTTGGTTGAACGTGATTTGATCCTCTATGAATCCAATATCATCAATGAATACATAGACGAACGCTTTCCCCATCCGCAACTGATGCCCGGCGACCCCGTGATGCGCGGCCGCGGACGATTGGTTTTGTTCCGCATGGAGAAAGAGCTGTTCAGCCTGGTGCATGTATTGGAAAACCCGAATTCCACCAATAAAGAAATGGCGAAAGCGCGCGAAGCCATCGGCAACGGTCTGACCATGCTCGCGCCTGCGTTCACCAAAAACAAATACATTCTCGGCGATGATTTCTCAATGATTGACGTGGCGTTGTCTCCTTTGTTGTGGCGTCTCGACCATTACGACATCAAACTCGGCAAATCCGCCGCACCATTGCTGAAATACGCCGAACGTATCTTCCAACGCGAAGCCTTTATCGAAGCCATGACCCCCGCTGAGAAGGCAATGCGCCGTTAAAGGTCGAAAGGATTCATCATGACGACATCTACCAAGCCTTATCTGATTCGCGCTTTGTACGAATGGTGTACGGACAACAATCAAACGCCGCACATTGTCGCATGGGTAAACGAACATACCCGCGTCCCCATGCAGTATGTTCGCGAAAACGAGATTGTCCTCAATATCGGACCGACTGCCAGCCATAATCTGAATATCGACAACGATTGGATCAGCTTTTCCGCCCGCTTTGGCGGTGTGGCACACGATATTTGGATTCCGGTCGGACACGTTGTCAGCCTGTTTGCCCGAGAAAGCGGCGAAGGCATGGGATTTGAAGTCGAGCCTTATGAACCTTCCGATAAAAAACAACCGGAACAGGAAACTGAAAACAAACAAGAAACCGATGCGCCGGCAAAATCCGGCAAGGTGTTGAAGTTTGTGAAATAGGGTGGAAATGTAAAAGGTCGTCTGAAATTAAGTTTTCAGACGACCTTTTTGTGTTCATCGGGAAGGAGGAGTATTTCAAAAGTGTGCTCTAGTTTAGTAAGTTTAAACTTTCAGACGACCTCTCGGAGATTTCAGGTAAACATTGATTTAATCCGATATAATTTATTCCATTCAACACTTTTTATCCGATAGGAGAACCTCATGTACCGTCCTGCCGTCTGCTTCACATTGGGAGAAGCTGCTGCTACCACGGCCTATCAAAGCAAAATCGGCGGTACGCCCTACCTGCCAAAAAATGCCGAATATCCGTATCACGCCGAGAAAAAGTATCCGCTGACTCTGGTGGCACAAATCAACTTTGCCGAAGTGCCGCCGTTGCCCGGTTTCCCCGAGCGTGGCATCTTGCAAGTTTTTGTTGATGGTCTGGATTACGGCTTAGGCTACGACTTTGAAAATCTGTCGGAACAAGCCGGCTGGCGCATTATGTACTATCCCGAATTATTGCCCGAGAGCGAATTGCAAACCGATTTTTCCGCTTATCAGGCAACCGATTCAGAATGTCTGCCGTTTTCTGGGGAGTTTCCGCTGATTTTCCAAGCGGCAAGCGAAGAGGAGGAAGATGCAGATTTCAATAAATCTCAAGGGCATAAAATCGGCGGTTCTCCGATTTTTCTTCAGGGCGACCCGTTTCTTGAGTGTGATGAAGACGCTGATTTTGACGATCCCGCTACCATCACTTGTTCTGATTGGCGCAAATACATCCTGCTGTTGCAATTAGACACTGATATCAATGAAAAAGACCGCTATACTGGAAAACTGATGTGGGGCGACTCCGGTGTGGCGAATTTCTTCATTACGCCCGAAGATTTGGCTAAACGCGATTTCAGCCGTGTGGCATTTGTGTTTGATTGTTGTTAAATGCCCGATCAGCCATCTTTTATAATGCTCCCAAACAAAAAGGTCGTCTGAAATTAAGTTTTCAGACGACCTTTTTGTGTGTCAAACCGCTGTTAGGAAACAACTTCGCCTTGGGTGCGTTGTTTGTCGATGCTGCGGTTGATGTGCCATTGTTGGGCGATGGTCAGGAGGTTGTTGACTACCCAGTACAATACCAGACCGGCAGGGAAGAAGAAGAACATGGCTGAGAAAATCAGCGGCATGACTTTCATCATTTTTGCCTGCATCGGGTCGGTCGGCGGCGGGTTGAGGAATGTTTGGGCAAACATGGTTACCGCCATAATTACGGGCAGGATGTAGTAAGGGTCGGAGCGGCTAAGGTCGGTAATCCAGCCCAGCCAAGGTGCCTGACGCAATTCTACGGAGGCGAACAACGCCCAGTACAAGCCGATGAAGACGGGGATTTGCAACAGCATGGGCAGGCAGCCGCCCAGTGGGTTGATTTTCTCGTCTTTGTAAAGCTGCATCATGGCTTGCTGTTGTGCCATACGGTCGTCACCGTATTTTTCTTTGATGGCTTGCAGTTTGGGCGCGGCGGCGCGCATTTTTGCCATCGAGCGGTAAGAGGCGTTGGTCAGCGGGTAGAGTACGGCTTTGACGATAATGGTCAAAACGATGATTGCCCAGCCCCAGTTGCCGATAATGTTGTGCAGTTGGTTCAGGAGCCAGAAGAGGGGGGAGGCGAACCAGTGTACTTTGCCGTAGTCTTTTGTCAGTTGCAGGTTGTCGGCGATATTGGCGATGACGGATGTGGTCTGCGGGCCGGCGTAGAGGTTGATGGAGGCTTCGGATTTCGCACCGTTTTGGATAGCGGCTAAAGGCACGCTGACGCTGGTGCTGTACAGCTTGTCGTTGCGGCGTTTGATGTCGATACGGCAGTCGCCAGCGGCGCAAACGCTTTGTCCGCCTTTGGGTTGGAGAATCCAAGTGGACATGAAGTGGTGTTCAATCATGCCGAGCCAGCCGGTTTGGGTTTTGCGGGCGTATTCGGCTTCGTTTTTGCCTGATTTGGCATCGTCGTCCAAGTCGGAGAAGTTGACTTTTTGGAATTTGCCTTCAGGGGTGTAAACCACCGGGCCGACGAAAGAGCGGGTAAAGTAGCCTTGACCTTCAGGTTCGCTGCGGTCACGTACGATGCGGTAGTCTGCGCTCAGGTTGGCGGGCTTGCCGCTGGTGTTGGTGATGTCGAAACGGACGTTGACGAGGTAGCTGTCTTTGGTAAAGGTATAGACTTTGTCGATTTTCAGTCCGTTTGTTTCAGGCGCGCTCAGGCGGACTTCGACTTTGTCGCCGTTGAGGCTGTATTGTTTTTGCGCTGCGGTAAAGTTGACGCCTTTCAGGATGTTGTTGCCTTGTGCGTCTAAAAGCTCGGACTGGGCAACGTAGGTGTATTCTTTGCTGTCGTTAAACAGGGTGAAGGGTTTGTTTTCGTCGCCATTTGCTTTGTATTTGAGCAGGGTCATTTGACGCAGGTCGCCGCTTTTTTCGTCGATGACGGCTTTGACCGTGTCGGTTGTTACGGTAATCGGCGTTGCGGGGGCGAGTGCGGCTTCGGCGGCAGCGGTTGCGGCGGTTTGCTGCTGTTGCTGCGCGGCTTGTTGTGCCGGATTGGGTTTGGGGCTGGGGAAGAAATGTTCCCAGCCGGCAAAGATTGCCAGCGAAATGGCAAAAAATGCCACAAGTCTTTTAAAATCCATAAGAGATTCCTGGAATTGACGGGTATGTAATGGAGATGAAAACTGCTTCAGACGGCATTATATAGAAACCGACGGGAAATTAAAGGAAATCAAGTTATCCGAATGATTCGGATTACGGGACGGGGTCGTGTCCGTGTCCGCCGAATGGGTGGCAGCGGGCGATGCGTTTGAGGGCGAGCCAGCCGCCTTTGAATGCGCCGTATTTTTTGACTGCCTCGACAGCGTATTGCGAACAGGTCGGGATATAGCGGCAGCGCGGCGGTATCAGCGGGCTGATGGCGTATTGGTAAAAACGGATCAGCGCGAGGATGAATTTGGACAACAGGGTATTCATCAGCGTTTGCGCATGAGTTGCGCCAATTGGTTTCGGGCTTCGGCGGCATTTTGCCGGTTGAATGCCAGGCGGACGCGTACGACGAAATCATGCGGCGGCAGGCTGTTTTTGTTCAGTCTGAACCAATCGCGGATGACGCGCTTCATGTAGTTGCGTTCATGCGCACGTTTCGCTGTTTTTTTGCTGACGACCAAGCCGAGCCGCGGATGGTTCAATCCGTTGTCGGCAGATTGGGAAACTTGCAGCAAATCGCGGCTGCGCCGGTTTTTGAACGCAAAAACGGATGAAAAATCATCCGTTTTTAATAAGCGGTACTGCTTTCCGAAGCGGTAGTCCAAAATTACACTGCCAAGCGTTTGCGGCCTTTGGCGCGACGGGCTGCCAATACTGCGCGGCCACCGCGGGTTTTGGAGCGGACCAGGAAGCCGTGGGTACGTTTGCGTTTGGTAACGGAAGGTTGATAAGTGCGTTTCATGATGTTTCCTAAAAAATCGGTAGATAAATAAACCGTGAATTACACTCTAATTTTCTGTTTTTGTCAATCTCAGTTGAGTAAATGGATATGGCGCGCGGGGTGATTCGGTTTGCGGATTTGTGCGCGCTTTGTGGATAAAATTTCCGGCGGGTTGTGGATAAAGTTTGGCGGAGTGGGTATAATCGGCATTTCCTGTCCCTTTGTCGGGCGATAGGTCGTCTGAAAATGTTGATGCGGATTTATCGTGATGATTTTCCAAAAATAATTTCATTGTATTTTCAGACGGCGTCCGGTTTGGCGGATAGGGTTTGTGCGGTATTTGCGACACTTTTTCCGTCGGGCTGAAACCGCATTTTCAAAGGCTGCAATTTCCGACGGTTTCTCTCCGTTTCTTTCCAACGATTTCCACGACTCGAGCTTATTCATGACGCTAGCAGAATTTTGGCCGCAGTGCCTCCGCCGACTTCACGATATTTTGCCTGCCGGGCAGTTCGCGCAATGGATTGCGCCCTTGACCGTGGGCGAGGAAAACGGCGTGTGGGTGGTTTACGGTAAAAACCAGTTTGCCTGCAATATGCTCAAAAGCCAGTTTGCCGCCAAAATCGAAGTGGTGCGTGCGGAATTGGCCCCGCAACAGGCGGCTTTTGCGTTTAAAGCGGGCGTGGGGCAGCATTATGAAATGGCGGAAAATGCGGGGGCAGTTACGCCTGAACACGCTGCGTTGACGGAAGAAATGCCGAAAGCGGGCGCGCAAGAATCTTTTTCGGACGGGACGTCGTCTGAAAACTCAGACAAGCCCTCCGTTGCAAAAACGGCGGCGGACATTTTGGCGCAGCGCATGAAAAACCTGCCGCACGAAAACAAGCAGCCTGCCGCTGCGCCCGCAGAATCCAAAGCCGTTGCCAAAGCCAAAACGGAAGCGCAACGCGATGCGGAAGAAGCGCGTTACGAACAGACTAATCTGTCGCGCGACTACACATTCGATACCTTGGTAGAAGGTAAGGGCAACCGCCTTGCCGCCGCCGCCGCCCAAGCCATTGCCGAGAACCCGGGGCAGGGCTACAACCCGTTTTTCCTGTACGGCAGTACGGGTTTGGGTAAAACCCACTTGGTGCAGGCCATCGGCAACGAACTGCTGAAAAACCGTCCTGACGCCAAAGTGCGTTATATGCATTCAGACGACTATATCCGCAGCTTTATGAAGGCGGTGCGCAACAATACTTATGATGTATTTAAGCAGCAATACAAACAATACGACCTGCTGATTATCGACGACATCCAGTTCATCAAAGGCAAAGACCGTACGATGGAAGAATTTTTCTATCTGTACAACCATTTCCATAACGAGAAAAAACAGCTCATCCTCACTTGCGACGTGTTGCCTGCCAAAATCGAAGGCATGGACGACCGCCTCAAATCGCGTTTCTCATGGGGTTTGACTTTGGAACTCGAGCCGCCCGAGCTGGAAATGCGCGTTGCGATTTTGCAGAAAAAGGCAGAAGCGGCAGGTATCAGCATTGAAGACGAAGCCGCATTGTTTGTCGCCAACCTGATTCGTTCCAACGTGCGCGAACTGGAAGGCGCGTTCAACCGCGTCAGCGCCAGCAGCCGCTTTATGAACCGCCCCGTCATCGACATGGATTTGGCGCGCACGGCTTTGCAGGACATCATTGCCGAAAAACACAAAATCATTACCGCCGACACCATTATCGACGCGACTGCCAAATATTACCGTATTAAAATCAGCGATATACTCGGCAAAAAGCGCACACGCAACATTGCCCGTCCGCGTCAGGTCGCCATGAGCCTGACCAAAGAACTGACCACTCTCAGCCTGCCATCCATCGGCGACGCTTTCGGCGGACGCGACCACACAACCGTCATGCACGGCGTGAAAGCGGTAGCAAAACTGCGCGAAGAAGATCCCGAGTTGGCGCAAGATTACGAAAAACTCCTGATTCTGATTCAAAATTGAGTCAGAACCGGCTTTCAGACGACCCCTCTCTTAAAAGGTCGTCTGAAAACACAAATACACTTTGATTTTAACGGCGGCGAATCAACCATCTCGTCCGCCGAACCCGATTCAAAAACACCCGAAATAACCGATTCAAAAGGAATTGACCATGCTGATTTTACAAGCCGACCGCGACAGTCTGCTCAAGCCGCTGCAAGCCGTTACCGGTATCGTCGAACGCCGCCATACCCTGCCCATCCTCTCTAACGTCCTGCTCGAAAGCAAAGACGGTCAAACCAAACTCCTGGCGACCGACTTGGAAATCCAAATCAACACGGCCGGCCCGGAAAGTCAGGCAGGCGACTTCCGCATCACCACCAACGCCAAAAAATTCCAAGATATCCTGCGCGCCTTGCCCGACAGCGCCATCGTTTCGCTCGACTGGGCGGACAACCGCCTGACCCTGCGTGCAGGCAAATCACGCTTCGCCCTGCAAACCCTGCCTGCCGAAGACTTCCCGCTGATGAGCGTCGGCGAAGACATCAGCGCCGCGTTTTCCCTGTTGCAGGAGACTTTCAAAACCATGCTTTCACAAGTCCAATACAGCATGGCAGTACAAGACATCCGCTACTACCTCAACGGCTTGCTGATGCAGGTTGAAGGCAACCAACTGCGCCTCGTCGCCACCGACGGCCACCGCCTTGCCTACGCCGCCAGCCAAATCGAAGCCGAATTGCCCAAAACCGAAGTCATCCTGCCGCGCAAAACCGTTTTGGAACTCTTCAAGCTGCTGAACAACCCATCCGAACCCATCAGCGTCGAGCTGCTCAACAACCAAGTACGCTTCCAATGCAACGGCACGACCATCGTCAGCAAAGTCATCGACGGCAAATTCCCCGATTTCAACCGTGTCATCCCGCTGGACAACGACAAAATCTTCCTCGTTTCCCGTACCCAACTTTTGGGCGCGCTTGAACGTGCCGCCATCCTTGCCAACGAAAAATTCCGCGGCGCGCGCCTGTTCCTGCAACCCGGCCTCTTGAGCGTCGTGTGCAGTAACAACGAGCAGGAAGAAGCCCGCGAAGAACTCGAAATCGCCTACCAAGGCGGCGAACTCGAAGTCGGCTTCAACATCGGCTATCTGATGGATGTATTGCGCAACATCCATTCCGACGATATGCAGCTTGCCTTCGGCGATGCCAACCGCTCGACCTTGTTTACCGTACCGAACAACCCGAACTTCAAATACATCGTTATGCCGATGCGCATCTGATGCAGCGGTTGTTTTGAAATGAATAAAAAGGTCGTCTGAATAATTGGAAAGTTTAAGGTTATGAATTTTTTTAGAAAAACTATCTTTTTTCTGGTTGTCTTATCGATCTTGGCTGCCTGCGGTTCGTTCGTCTCGCAATATGTTTTAGGAATGGACCCTTGCGTTTTATGTATTTTGCAGCGCTTGTCGGTTTTGGCGGTCGGATTGGTGGCTTTGGCGGCAGCATTTTTCCGTCAGGCTTCTAAGATTGGCAGACTGTTCAGCGCCTTGTTGGTCAGTGTGCCGGCGGTTTATGGTGCGGGTGTTGCGGCCTATCAATTGTGGCTGCAAAGCCTGCCGCCGGGCAGTGCGCCGTCCTGCGGTGCGCCGTGGACTTTCCGTTTGAAGGACTGGCCGCTGTTTGACTGGTTTGAACCGATTGTGCGCGGCTTTGGCGATTGTGCCGTACCGGACTATCTGCTGGGTATTGCACTGCCGTACTGGAGCATCGCCTATTTTGGCTTTGTGCTTGTATTGGTGTGGTTTGCCTGGTTCAAAACCAAATAGCCGCAAAGATGAAAAGGTCGTCTGAAAACCGAAAATATGGTTTTCAGACGGCCTTTGCTGTATTTGGTAACTATATGTTCCCGTTGTATAATCGCGGGTTTTCAATTCAATATAGTGGATTAAATTTAAATCAGGACAAGGCGACGAAGCCGCAGACAGTACAGATAGTACGGCAAGGCGAGGCAACGCCGTACTGGTTTAAAGTTAATCCACTATAATAAACATACAGGAACTACCATGACAGAATCCATCACCCGCGACAGTATGCAATACGATGTCGTGATTGTCGGCGCAGGCCCGTCGGGTTTGTCCGCCGCCATCAAACTCAAGCAGCTTGCCGAAAAAAACGGGCGCGAAATCAGCGTTTGCGTGGTGGAGAAGGGTTCTGAGGCGGGTGCGCATTCGCTGGCGGGGGCGGTCATTGATCCGATTGCGCTGAATGAGCTGATTCCCGACTGGAAAGAAAAAGGCGCGCCGCTGACGCGCGCGGTAACGCAGGACAAAGTGTTGTTCCTGACCGAGAAAAAAGCGTTCAATCTGCCCGTTACCCCCAATTTTGACAATCATGGCAACTACATCGTCAGCTTGGGCGAAGTTGTGCGTTGGTTGGCGGAGCAGGCGGAAAATATGGGCGTGGAAATCTATCCGGGCTTTGCCGCCGCCGAAGTGCTGTATCACGAAGACGGTTCGGTCAAAGGCATTGCGACCGGCAATATGGGCATCGGCAAAGACGGCGAGCCGACCGACAGTTTCCAGCCCGGCATGGAGCTTTGGGCGCAACAAACCCTGTTTGCCGAAGGTTGCCGCGGTTCGCTTTCCAAACAAGTCATCGAACGCTTCAAACTCGACCAAAACAGCCAGCCGCAAACTTACGGCTTGGGCATCAAAGAAATTTGGGAAGTGTCGTCTGAAAAACATCAGCCAGGTCTGGTTATCCACAGCGCGGGCTGGCCGCTGGACAGCAAAACCTACGGCGGCGCGTTTATTTACCATTTCGACGACAACAAAGTCGCCGTCGGTTTCGTGGTCGGTTTGGACTATCAAAACCCGTATCTGTCGCCGTTTGAAGAGTTTCAACGCTTCAAAACCCATCCCGAAATCCGCAAAACCTTCGAAGGCGGTCGCCGCATCGCTTACGGCGCGCGTTCGCTGATTGAAGGCGGTCTGCAAAGTCTGCCGAAGCTCTCGTTCAAAGGCGGCGTTTTAATCGGCGATGCGGCGGGTTTCCTCAATATGCCGCGCATCAAAGGTATTCATACCGCGATGAAATCCGCCATGCTTGCCGCAGAAGCTGTGTTTCCGTTGTTGGAAAATCTTGAAGAAGTGGAGGGTTTCGACAGCGGCAAAGAAGCGGCGGATTATCAGCAACGTTTTGAACAAAGCTGGCTGTATGAAGAGCTTTACGCCGCGCGTAACGTCCGTCCGTCATTCAAATGGGGCGTTTACCTCGGTTCAATCTATACCGGTATCGACCAGATGATTTTCAGAGGCAAAGCCCCGTGGACCTTGAAACATCACGGCAAAGACAACGAGCAGCTCAAAAAAGCCGCCGCGTGCAAGCCGATTGATTATCCGAAACCCGACGGCGTGTTGACTTTTGACCGCTTGAGCAGCGTCTTCCTCGCCAATCTCGCGCACGAAGAAAACCAGCCCGACCATTTGGTGCTGAAAAATCCGCAAACGATGATAGACGTAAACTACAAAGAATACGCCTCGCCCGAAACGCGCTATTGTCCGGCCGGTGTGTACGAAATCGTCGAAGAGAAGGGCAGTCCGCGCCTGCAAATCAACGCCGCCAACTGCGTGCACTGCAAAACGTGCGACATCAAAGACCCGACGCAAAACATCACTTGGATTTGCCCCGAAGGCGCAAGCGGACCGAATTACGGCGGGATGTAGGTTTCGGCGGTAGCTTGGGCTAAGTTGGGCAAACATTTGCCGCGCCGGATAAAGAAAGGTCGTCTGAAAATCCTGATTTAAGGTTTTCAGACGACCTTTTGGGTTTTTCAGGGAGCGGGCATTAACAGAATATCGTTGATTTATAGTGGATTAACTTTAAACCAGTACGGCGTTGCCTCGCCTTAGTTCAAAGAGAACGATTCTCTAAGGTGCTGAAGCACCAAGTGAATCGGTTCCGTACTATCTGTACTGTCTGCGGCTTCGTCGCCTTGTCCTGATTTAAATTTAATCCACTATACCTGATTACGGTACGCATTCATCCGCGCTTGAAATTTGTGTTGAATCGGCTGTGCTTTTAAAGGCGCATTTTGTCTTAGCCGTAACGCCGTTGGAAATCGCTCATAAAGTCCGCCAACGCCTGTACGCCTTCGAGCGGCATGGCGTTGTAGATGCTGGCGCGCATGCCGCCGACGGTTTTGTAGCCTTTGAGCAGGCACAGGCCTTGCAGTTCGGCTTCGAGGACGAAGCGGCGGTCGAGTTCGGTTGAGGCGGTTTGGAAGACGACGTTCATTTTGGAGCGGGCATCGGGGCGGATTCGGTTGATGTAGAAGCCGCCACTGCCGTCGATGGCGTCGTAAAGCGTTTGGGCTTTGATGTTGTTGATGGCTTCGATTTTCTTCACGCTGCCTTGCGTCAGCAGCCAGCGGAACACTAAACCTGACATATAAATGGCGTAGGTTGACGGGGTGTTATACATGCCGTCGCGGTTGATGTGCGAGCGGTAGTTGAAGACGTCGGGAATGCTGTCGGGGCAGCGGTCGAGCAGGTCTTCGCGGATGATGACGACGGTTGCTCCGGCGGGACCGATGTTTTTTTGTGCGCCCGCGTAAATCAGCCCGTAGTCGGAAACGTCAAACTCGCGCGAGAGGATTTCGCTGGACATATCGCAAACGAGCGGCGGTAGGTCGTCTGAAAGTTTGGGAACGGTTTGGTATTGCAGGCCGTTGACGGTTTCGTTGATGGCGAAGTGGACGAAGGCAGAGTTTTTGTCTATGTCCCAAGTTTCGACGGGTGGCAGGGCGGTATAGTCGAATTGTTCGCCGCCGTGCGCCGCCAGTCGGATTTCGGTATCGGTAAGGCGGCTCATTTGTTCGTAGGCGATGCGGCTCCAGTTGCCGGTTACCACTGCATCGGCAGACGGAAAGCCATGCGCCAGATTCATCGCAACCATGTTGAATTGCGTGGTCGCGCCGCCTTGCAGGAACAGGATTTTGTAGTTGGAAGGAATGTTCAGCAGCGTACGCAAGTCTTGTTCGGCGTGATGGAGGATGCTGAGGAACATTTCCGAGCGGTGGCTCATCGCCATGACGGGGAAGCCTGTGCCGTTGTAGTCGAGCATTTCTTGCTGCGCGGTACGCAATACGGCTTCGGGCAGGACGGCGGGACCTGCGGAAAAGTTGTAGATGGGGCGGGCGGACATGGCAATGCCTTTTTGTTTCGATGATAACAGCTTTGGATTTTAGAATGACGGCGTGCTTCGTGCAAGCCGTATGGAAGGGAAATGGGGTCGTCTGAAAAAGAAAGGTTGGAAATAAAATGATGATTATCAATGGGTAAGGTTTAATAGTGGTTTTTCAGACGACCGTTTTTGTCAACAATTTTAAGCTTGGTTTTATGCCGTCAGGCGTGTTCATTCTGTGAGGTCGTCTGAAAAAAAGCCGCGATAAATCAACGCTTTTCTTTTGAGTGGAAAGCGGTTATAATAAGCCAATTTTTCAAATTTGACGAAAAATGGCCACGGGGCCATTTTTTTGTTTATGTACTCCGGGAGATTCATGGATATTCAAACAATTCTCGAAAAAACCCTGCCGGGTTTGGGCTACGAACTGGTCGATTTCGAGCTGACTGCGCAAGGCACGCTGCGCGTGTTCATCGATAAGGAAGGCGGGATTACCGTCGAAGATTGCGCGACCGTCAGCAATCATTTGAGCCGCGTGTTCATGGTGGAAGACATCGATTATAAAAATCTGGAAATTTCCAGCCCCGGCCTTGACCGGCCTCTGAAAAAAGCCGCCGATTTCGTGCGCTTTGCAGGACAACAGGCAAAAATCAAAACCCGCCTGCCGGTTGACGGACAAAAGAATTTTATCGGCCGCATCGAGGGTTGTGAAAACGATACCGTAACGCTCTCTTTCGACGGCAAAACCGCGCAAATCGGCTTGGATAATATCGATAAAGCCCGCCTGCGCCCCGAATTTAAATTTTAAAACTTGATATTGGAGATTCTAAAAAATGAGTCGCGAAATGTTGCAACTTGCCGAAGCGTTGGCAAGCGAGAAAAACGTTGAAGCGGAAGTGGTGTTCCAAGCATTGGAATTTGCCCTTTCTACCGCAGCCAAGAAAAAAGCCGACCGCGAGCACATGGATGTGCGCGTCGAAATCGACCGCGATACCGGCGAATACCATACTTACCGCCGCTGGCTGATTGTTGCCGACGAGGATTACACCTATCCCGACCTGGAAAAAACCATCGAAGAAATCCAAGAAGAAATTCCGGGTACCGACATTCAAATCGGCGACTACTACGAAGAAACGCTGCCGAACGAAGGCTTTGGCCGCCAAGCCGCGCAAACTGCCAAACAAATCATCCTGCAACGCATCCGCGATGCCGAGCGCGAGCAAAATCTGAACGAATTCTTGGCTGTTAAAGAAGACATCGTTTCCGGTACGGTAAAACGCGTAGAACGCCACGGCATCATCGTCGAAGTCGTTCCGGGCAAGCTCGACGCGCTGATTCCGCGCGAACAAATGATTCCGCGCGAAAACTTCCGCGGCGGCGACCGTATCCGCGCGCTGTTTTTGCGTGTGGACGAAATCGGCAACACCGGCCGCAAACAAGTTATCCTCAGCCGTACTTCGGGCGATTTCCTCGCAAAACTGTACGAAATGGAAGTCCCTGAAATTGCAGACGGCTTGTTGGAAATCCGCGAAGTGGCACGCGATCCGGGCCAACGTGCGAAAGTGGCGGTCAAAGCCAACGACCAACGTATCGATCCGCAAGGTACCTGTATCGGCGTGCGCGGCTCCCGTGTGAACGCCGTCAGCAACGAATTGGCAGGCGAGCGTATTGATGTGGTGTTGTGGTCGTCTGAAACTGCCGAGTTCGTGATGAACGCGCTGTCTCCTGCCGAAGTCAGCCGTATCGTGATTGACGATGACAAACACGCGGTTGACGTGATCGTTGCCGAAGACCAGCTTGCTCTTGCTATTGGTCGTGGCGGTCAAAACGTGCGCTTGGCATCTGATTTGACAGGTTGGCAGTTGAACATCATGACTGTCGAAGAAGCGGACGAACGCACTGCTGCCGAAGACGCAGCCATCCGCGACCTCTTCACCGCGCATCTGAACATCGACGACGAAACCGCCGATATTTTGGTAGAAGAAGGTTTTGCCACGCTGGAAGAAGTTGCTTACGTTCCGGCTGCCGAATTGCTCGCCATCGAAGGCTTTGACGAAGAAATCGTCGAAACCCTGCGCAACCGCGCGCGCGATGCGATTCTGACCATGGCGATTGCGTCCGAAGAGAAGCTGGAAGAAGTTTCAGACGACATGCGCAATCTGGACGGCGTAGATTCCGATATGCTCCGCAAACTGGCGGAAGCCGGCGTAACCACCCGCGACGATTTGGCGGAACTGGCCGTTGACGAACTGATTGAAATAACCGGTGTAGATGAAGAAGCGGCGAAAAAAGTGATTCTTGCTGCCCGCGAACACTGGTTTACCGAAGAGAACTAATGGGGGTACAGATGAGTAACACAACCGTAGAACAATTTGCCGCCGAACTGAAACGCCCCGTCGATGATTTGCTGAAACAACTGAAAGAAGCCGGCGTCAATAAAAACAGCGGCAGCGATTCCCTGACGCTGGACGACAAACAACTGCTGAACGCCTATCTGAAAAAGAAAAACGGCAATGACGGCGGAACCATCAGCATCCGCCGCAAAAAAACCGAAGTCAGCACTGTCAGCGGCGTCAAAGTCGAACGCAAACGCGGCCGTTCCGTAACGATTCCTTCGCCGGAAGAGCTTGCCGCCGAAGCTAAAGCCAAAGCAGTAGCTGAAGCGCAAAAAGCCGAGCAGGTTGAAGCTAAAGACCAAGCCGCAGAACAGGCGAAAGCCGAAGCTGAGGCTGCCGCCCGTGCTGAAGCGCGTGCGAAAGCCGAAGCGGAAGCTGCGAAGTTGAAGGCTGCCAAAGCGGCAAAAGCCGAGCCGAAAGCCAAAGCGGAAGAAGCAAAACCTGTTGAAGCGGCTGAAAAACCTGCCGAAGTGAAAGCAGCTGAAAGCAAAGCCGACGACAAACCGGCAGAACCTGCTGCACAAGCAGTTCAGGCTGAAGACAAACCTGCCCAAAGGTCGTCTGAAAAACCTGCCGAAGGCAAAGCCAAGCCTAAACAAGACAAAGGCAATAAAGGCAAAGACGCGAAAAAAGCAGCCAAACCCGCTGCCCCTGCCGCTCCGCAACCTGTGGTCAGCGCGGAAGAGCAAGCGCAACGCGACGAAGAAGCACGCCGCGCCGCCGCTTTACGCGCCCATCAAGAAGCCTTGTTGAAAGAAAAACAAGAGCGTCAGGCGCGCCGCGAAGCCATGAAACAACAGGCGGATCAGCAAGCCAAGCCCGCAGCCGAAGCCAAAGCTGCCGAGCAGCGCAAGCCTGCTGAAAAAGCCAAAGCCGCGCCTGCAGAAGGCAAGGCCGCCAATCCTGCTCGTGCGAAAAAAGAAGACCGCCACAACCGCGACGATGACAACCAAAGCCGCAACGCCAAAGGCAAAGGCGGTAAAGGCGGACGCGACCGCAATGCGCGCAACGGCGACGACGAGCGCGTACGCAGCGGTAAAAAAGGCAAGAAACTCAAACTCGAGCCGAACCAACACGCCTTCCAAGCACCGACCGAACCCGTCGTTCACGAAGTCTTGGTTCCCGAAACCATTACCGTTGCCGATTTGGCGCACAAAATGGCAGTCAAAGGCGTGGAAGTGGTCAAAGCCCTGATGAAAATGGGCATGATGGTCACCATCAACCAATCCATCGACCAAGACACCGCCCTGATTGTGGTGGAAGAACTCGGCCACATCGGCAAACCTGCCGCCGCCGATGATCCCGAAGCATTCTTGGATGAAGGCGTGGAAGCTGTGGAAGCCGAAGCATTGCCGCGTCCGCCGGTCGTTACCGTCATGGGTCACGTCGACCACGGTAAAACCTCGCTACTGGACTACATCCGCCGCGCCAAAGTGGTACAAGGCGAAGCGGGCGGCATTACCCAACACATCGGTGCATACCACGTTGAAACCCCGCGCGGCGTGATTACCTTCTTGGATACCCCGGGTCACGAAGCGTTTACCGCCATGCGTGCGCGCGGTGCGAAAGCAACCGACATCGTGATTCTCGTGGTTGCAGCCGACGACGGCGTGATGCCGCAAACCATCGAAGCGATTGCCCACGCTAAAGCAGCGGGCGTGCCGATGGTGGTAGCCGTGAACAAAATCGATAAAGAGGCGGCCAATCCCGAGCGTATCCGCCAAGAGTTGACCGCACACGAAGTCGTGCCGGACGAGTGGGGCGGCGATGTACAATTTATCGACGTGTCCGCCAAAAAAGGCATCAATATCGACGCATTGCTCGAAGCCGTATTGCTTGAGGCCGAAGTTTTGGAACTGACTGCCCCTGTCGATGCGCCCGCCAAAGGCATCATCGTCGAAGCCCGTCTGGACAAAGGACGCGGCGCGGTCGCTACCCTCTTGGTGCAAAGCGGTACGCTGAAAAAAGGCGATATGCTGCTTGCCGGTACCGCGTTCGGTAAAATCCGCGCGATGGTCGATGAAAACGGTAAAGCCGTCAACGAAGCCGGCCCGTCTATTCCGGTCGAAATCCTCGGCTTGTCCGACGTACCGAATGCCGGTGAAGACGCGATGGTGTTGGCGGACGAGAAAAAAGCCCGCGAAATCGCGCTCTTCCGCCAAGGCAAATACCGCGACGTGCGCCTTGCCAAACAGCAGGCGGCGAAGCTGGAAAATATGTTCAACAACATGGGCGAAAACCAAGCCCAATCCTTGTCGGTCATCATCAAAGCAGACGTACAAGGTTCTTACGAAGCTTTGGCGGGCAGCCTGAAAAAACTGTCCACCGACGAAGTGAAAGTGAACGTATTGCACAGCGGCGTGGGCGGTATTACCGAATCGGACGTCAACCTTGCCATCGCTTCAGGCGCGTTCATCATCGGCTTTAACGTTCGTGCAGACGCTTCTTCGCGCAAACTTGCCGAAAATGAAAACGTGGAAATCCGCTACTACAACATCATTTACGATGCCATCGACGACGTCAAAGCAGCCATGAGCGGCATGCTGGCGCCGGAAGAGAAAGAGCAGGTTACCGGTATGGTCGAAATCCGTCAGGTCATCAGCGTATCCAAAGTCGGCAATATTGCAGGCTGTATGGTTACCGACGGCGTGGTCAAACGCGATTCCCATATCCGCCTCATCCGCAACAACGTGGTCATCCACACCGGCGAACTGTCTTCTTTGAAACGCTACAAAGACGACGTCAAAGAAGTCCGCATGGGCTTCGAGTGCGGCTTGATGATCAAAGGCTATAATGAAATTATGGAAGGCGACCAACTGGAATGCTTCGACATCGTCGAAGTCGCCCGCTCGCTGTAATTTCCCGTTGTAAATAAAAGGTCGTCTGAAAACCATGAAAAGTGGTTTTCAGACGACCTTTTTGTTTTATAGCGGATTGGATTGGCGCAGTACGGCGTTGCCCAACGCTTAATCTTGGTTTGAATTCAATTTGGCATAAATGATAAACAAATTAATCAATTGAAATATAAATTCCGATTAAATAATGTTTTGAGAAAGAGTTAGAACTTGTTGAGGATAAAGCAGTCTAAGGAAGCCACGCAGTTCGACTGCGTGTAACGATTCAATCAATAAATTACGATCCCCCCAATCTGGTTATTTATCCCATCTCCCCGGATAGGCAACCGTCAGCTCACGGAAAAAATAATATCATGGATACAAAACAAGTCTTTCGCGCAATCGTTTCTGAAGAATCCGCCGCACACTCCGCATCTTTGGAAAAGTCATCCGAACCCAAGGTTTTTCAAGGAACCAAGGGCAATGATGTCTATTATGCCACCCATACCGCAGACAACATTGTGGAAAAGGCAAATGAAGGACAGGATACCGTTTATAGCAATGTCAGCTACACCTTGCCGAACAATGTCGAAAACTTGGTTTTGACCGGTTCGGATAATATTTATGGCGCGGGCAACAATTCAGACAACGTATTGGTCGGCAACAGCGGCAACAACCGCCTGTATAGCGGGCGCGGCAATGATACGGTTTACGGGGGCGCAGGTCACGACAACATCAACGGGGGAGAAGGCGACGACCAACTGTTCGGCGATGAAGGCAACGATATCCTAGACGGCGCGGCAGGAAACGACGTATTGCAAGGGGGAGAAGGCAACGATACCTATTTGTTCGGCGAAAAAAGCGGCAAAGACACGGTAATCGACCGCCAAGGCAGCAACAGCATCCGCTTTTTAGACGGTCTCAGCGCAGACGATCTGACAGTTACCGCCGTGCGCAATGCAGAAGGCGGACAGGACTGGCGTATCGCAGTGAAACACACTCAATCCGTCCTGACCATTTCCAATCAATACCAAGAAGGCAGCAATATGCCTTCCGTCCAACGGTTTGTTTTCGCAAACGGCACATTAAACCTCAACCAATTCATCAAAGCCACCCAAGCGCAAGTAGAAATACGCGACAATGCAGGCGAACGTATTGAAGGCACGGATGGAAACGACGCGCTGAACGGCACCGTCGGCAACGACGTCATCGACGGTAAAGCAGGCGCGGACATGATGCGCGGCGGCATCGGAGACGATACTTACTATGTGGATAACGCAAAAGATGTTGTCGTTGAGAATAGCGGCGAAGGCAATGATACCGTGATCAGCAGCGTTTCTTATACCGCCTCAACCCACGTTGAAAACGTTACCCTGACCGGCAACGCCAATATCTACGCGGCAGGCAACAACAGCAATAACACCCTGACCGGCAACGACGGACACAACCGACTCAATAGCGGCCGCGGCAACGATACCGTTTACGGCATGGGCGGCAACGACAACATTAACGGCGGCGACGGCAATGACTACTTGGACGGCGGCGATGGCAACGACACCATCAACGGCGACGCAGGCGACGACACTTTAATCGGAGGAGCAGGCAAAGATATGTTGAAAGGCGGAACAGGCAACGACACCTATATTTACGGCAGCGACGATACGATTATCGACAATCAAGGCAACAATACCCTGAAGTTTTCAGACGACCTCCGTGTCAGCGACATCAAAGTAAACGTCATCGACAATGCCGACGGCAGCAAAAACTGGGAAATCACATCCGCCAACGGCTCGGCAACCATTCAAAACCAAGTTGACGCCAAAGGACATATTTCCATCAACCAATTCCAATTCCTCGGCGAAAACTATACAGCCGAAACCCTGCTCAAAGCCGTCAACACTGGAAAAGCCGACCAAGGCATCAAAAATGAAGGCACACCGAACGACGATGTGATTGTCGGCAGCAAGTTTAATGACGAATTAAGTTCCGGCACTGACGGCAGGGACGTGATTTACGGCATGGACGGCGACGACATTATCCGAGACGAAGGCACGACCTACTGGGGCAACGAATGGTCTTCAGACGACAAACTGTACGGCGGAAACGGCAATGACAAACTGTATGCGCGGGTCGGAGCCGATTACCTCGACGGCGGCGCAGGCGACGATTATCTGGAAGGCGGAGACGGGCGCGATACCTATGTCTTCGGCAAAGGATACGGACACGACACCATTTTCGACTTCGGTTTCGATATCGACGAAGAATTCAATCCCACCTCCATCAGCAACGCCGTAAAATTTACCGGCGGCTTGACATTGGATGACTTGAATATTTCCGTGACCCCGGGCTACGACAAAACCGGCATCGACTACACGCCCGATCCGTTTGACTACACCATCAACCCCCGTCTGAACGGCAACACATGGACCGTTTCCATCAAAGGCAGCAATGACGTATTGACGATTAAAAACCAAATGGGTTCGCAAGGCGCCATATCCGAGTTCCAATTCGACAACGGCACATACAGCACGGAACAAATCATCGAACATTTCGGCTTGAAAGTATCCCATGTCCGCAAAGACGGCACGATTATTCAATACCTGAATGACGACAGCGATACCTTTGAGCAACGGCTGTACGAAGGTTCCAACCGCATTATTCACGGCACCGACAACGGCGACACCGTCAGCGTTTCAGGCAACTACGGCGGCAAAACCACCTTTATCGGCGGCAGCGGCGACGATACCGTCAAAGTCGGACACGACAGCACCATTGATGCCGGCGCAGGCAATGACACCATTTCCGGCGGCAGCTATGCCAATACGATTACCTTCGGCAAAGGCAGCGGGCATGACAAATTGTCACTGAACGCAAGCGGCGAGGACAATACCGTATTGTTCTCAGGCAATCTGACGCTGAAAGACATCGATTTGGAAATCAATAAAGCAGGAAACAACAAAGAGAACTGGGTGGTCAAACTCAAAGGCAGCGACGACACCCTGACCGTCTTGGATGCCGTCCACTCCTCAGATGGCGGCGATACCGTAGACGCGTTCAAATTTGCCGCTTCAGGCGAAACGTACAGCATGTCGCAATTCCTGACCGCTTTGGGACACGATACCGCCCATCAAGGCGTTTTGTAAGTTTCACAAAGCAATAAGGCAGCATTGCCGATTGATTTGTTTTTTCAGACGACCCCTGAAGGCTTAGGGGTCGTCTGAAACTTTATTGTGTGGCGATGAACTATAAAGTGGGAACAGTCCGTCTGATTTTGACTGGGTTGCTTGGGGAACAGGGTAAAGTAAGAATATGATTGATGTTCAAAAATAAGGAATAAACCGATGAAGCATATATTATTAATGGCTGCCATGATTTTAAGCGGTTTCGCGAACGCAAACGAAATGAGCAATCCTTGTGCCTATCATCCTGATTTACCGGGTTGCGCGGGTAATAACCGACCAATGGGGCAAACAAAACGGGTTATTAACATTCCTGATAGATGGGGTGCTATTTATTACAATGCTGCCAATCGAGCTATTGGAGTGTCTGAAAACAATACTAAAGGGGAAGAAGATGCAAGACGAGAGGCGTTGGAAAGTTGTATTAAGAATGGCGGCGGTAAAAATCCAATATCTCGGAAAGGACAAGGGTGTCATGTTGTAAGTGAATATCGCAACGGGTGTTCTGCCATTGCAGTGGGGGGCGAGCTTGGAAAAGGTAAAATGGCATCACAAAGTGATCCTTATTTAGAAAAAGCAGAACAAAAAGCTATTGCTATTTGTGAGAAGGGAAAACCTTTCAAATGCGAAATTAAATATTCAGGCTGTTCCCGCCATCCTGACTATCTCCGTTACTAAATGAATTTTCAGACGACCCCAAATATTCAGAGGTCGTCTGAAAACTTATTTTGCAGCGATAGAGTCGAAAGCGATGCGAAGTTATACGGCAGGGTTTTGAGAGAAACGAATAGCGGAAAAGATTAAGAGGTATAAAGATGAAGAAGATATTTTTGATGTTGTTGGCAATGCAGGTTAGCCCCTTTGTTTTAGCCAACGGATTGAATGCGATTAACGATCCTGTGATGAATCCTTGTATTCAAAGACCGGACTTGGCGGGGTGTAGCGGTAATAGTCAGTCAGGAGGGCAGGCACGTCGGGTTATTAATATTCCCAGTCGTTGGGGAGCTGTTTATTTTAATCCCGTCAATCGTGCGGTGGGTTATTCGGAAAATAATACCGAAGGCGAAAAATCTGCCCGTCGAGAGGCATTGGCAAGTTGTATCAAAGCCGGTGGCGGTCAAAATCCGATTGCTCGTGATGGTAAAGGTTGCAGGTTGAAACATGAATATCGTAATGTTTGTGCAGCTTTTGCTGTTGGAGGCAAGGAAGAAGGGAAAGGTGGTACGGGATGGTCTGGTGATGATTATATAGAAAAAGCAGAACAAAAAGCTTTAGCTGAATGTAGTAAATATTCTAATGAGTGTGTTATTAAATATTCAGGCTGTTCCCGCCATCCCGACTACCTTCGTTACTAAATGAATTTTCAGACGACCTCTAAATGCTCAAAGGTCGTCTGAAAACTTATTTTGCAGCGATAGGGTCGAAAGCGATGCCGAGTTATGTGGCAAGGTTTTGAGAGAAACGAATAGCGGAAAAGATTAAGAGGTATAAAGATGAAGAAGATATTTTTGATGTTGTTGGCATTGAATAGTTTTACCGCCTTGGGCAACCCTTTGGGAGGGAATCCGACTGACGGTTATTGCCAAACTGTCGATGGCGGCGCGTGCGGTTGGGGAGGTGGCAGTTCGTCTTCTCGACGGGTTTATAAAGTGCCGGATCGTTGGGGGGCGATTTATTTCAACGGTGGAAATATGGCTTTTGGTTTTTCTGAAAATAATACTGAAGGTGAAGAATCAGCCAGACAGGAGGCATTGGTAAACTGTATCAAGGCGGGGGGAGGTAAGAATCCAGTAGGGCGTAATGGTAAATCGTGCCATGTAATAAGTGAATATCAAAATATGTGTGGTGCTATTGCCATAGGTGGTGTAGTTGGCAATGGAGGAGCGGCTGCTTATAGTTCTGACTCAATTAGAGATGCAGAGAGAAAAGCACTTAAAGGGTGTAGTAAACATTCTAATGAATGCACTATCCGTTATTCAGGCTGTTCCCGCCATCCTGATTACCGTTATTGAGTGATTTTATTTTTCAGACGACCTCTAAATGTTCAGAGGTCGTCTGAAAAGCCCTTCGCTTTCCGTTCCGACAAAAACCGTTTTAAAACCGACCGCGCTTTGATGTGCGGTTTTTTGTTGTCTGTGTTTTGTTTGTTTCCAGTTTCAGACGACCTTGTTTTCTAAACGGCATTGGGGTCGTCTGAAAAATAGGGAAAACGGGGCGGGCGGCTGTCGCGGGATGTGGAGGAATTTAATTCGTTGGAGGAGGGGTGGGGAGTAGGGTAGGGATAGATAAATAAATAAAGAGGGGTATTCTGTGCGTATGGCGGTTAAACGGGGATGGGCTGTTGCCGAAATGAAAGTAGGCAGGCATCAAAAAAGGTCGTCTGAAAATTTCAGACGACCTTTTGCGGGGTATTCAAGCTAGGATTTATTTATCGCGGCTGAATACGATTTTGGTTGCTTGGATGGCTACGCAGATTGCACCGCCGATGAAGATCAAGTCGGCTGCTGTGCGTACCCAGCGCAGGGTGTCGAGGATTTCCATTTGCAGGAATTCTTCGCTACGGGCATACCACAGACCATGAGTGATGGAGGCGTATGCTTGAATGGCGCCGACAGGCAGCAGGCTGATGGCGATCATGCCGACCAAGCCGCCGTTGAGCAGCCAGAAGCCCCAAGTCATGAGTTTGTCGTCGAATTTTGCGTTTGGTTTCAGGTAGCGGGCAACCAGTAATACGAAGCCCAGTGCCAAGAAGCCGTACACACCGAACAAGGCTGCGTGTGCGTGAACTGCGGTAGTGTTCAGGCCTTGGATGTAGAACAGGGAAATCGGCGGGTTAATCAGGAAGCCGAATACGCCGGCACCGATCATGTTCCAGAAGGCAACTGCTACGAAGCACATCAGCGGCCAACGCAGGCGTTTCGCCCATTCGGACAGGTGTTGGTAAGACCAGTGTTCGTAAGCTTCACGACCCAGCAATACCAGCGGTACGACTTCCAATGCGGAGAAGCAGGCACCGATTGCCATAGAGGCGGAGGTAGAACCGGAGAAGTACAGGTGGTGCAGCGTACCCGGGATACCGCCCAACATGAAGATGGCGGCGGCAGCCAGAGTGGATGCGGTAGCAGTACTGCGGCGGACGAAGCCCATGTTGTAGAAGATGAAGGCGAAGGCTGCGGTAGCGAATACTTCGAAGAAGCCTTCTACCCACAGGTGAACCACCCACCAGCGCCAGTATTCCATCACGGCAATCGGGGATTTTTCGCCGTAGAACAGACCAGGCGCGTAGAACACGCCGACACCGACCATAGAGGCAACGAAGATTGCCAGCAGGTTTTTGTCCACGCCTTTTTCTTTAAAGGCGGAAACGGTACAGCGCAGCATCAGGAACAGCCACAACAGCAGGCCGACCATCAGCAGGAGTTGCCAGAAACGGCCCAAATCGAGGTATTCGTAACCTTGGTGTCCAAACCAGAAGTTGAATTTAGGCGGAATGACGTGGGTCAGGGCGAAGAAGTTACCTGCGTAAGAACCACCGACTACGATGAACAGGGCGATGTACAGGAAGTTCACGCCGGCGCGTTGGAACTTGGGATCTTTGCCGCCGTTAACAATCGGAGCCAGGAACAGACCTGCTGTCAGGAAGCCGGTTGCAATCCAGAAGATGGCGGATTGGATGTGCCAAGTACGGGTCAATGCGTAAGGGAACCAGTCGGACATTTCGAAGCCGAGTGCTTCGTCGATGCCGTAGAAGCCTTGACCTTCGACGGTGTAGTGCGCGGTCAGGCCGCCCAGCAACACTTGTACCACAAACAGGGCGACTGTCAGGAAGACGTATTTGCCCAATGCTTTTTGGGAAGGAGTCAGCTGTACTTTGGAAATCGGGTCTTCAGTCGGAACTTCTACTTCTTCGTGTTTGGTCAGGAAGGAGTAACCCCACATCAGCAGGCCGATACCCATCAAGAGCAATACAACGCTGGTGAACGACCACATGTAGTTTTCAGTAGTCGGTACGTTGTTGATCAGAGGCTCGTGCGGCCAGTTGTTGGTGTAGGTGAAGTTCTCGTCAGGACGGTTGGTCGCAGCAGACCATGAAGTCCAGAAGAAGAAGTTGAACAGTTTTTCACGCGCTTCTTTACTTGGCAATGTGTTGTTTTTCATTGCGAAGTGTTCGCGGGTCGTCTGAAGGGCGGGATCGTCGCTGTATACGCCGTGGTAGTAAGGCAGGATGCTCTCAATGGCTTTGACACGGGTATCGCTGATAACGACGCTGCCGTCTTCTTTAATACGGCTTTGGTTGCGGTATTCGTCGGCAAGGCGGGTTTTCAGTACGGCTTGTTCTTCAGGAGAAACTTCGTTGAATTTTTTGCCGTAAGTCTCTTGCGCAGTCAAATCCAACCATGCGACAAGCTCGCGGTGCAGCCAGTCGGCTGTCCAGTCCGGAGCTTGGTATGCGCCGTGTCCCAATACGGAACCGACTTCCATACCGCCGGTGGTTTGCCAGGCAGACTGACCTGCCAAAATATCGTCTTTGGTCATCAGTTGAGTGCCTGATGCCGAAACGACTCTTTCAGGGTAAGGCGGGGCTTTTTTATAAACCTCGCTGCCCATGTAGCCAAGAATGGTAAAGCAGACTGCCAGGACGGCAAACAGCAAGTACCATAGCTTCTTGTACTGTCCCATTTCAGAACTCCTTATTTTGGTAAAAAGTGGTTGCTTATAAATTCATACTATATGAATGTTAAAGATTGTAGCACTCTTTTCAGGCAAAAGAAATATTCTCTTAACAACAATCTTTAAAAAACAGATATATAGTCAATAATAATTCTTATTATCAAAAATACGGTGGCATTTTTGTAAAGAATTGGATAAAACATGTGAGCAATAATAGATGATTTGATGTAGTTTTATCTAGTTATTAAGTAGTAAAATGGGTAGTAAAAGTTCATCTTTGATGAATTAATTGATTTAGGTCAAGATATAGCGGTAAAACCACCTACATAATCCTACAAAAGTTCACAAGAGATGCCTTTCAGACGACCCGGAATAAGGCAGTTTGAAAGAGCCGAAAGCGGTATGCCGCGGACGACAAAGGTTGAAAAAATATACCCTGACCTTCTTAAAATAGTTATTAAAGGAAATGACAACTATGAAACGCCAAGCTTTAGCTGCAATCATTGCTTCAGTTTTTGCTTTAGCCGCCTGTGGTGAGCAAGCTGCCCAAAAACCTGCCGAGCAAACCGCTTCCGCTTCCGCTCCTGCAGCTTCTGAGGCTCCTGCTTCCGGTGCTCAAGCTGCTGCCGAAACTCCTGCTGCCGAGCTGCCTGTTATCGACGCGGTAACTACCCACGCTCCTGAAGTTCCGCCTGCCATCGACCGCGACCATCCTGCACGTGTCCGCGTGAAAATGGAAACCGTCGAAAAAACCATGAAAATGGATGATGGCGTGGAATACCACTACTGGACATTTAACGGCGACGTTCCGGGCCGCATGATCCGCGTACGCGAAGGCGATACCGTAGAAGTCGAATTCTCTAACAACCCGTCTTCTACCGTACCGCACAACGTTGACTTCCACGCTGCTACCGGTCAAGGCGGCGGTGCAGAAGCCAGCTTCACTGCTCCGGGCCGTACTTCTACATTCAGCTTCAAAGCCCTGCAACCCGGTCTGTACATCTACCACTGTGCCGTTGCCCCTGTAGGTATGCACATCGCCAACGGTATGTACGGTCTGATTTTGGTTGAACCTAAAGAAGGTCTGCCTAAAGTGGACAAAGAGTTCTACATCGTACAAGGCGACTTCTACACCAAAGGTAAAAAAGGTGCGCAAGGCCTGCAACCGTTCGATATGGACAAAGCTATCGCCGAACAACCTGAATACGTTGTATTTAACGGTCACGTAGGTGCTATCGCCGGCGACAACGCCCTGAAAGCCAAAGCAGGCGAAACCGTCCGTATGTACGTTGGTAACGGTGGTCCGAACCTCGTTTCCTCCTTCCACGTTATCGGTGAGATCTTCGACAAAGTTTACGTAGAAGGCGGCAAACTGATCAACGAAAACGTACAAAGCACCCTGATCCCTGCCGGTGGCGCAGCGATTATCGAATTTAAAGCCGACATCCCGGGCAGCTATACTTTGGTTGACCACTCTATCTTCCGTGCGTTCAACAAAGGCGCGTTGGGTCAATTGAAAGTAGAGGGCGCAGAGAACCCTGAAATCATGACCAAAAAACTGGAAGACAAAGCCTATGCAGGTAGCGGTGCAGCTTCAGCCCCTGCCGCTTCAGCTCCGGCTGCCCCTGCATCTTCCGCAGCAGCGCCTGCTTCCGCAGCATCTGCAGGTAAAGGCGGCTACTAATCCAGTCATCTCGGCATAGAAACAGAAAAAAGCCACTGCTGTTCCGGCTGATGCAAGGACAACAGTGGCTTTCTTCCACAACCAATCGAAAGATTGGTTTTTCAGACGACCTATCAAGTATCGAAGGTCGTCTGAAAAACCGATTTCAAGTATAGTGGATTAAATTTAAATCAGGACAAGGCGACGAAGCCGCAGACAGTACAGATAGTACGGAACCGATTCACTTGGTGCTTCAGCACCTTAGAGAATCGTTCTCTTTGAGCTAAGGCGAGGCAACGCCGTACTGGTTTAAAGTTAATCCACTATATGCACGAACCGACAAGCCCAAAGCACAATAATCAGACGGCTTTTAAGGATTTTTATCCGGTTTCGCTATATAATCAGAGCCTAATACTCCGTATTCAGATGAGAAAGCCCGTTATGAAACTCATACCACTCCTCGCCTTCTTTACCCTTGTCGCAAGCGGCAGTGCAGCGGCGGCCGAAATGGCAAAAGTTGAAGGCGGCAGCTACCGCCCGCTCTATCTGAAGAAAGAAACAAGCCTCATTAAAGTCAAACCCTTCCAAATCGACAAATATCCCGTTACCAATGCCGAATTTGCAGAGTTTGTCAAAAAACACCCGCAGTGGCAAAAAGGCAAAGTCAGCTCCAAACAAGCCGAGCCTGCTTACCTCAAACACTGGGTTAAAACCGGCAGCAACAGCTACGCGCCCAAACCCAACGAACTGAAACATCCGGTAACCAACGTATCTTGGTTTGCCGCCAATGCCTACTGTACTGCGCAAGGCAAACGCCTGCCGACCATAGACCAATGGGAATTTGCCGGACTTGCCTCCGCCACACAGAAAAACGGTTCTGCCGAACCGGGCTACAACCGTACCATTCTTGACTGGTATGCAGACGGCGGCAGAAACGGCTTGCGCGATGTCGGCAAAAGCAAACCCAACTACTGGGGCATTTACGATATGCACGGCTTGATTTGGGAATGGACGGAAGACTTCAACAGCAGCCTGCTCTCGTCTGGCAATGCCGATACGCAAATGTTTTGCAGCGGCGCATCCGTAGGCTCCAGCGACCCATCGAATTACGCCGCCTTCCTGCGCTACGGCATACGTACCAGCCTGCAATCCAAATACGTCCTGCACAACCTAGGCTTCCGCTGCGCCTCGAAATAACCGGTTTCATCACCAAAGCAGCTTTGGCGGTACTGAAAGGTATCGCCTTTTTTTTGCCGATATAAAAGGTCGTCTGAAAACATTCCGTTTCTCCGAAACCATGTTTTCAGACGACCTTTTTAGATGATTGGGTTCTATCAATCTGAATGGGTTGCGTACGTTCTATAAACCTTGCTTATCATTTTCTTCAGATGATTCAAATCAAATATTAATTACATATAATTAATAATATTGTAATAATACTATACAATATAACTAATTCTAAATAATTAAATATAATTATTTAGAATTAGTTAGTATTGTTAAAAATTCAAATTTGGAGAATGAAAAGATGAAACTAAACTTATCCGTCAAGCCGCTGTGTTTGGTGTTGTCCCTTGTTTTTGCAAATGTTTGTGTTGCTGAAGGTATTGCGACAGGAGCGATGCACAAAAACGGTTCTGCTGCATTGGGCAAAGAATCGAAGGCGGGGGAGAATGCGACTGCATTGGGCGATAAAGCAGCTGCGACGGGTTATAAGTCTGTTGCTGCCGGCTATGATTCAAACGCTTCGGGTTTGAGCGCGTCGGCATTTGGCAGCGAGGCTAAGGCGGAAGCATTGCGGACGGTTGCTGTCGGTTTCAGGGCGAATGCAAAAGGAACCAACGATATTGCCGTCGGCGGCGCATCGAAGGCTTCCGGTGGGCAGTCGGTGGCGGTCGGTTTGATGTCGCAGGCAACGGGTTTGCGTTCTATCGCGGTCGGCGAAAGCGCGAAGGCTGGCGATATTGATGCGGTTGCGTTTGGACGGGGCAGCGAAGCCAATGCACTCAGTTCCACTGCTGTCGGGGATAGGGCAAAAGCCAACGGTACGCAGGCGGTTGCGCTGGCATCTGCTGCCGAGGCAAACGGTTATCAGGCGGTTGCAGTCGGTACGCGCGCGGTTGCCGAAGAAACCAACAGCGTGGCATTGGGCGTGGAATCTTCGTCCACCGCGCTCAACGGTCTTGCCGCGGGTACGCGTGCACGGGTACGGAAATCGGGCGGAACGGCTTTGGGTGCAGGTGCTGCCGCATTTGAGGAAAAATCTGCTGCTTTGGGCTACAAAGCGGAAGCGCGTCAGCAAAACTCCGTGGCACTCGGTACGGACAGCGTTGCCGATACTGCGGCAGGCGTTGCCGGACATGACTTTGCTACCGGTGCGGCAAGTACCGAAACGGGTAAGGCATGGGTATCGACTTTAGGTGCGGTATCTGTCGGCAGCGAACAAAACAGCCGCCAGATTACCAATGTTGCTGCGGGTAAGGAGGATACGGACGCGGTCAACGTTGCCCAAGTGAAGAGCCTTGCCCGCCAAACCCAAAGCAGCCTTGCCGCAGCCGAGAGCAATCATCAGACCCAAATCACCGCTTTGCGCAACGAAGCCAAAGTCCGTATGGACAAACTTGAAGAGCGCTCCGATTCAGGCTCCGCCGCTGCAATCGCGGTCGGCAGCCTCGGACAGGCATATCAGCCGGGACAAGGCGCGGTTTCCGTCGCAAGCGGTATCTGGCGCGGTAAAAGCGGTTACGCCGTAGGTATTTCCAAAGTATCCGCCAGCGGCAAATGGCTGGTTAAAGGCTCGGCAGTCGGCGCGGCGAAAGGCGGTGCGGGCGGCGGTGCCAGCGTAACCTACCTCTGGTAATCGTTGTTAGGTGTATCGCCGAAAGGTCGTCTGAAAACATTCCGTTTCTCCGAAACCATGTTTTCAGACGACCCCGTTCTTGATAATTCCCTATTTGTCCCAATTCTGTCGATGTTATTAATTTTCGATAGAGCAAAATGAATCCCAAATACGCCCCGCTTTTCCAACCTTTCACACTGAACAACGGCGTAACCGTCAAAAACCGCCTTGCAGTTGCGCCCATGACCCATTTCGGTTCGCACGCCGACGGTTTAATCAGCGACCAAGAGCGCACGTTCCTCGGCAACCGTGCAGGTGATATGGGGCTCTTTATCTCCGCCGCCACTTTGGTTCAAGACGGCGGCAAGGCCTTTCGAGGACAGCCCGAAGCTACGGGCGAACACTGTCTCGACAGCCTGAAAGAAACCGCCCAAATCATTCAAAAACAAGGTGCGAAAGCGATTTTGCAAATCCATCACGGCGGCTCTAAAGCGATGGCGGAACTCAACCGCCGCGACAAAATCAGCGCGTCCGCCAGCGAAGAAGAAGGTGCGCGTGAAGCGAGTGCCGCAGAAGTGGAAGAACTCATCGTCTCCTTCGCCCAAGCTGCCGATTTGGCGATTCGTGCAGGCTTTGACGGCGTGGAAATCCACGGCGCGAACGGCTATTTAATCCAACAGTTTTACTCCGCCCAAAGCAACCGCCGCAGCGACCAATGGGGCGGCAGCTTGGAAAACAGAATGCGCTTCCCGCTCGCCGTCGTCGATGCCGTTGCCGCCGTCCGCGACAAACACCAACGCAACGACTTCATCATCGGCTACCGTTTCTCGCCCGAAGAAGCAGGCGAAGACGGGCTGACCATGACCGAAACCGGCGCGCTGATTGACGCCTTAGTGCAAAAGCCGCTGCAATACCTGCACGTTTCCTTGTGGGAATTCGACAAGAAAATCCGACGCGGCGGCGATACGGCGCAAACCCGTATGCAGTTCATCCACGAGCGCATCAACGGCAAACTGCCCCTTATCGGCGTGGGCAACCTGTTTACTGCCGATCAAATTCTGGCCGCTTATGAAACCGGCTGGGCGGAATTTATCGCATTGGGCAAAACCGTCATGATCAATCCGCACATCGCCACACAAATCCGCGAAGGCCGCGAAGCCGAAATCGAAACGCAACTCGACCCGGCGCGCGCCGACCATTACGGCTTCCCCGACATCCTGTGGGAATTTTCCGCCAGCGGTACGCAATCGTGGCTGCCACCGGTAAAAGGCGCGGACTGGAAGCCGGTGGATGCCTGATTGACTGTAACGACAGCTTAAAACGGCAAAGATCACGTTTGCTGGTTTGATGAGGTCGTCTGAAAAGGTTGCGGCATACGAATAACCTTTTTGCTATGACTGAGAGGTCGTCTGAAAAATCAAATACGAGATTTCAGACGACCTTTTTATTGTTTTGCTTCAAGGAAATGACGGTTGATGTACCAGTCGGCTTGTGGTGCGGATGAACATGTTTTATCGGGCGAGGGGGGGATTAAACAACATAGTCTTGCCGTTGTTTAGCCTATGGGTCGTCTGAAACGGGAAAAGGCAATGCGTGTGATGAGATGGTTTGGTGGATGCGGTTTTAAAAGTGTTGTTATATGTCATATATTATTTTGATTTAAATCAGGTAGTTGAAAAAAAGGAGAGGTTTTTTTAACTTGCGGTTTGGGTACTTTGTCATATATATGTTTTAATTCATGCTTTGAGTTGTAATGCTGTTATTTATAATCACTTGAAAACCTGCGGTTGTTTGTAATATAACTAAATTATTGTTTTTTATATTTTTTGACTTTGTGGGCAATGATGCAGATTGTCTTTGGCAGGGTTGGCGTAAGGAGTAAAAAATGCATGTTGTCGTTCTTCCATCGTGGTATCCGAAATCTGAAATGGATGTGGACGGGATTTTCTTCCGTTTGCAAGCTCAGGCTTTGCAGCGCAAAGGCTTGAAAGTTGGGGTCATTGCACCTTTGTTCCGCTCGTTGCGGACGGAGTGGAAAAGTGTTTTGGCCGGCCCTTATGGAATGCGGCATCACCGGCAGGGCGGTTTGAATACTTATGTTTACGACAGCATGTATTTTTTCCCGCATTGCCCCGTTGTCGATATCGACCGTATCCGTTGGGTAAGGGCGGGCATGAAGGCTTTTAAGCAGTATGTGGCGGAAAACGGCAAGCCTGATGTCCTCCATGCGCATACGATGAATTTCGGCGGCGTTTTGGCGCATGAAATTTCTAAGAAATACGGTATTCCTTATGTGATTACCGAACACAGCAGCGCGATTGCCCGCAACCTGGTCCGTCCGAACCAATGGCCCAGTATGAAAGAATCCACTCGACATTGTCAGGCGCGTTTTGCGGTCAGCAAGGATTTTTGTGCATTGCTGCGCGAGAAATACGGTTTGGATTGGGAATATCTGCCGAATATTTTGGGCGATAACTTTGCGCGTCCGTTCGAGCCTTTCGATAAGTCCCATCAGGATTTCACGTTTTGCTCCGTTTCCCACTTGCGCCATCTGAAAGGGCATGACTTATTGCTTCCCGCCTTTGCCAAGGCTTTGGAAAAGTATCCCTTCCTCAAACTCAAAATCGGCGGCAATGGCGCGGAGGCGGAGAATCTGCGCCGCTTGGTTGATGAATTGGACATCGGTCATGCCGTCACCTTTTTGGGCGCGTTGAAGACGGATGAGGTCTTGGACTTGATGCGCCATAGCAATGCTTTTGTACTCGCCAGCCGTGTGGAAACGTTCGGTGTGGTGTTTATCGAGGCGCTGTCACAAGGCTTGCCGGTCATTGCGACAATGTGCGGCGGACCTCAGTCGATAGTTAATGAGGATAATGGTTATCTGATTCCGACTGAAAATATAGAGGCATTGAGCGAGGCGCTGATTCGGATGTATGAAGAACGCGAGAAATTTTCGGCGGAAAAATTGCGTGCGGACTGTTTGAACGAGTTTGGCGAAGATGCCGTGATTGGAAGGCTGATCCAAGCGTTTGAAAAAGTGACCGGCAAATCGGCGGAAGCGTGAATCAATCACGCTATGTGAGAGCAGAAGGCTTGCGACTAGGCTTAAAGTCTGGTGCAAGCCTTTATTGTTTGCGGATATGGGTTCTTTGTGATTAGAATTACCCGTTTTGATGATAAATTCAAATTTTGGGCAGGCAAAACAAGATTTATGCCGCTTTAAATACGCAAATATTAAGGAAATCCCAATGAAAATCAAACTTTCAGCCTTCGTCTTGTCACTTGCCGTTTGTACGCATGCACATGCGCTGACTACGCGTCCGGTCGAGCATACTTGCCCGATAGGCGGCGAAAAATTCACATCGGTTATGGTAATGTCGGGCTTTTCGATCGATATGAAGACTGATTTGGAGCCGGTAGGCATGGTTATGGCGCCTGCCCCCATTCCGGTTTGTCCGAGCAATAAGTTTGTTATGTTTAAGGACGACTTTACGCAACAAGAATTGGATAAGTATGAAAAAGTCATCCGAAGCGAGGCTTATCTCAAGCAGGTGGCTGAAAAGGCCTCAGCGCAAAGGTTGGCGGGGGTGATGTTGGAGTTGGCAGGCGAAAATCAAAACGCAGAACAAATGATGTCGATATTTTTGCATGCCAGCTGGCTGGGCGGTCATCAGCAAGATCTGGAGAAAGTCCTGCATTACGCCGATTTGACTTTGAAAGATGACAGCCTGCCGGCTGAAAAACGTGTGAATACCAAGCTTGTGCGCGGAGAAATGTTGCGCAAACTGAGCCGGTTTGATGAGGCGAAAAAGCAGTTTGAAGAATTGACAAAAGAGCCGACGGTTAAAGCTTCCGAGTATTTGCAAAAACTGACGGAGCTGGAGTTGGAACTGACAGCAGAAAAAGACACCTATTCGCATCCGGTAAGGCAAACCTTGAGTTTGCGCGGCAAAATAAAAGACAAATAACCGTCATTGCAAGATTGGGGCGCATTGCTTTGCGTTGAATGTATAGTGGATTAACTTTAAACCAGTACGGCGTTGCCTCGCCTTAGCTCAAAGAGAACGATTCTCTAAGGTGCTGAAGCACCAAGTGAATCGGTTCCGTACTATCTGTACTGTCTGCGGCTTCGTCGCCTTGTCCTGATTTAAAGTTAATCCACTATATTTGACCGCCATATACGGCAAAAAGGTCGTCTGAAACCTGATTTGGGGTTTCAGACGACCTTTTGCTTTAGGGCTTACAGTTTATTTTGCTGCGGAAGCGCCGGAGTTGGCTGCGGAGGCTGCTGTGGCGCTTGCTGCCGAAGCGGTAGAAGCGGCTTCGGCTTTCGCACCGGCTGCTGCGTTTTCACCCCAGGCGGCAGGGTATTTGTAACCTGCGAAGCGTTGGCGCGCGTAGGCTTTGAACTCGTCGGAGTTGTAGGCTTCGGTTACGTCTTTGAGCCATTGGCTGTCTTTGTCGGCGGTTTTGACGGCTGCCCAGTTGACGTAGGCGAAGCTCGGTTCTTGGAACAGGGCTTCGGTCAGCTTCATGCCGCTGCTCATGGCGTAGTTGCCGTTAACAATGGCGAAATCGACGTCGGCGCGGCTGCGCGGCAGTTGTGCGGCTTCAAGCTCTATGATTTTGATGTTTTTCGGATTTTCGGCGATATCGGCTTTAGACGCAGTCAGCGGATTAACACCGTCTTTCAACTTAACCCAGCCCAATTCGTTCAACATGACCAGCGCGCGGGCGAAGTTGGACGGGTCGTTAGGTGCGGAAACGCTGCTGCCGTCTTTGACTTCGTCCAGAGATTTCAGTTTGCCCGGATACAGGCCCAGAGGCGCGGTCGGTACTTGGAAGGCTTCGGTGATGTCTAATTTGTGTTCTTTTTTGAAGTCGTCCAGATAAGGCTTGTGTTGGAAAATGTTGATGTCCAGTTCGCCTTCTGCCAAGGCGAGATTGGGGCGGACGTAGTCGGCAAATTCAAGCAGTTTGACGGTATAACCTTTTTTCTCCAGCGCAGGTTTGATTTGGTCTTTGACCATATCGCCGAAGTCGCCAACGGTCGTACCGAAGACGATTTCTTTTTTCGCGCCATTGTCGGCGGCAGGCGATGCGGCGGATGCGGCAGGTGTGCTGTCTTTTTGACCGCCGCAGGCTGCCAGTATCAAGGCGAGCGCGGCGGCGGAAAGGGTTTTGAAGAAGGTGTTTGTCTGCATGTTTTACTCCTGGTAAGTGTTAAGTCGATTTTTCAGACGGCCTCTGCCGTCGGGACAGTTGGGATTTTAAATCCATTTATGGGAAACGGGACGGTTTTTTATGGTGAGGTACAGGCCTTTGGCGGAACGGTAACACAGCCAAATCAATCCCGCTTTAAAAGTCAGGGCTGAGATGAGCTTGAGCCAATCCAACGAGGTGGCGAACGGAGAAATATCAAAGGCGGTATCGGCACTTTCATACATTTCATCTGTTCCGTCGATTACGGCGTGTCCGTCCATTTCATCATCATAGTCTTCGGCCATCATGGCACTTTCATCCGGCTCGCTGATTTCGCCCATTTCATCGATGTCTATCGTGCCAATTGATCCGTTCATTTCCCCTATGGAAACCATATCGTCAAATGAAAGGATGCCCCAGATGGGAACAGGGGAGGCGATAAGGGACCATATCATAAAGACAGCCAATAGCCCGACACACAATAAAATGAAGAAACCCATATCGTTACGCATCATTTTGCTGTTACGCGCGTTGACGTCGGAGGGCGGGTGTTCTAATTTTTCCAAGATGACGAGTTGGGCAAGAAAGATGCCGATACTCAGCCCTATGTACCATATTTTCGGCATATGGTTCATGGGGCCGATAAAGTACCAAAGGATATTGCCGATATTGACTAAATAAACGGCAATTAGAATTTTTTTGGCGGATTTCATGTTGTATTTTTCACTCAAAAGGTCGTCTGAAAATGCATCAGGTGTATTTTCAGACGACCTTGTTTACGTTTGTGAGGTTTAACGTTTATCCAATTTCCGCGCCAATGCGTTGCCGGTGCTTTGAATCAGGATAACGAGCAGCACGAGGATGGCGACGATGAAGATGATGACTTCGGTTTGGTAGCGGTAGTAGCCGTAGCGGATGGCGAGGTCGCCCAAGCCGCCGCCGCCTATCATGCCTGCCGCCGCGCTGTATGAGAGCAGGCCGATGGCGAGGACGGTGATGCTGGAAACCATGCCCGCGCGCGCTTCGTTCAAGAGGACTTTACGAACGATGGCAAGCGGCGAGGCGCCCATGGCGGTGGCGGCTTCAATCACGCCTTTGGGGACTTCGCGCAGGTTTTGTTCCACCAGTCGGGCGAAGTAAAACAGGCCGGACACGCTCAATACCAGCGAGGCGGCAATCGGGCCGATGGTGCTGCCGACGATGGCGCGGGTCGCGGGTATCATGGCAATCATCAGGATGACGAAGGGGAAGGCGCGCATCAGGTTGACTAAGTTGTCGAACAGGAAATTCACCGGCTTGTTGTAATGAAGCTGGCGGCTGGAAGTTACGAAAAGCAAGACGCCCAAGAGGGTGCCGAAGATGACGGCAATCGTGGTGGACAGCCCGACCATAACGAAGGTTTCACCCAAGGCGCGGACGATTTCGTCTTTCATGCCGACGATGGTGGAAACGGCTTGTTCGAATGTTAAGTCTGCCATATCAGTCCTCCCGAATCAGCTCGCGCCCGATTTCGGATTGGGCGTGGATTTGGTTGCCGCGTACTTCGACGATTTCCACCACTTTTCCTTTATCCAAAAGGGCGGCGCGGTCGCACAGGCGGCGGATGACGCTCATTTCGTGGGTTACGATGACGATGGTAACGTTGAAGCGTTTGTTGATGTCTTCCAAACATTCCAAGACGCTGCGTGTGGTGGCGGGGTCGAGGGCGGAAGTCGGTTCGTCGGCAAGAATGACTTGGGGTTTGGGCGCGAGCGCGCGGGCGATGCCGACGCGCTGTTTTTGTCCGCCGGAAAGCTGGGCGGGGTAGTGGTCGGCGCGTTCGGTCAAGCCAACGATTTCAAGACATTCTTTGACACGCTCTTTGATTTTTTCAGACGACCATCCGGCAATTTCCAAAGGAAAGGCAACATTGTCGGCGACGGTGCGGTTGCTCAAAAGATTGAACTGCTGAAACACCATGCCGATATTCTGCCGCGCCTGACGCAATGCGGCGGCATCGAGCGCGGTCAGCTCTTGTCCGCACACATTGACCTTGCCGCTGTCGGGACGTTCCAACAGGTTAATCAGGCGCAACAGGGTGGACTTGCCCGCGCCGGAATAGCCCATCAGACCGAAGATTTCGCCGTCTTGGATTTCGAGGCTGGTCGGCTCGACGGCGGCAAAACGGGTTTTGTCGCGCGTTTGGTAATGTTTGGAAACGTTGTCCAAAATAATCATAAATACTTCCTGATACTTCCGGAAAAAAAAGAAGCCCGATGCTGTACACAACGGGCTTGGATATAAAGAAAGGAATAAAAACAGCAGAAAATGAAAATACGCTTTAGCTGTTAATGCCCGCAAGCTGTGTCAAATCGGCAATGTTAACTCAGATACGACTATAATCAAAATCGGTAACTTTGTCAAGTTTTGATATGATTTGTAATTTTAAAATAATAAATTGTCAGTTTATTTGCCGAAAAGCTCCGCCACCATGCGGGCTTCTTCCTCGGTATAAGCCGCGCCGTTGAGCTTGGCGGTCAGGATAAATTCGCCGCTTAACCCTTGTTTGGCGCAGGTTTCGCGCCAGCCTTGCAGCCGTTCTTCATCGCTGGCTTTACATTTCAGACGACCTATGGTCTGAGCGGCCTGTTTGGTTTGTTCGTTCATACAGTTCCTTAACAAAAGGCAAAAGGTCGTCTGAAAATTTTCAGACGACCTCATGATTATTTGATGACCCGAGCCAGCAAGGCTTTTTCTTTGCCCTGCATATTCGGGATTTTGACTTGGATGCCGTTGCCCGGGGCAACTTCGACGGCTGCGCCTTTGCGGGTCATTTGTTCCAGCGTAACGGTTTGGTTGCCTTCGGGGTGGATGATTTCCAAAGTGTCGCCGACGGCAAAGCGGTTTTTGACTTCCACCGTTGCCCAGCCTTCGGCGTCGATTTCAGTAACGTGGCCGACGTATTGGCTTTGTTTGGCGGTGGAATGGCCGCTGAGGTAGTTTTGGTAGTCTTGGGTTTGGTGGCGTTCGAGGAAGCCGCTGGTGTAGCCGCGGTTGGCGAGGCCTTCGAGTTCGCTCAGCAAACTGTAGTCGAACGGACGGCCTGCGACGGCATCGTCAATCGCTTTGCGGTAGGACTGGGCGACGCGGGCGACGTAGTAGAGCGACTTGGTGCGGCCTTCGACTTTGAGGCTGTCCACGCCGATTTTGGCCAGTTTCTCAACCACTTCAATGCCGCGAAGGTCTTTGGAATTCATGATGTAGGTGCCGTGTTCGTCTTCCATAATCGGCATCATTTCGCCTGGGCGGTTGGACTCTTCAATCAGGAAGACTTTGTCGGCGTAGGGGTGGCGTTTCTGACCGTTGATGCCTTCGAAGTTTTGGTTGGCTTCTTCTTGGGCTTTTTCAAAGTTGAAGCCTTGCAGAAGCTGGGCGTCGCCCGCATCGCTTTCAGTGGCGTTGTGGACTTTGTAGTCCCAGCGGCAGGAGTTGGTGCAGGTGCCTTGGTTGGGGTCGCGGTGGTTGAAATAGCCCGACAATAGGCAACGGCCTGAGTAGGCGATGCACAATGCGCCGTGGATGAAGACTTCGAGTTCGATGTCGGGGCATTCTTGGCGGATTTCGGCGATTTCTTCCATGCTCAATTCGCGCGACAGGATGATGCGTTCGACGCCGATGTTCTGCCAGAATTTCACGCCCCAGTAGTTGGTGGTGTTGGCCTGTACGGACAGGTGGATCGGCATTTCCGGCCATTTTTCGCGCACGGTCATAATCAAACCCGGATCCGCCATAATCAGCGCGTCGGGTTTCATGGCAATCAGCGGCTCCATGTCGGCGACGAAGGTTTTGAGTTTGGAGTTGTGCGGCAGGGTGTTGACGGTCAAAAAGAATTTTTTGTTGCGCTCGTGCGCTTCTTTAATGCCTTGCTCGAGGACGTCGAGTTTGGCAAATTCGTTGTTGCGGGCGCGCAGGGAATAACGCGGGCTGCCGGCATAAACGGCGTCTGCGCCGTAGTCGTAGGCGGCGCGCATACGTTCGAGGCCGCCGGCGGGAAGGAGGAGTTCGGGTGCTTTCATGTTTGTGCTTTATAAAAGGTTTCAGACGACCTTTTAAATCACGGGAAAAGGTCGTCTGAAAAGGTGTTTTAAGGATGGGCGGATTATCCGCCTTTTTGTCGGGACGGTCAATTTTGCGGCGGTATGTCGGGATTGTTTGGCGTTGTTTTTTCAGAGGAAAACGGATTTAGGAGTGGCAATGGGCGGATAGGCGCGACGGGCGGCGAAATGTAAAAAACGGACGGCAACCCGATTAATTTAACAAAAAGGCATTCAAAGAATGTATTTTCTTGTAAAATATCGAGTTTCATTTTTCCAATGTTCGGGAATCGGGCGGCTGCCGCAAACCGTTTCCCGGAGTTTTAGACAGGCGGACGAGTATGGATTTTCGGTTTGACATTATTTACGAATACCGCTGGATGTTTTTCTACGGCGCGCTGACTACGCTGGGCTTGACCGTAGTGGCGACGGCAGGCGGCTCCGTATTGGGTCTGCTGCTCGCGCTGGCGCGCCTGATTCATCTGGAAAAAGCGGGTGCGCCCATGCGTGCGCTGGCTTGGGTTTTGCGTAAGGTTTCGCTGCTGTATGTAACGCTGTTCCGTGGTACGCCGCTGTTTGTGCAGATTGTGATTTGGTCTTACGTCTGGTTCCCGTTCTTTGTCCATCCTACTGATGGTTTGCTGATTAACGGCGATCAAGCGGTGGAAATCCGACGCTCTTACGGCGCGCTGATTGCCGGTTCGCTTGCCTTGATTGCCAACTCCGGCGCGTATATCTGCGAGATTTTCCGCGCGGGCATCCAGTCCATCGACCGCGGTCAGATGGAAGCGGCGCGTTCGCTGGGTCTGACTTATCCGCAGGCTATGCGCTATGTGATTCTCCCGCAGGCGTTGCGCCGTATGCTGCCGCCGCTTGCCAGCGAATTTATTACGCTTTTGAAAGACAGCTCGCTGTTGTCCGTTATCGCCGTGGCGGAGCTGGCTTATGTGCAAAGTACGATTAGCGGCCGCTATTCCGTTTATGAAGAACCGCTCTATACCGTCGCGCTGATTTATCTCTTGATGACGACTTTCTTGGGCTGGGTGTTCCTGCGCTTGGAAAACCGCTACAACCCGCAGCATCGTTGATTTTCGAATAAGCCGATTGTTTTCGGCTAGGGCAATGTCAAAAGGTCGTCTGAAAATCGATTTGGGTTTTCAGACGACCTTTTATAGTGGATTACCTTTAAACCAGTACGGCGTTGCCTCGCCTTGTCGTACTATCTGTACTGTCTGCGGCTTCGTCGCCTTGTCCTGATTTAAATTTAATCCACTATAGTTTTTGGGGTTTACAGACCGAATAGGGCGGTGTCGCCTTTGCCTTGGCGGATGAGTTCCGTGCCGTCGGTCATGTCGATGACGGTGGTCGGCTCAGTACCGCACCAGCCGCCGTCAATGACCAAATCGACGCTGTGTTCGAGGCGGTCGCGGATTTCGTAAGGGTCGGTCAGCGGCTCGTCGTCTTCGGGCAGCATCAGGGTGCAACTGAGCAGCGGCTCGCCCAATTCCTGCAACAGGCTCAAGGCGATGGTATTGTCGGGAACGCGCAGGCCTATGGTTTTGCGTTTCGGGTGCAGCGTGCGGTTCGGGACTTCTTTGGTGGCTTGCAGGATGAAGGTGTAGCTGCCGGGAGTGGCGGCTTTGAGCTGGCGGAATTGGGCGTTATCGACTTTGGCGTAAGTGCCCAATTCGCTCAAATCGGCGCACATGAGGGTCAGGTGGTGTTTCAAGTCGATTTTGCGGATGGCGAGGATGCGTTCCATCGCGGCTTTGTCGCCGAGTTTGCAGCCGAGCGCGTAGCAGGAGTCGGTGGGGTACACGATGACCCCGCCGTTGCGGACGATGTCGGCGGCTTGTTTGATCAGGCGTTCCTGCGGGTTGTCGGGGTGGATGGCGAAGAATTGTGCCATGGCGGTTTTCCTTTTGGCAGTTTGTGTTGCGGATATTTTAAAACCGATGGTTTGAAATGACAAAAGGTCGTCTGAAAATACGGTTTCGGAACGGAAACTGCGTTTTCAGACGACCATTAGGATTGTTAAATGTCAGGGGAGGGAGCAGCCTTCAGGTAAACTAATACGGCAGTTGCTCAGGCTAGAATCAGCTTTACATTTCGCCAATGCGACAGCTTCTGCTAATCCTTTTTCTGTACCCATATAAAAAGAACGCCAATGCCCCGGAGGATTAATTGCCTTGCCTTCGGCTCCAGCAATACATCCATTCCTAACCCATGAAACTATTTTGCATGAACCTTGAGGATCTCTTTTCCTGCACTCAGCCAGAGCAGTTTCCTTCGCTTTAGACAAAGAGTCCTGATTTAATACGCCGCTTACGTAACCTGTATCCGAATTCTCAGCTACAGCACCGTATTTAGAAGGGAGATATATAGTAGTGGTCTTAGGTCTGCCTACTTGACCATTATTCATAGAACCATTGTAATAGGGATCGTTTGCCAAAATAGGGGCCATACAATGGGGGTCTCCGGAAGGGCCGCCGCCAATGCCGGGCGAACAGGCAAGGGAGACGGCGGAAGACGCGCCAAGACAAAGGGTTAAAACAAATTTATTCATAAAGGGATTCCTCATTTATTTTTCTTGGGATCAATCACATCTTTGTTGTCAGAGGCTTGTCTTAAAGCCGATTGTCTTTGTATAGTGGATTAACTTTAAACCAGTACGGCGTTGCCTCGCCTTGCCGTACTATCTGTACTGTCTGCGGCTTCGTCGCCTTGTCCTGATTTAAAGTTAATCCACTATAATTCCATGATAATGATATTAGACACGGAATTTTCTGATGTCAACATTCTATGTATATTGGGATTAGAAGTTTGGTTTGAGGATAGTTTGTTGCTGCATGGTATTCAGCTAAAGAGGCACTATAATTGAATATCGGATTTTGAACACGACTCAGGGTTCGGGACGCAGCCACATCCAGACGGCGACGCAGCCGCAGCCCAATGTGGACGCCGTGCCTATCCACCATTTTTCGGGGAAGCGCCAAAACATGAAGATGCAGGAAAGGTCGTCTGAAAATACGGTTTCGGAACGGAAACTGCGTTTTCAGACGACCATTAGGATTGTTAAATGTCAGGGGAGGGAGCAGCCTTCAGGTAAACTAATACGGCAGTTGCTCAGGCTAGAATCAGCTTTACATTTCGCCAATGCGACAGCTTCTGCTAATCCTTTTTCTGTACCCATATAAAAAGAACGCCAATGCCCCGGAGGATTAATTGCCTTGCCTTCGGCTCCAGCAATACATCCATTCCTAACCCATGAAACTATTTTGCATGAACCTTGAGGATCTCTTTTCCTGCACTCAGCCAGAGCAGTTTCCTTCGCTTTAGACAAAGAGTCCTGATTTAATACGCCGCTTACGTAACCTGTATCCGAATTCTCAGCTACAGCACCGTATTTAGAAGGGAGATATATAGTAGTGGTCTTAGGTCTGCCTACTTGAGCTGCTCCTTGGCTATTATTCATAGAGCCGTTGTAATATGGGTCGTTTGCCAAAATAGGGGCCATACAATGAGGGTCTCCGGAAGGACCCCCGCCAATGCCGGGCGAACAGGCAAAGGAGACGGCGGAAGACGCGCCAAGAAAAAGGGTTAAAACAAATTTATTCATAAAGGGATTCCTCATTTATTTTTCTTGGGATCAATCACATCTTTGTTGTCAGAGGCTTGTCTTAAAGCCGATTGTCTTTGTAATTCCATGATAATGATATTAGACACGGAATTTTTTGATGTCAATATTCTATGTATATTGGGATTAGAAGTTTGGTTTGAGGATAGTTTGTTGCTGCATGGTATTCAGCTAAAGAGGCACTATAATTGAATATCGGATTTTGAACACGACTCAGGGTTCGGGACGCAACCACATCCAGACAGCGACGCAGCCGCAGCCCAATGTCGATGCCGCGCCTATCCACCATTGTTCGGGGAAGCGCCAAAACATGAAGATGCAGGATAAGCTCATCATGCTGATGGCGAAGATTTTGGCTTTGCGCGGGACGGCGCCGTTGTTTTCCCAGTTTTGTATCATGGGGCCGAAATAGCGGTGTTGGTGCAGCCAGCGGTGGAAACGGGGCGAAGCTCTTGCCCAGCAGGCGGCGGCAAGGATGATGAAGGGGGTGGTGGGCATAATCGGCAGAAAAATGCCGATGATGCCTAAGAGAAAGGAAACTGCGCCGCAAAAGATGAGTAAGTAGCGAATCATGTTGTTTTGTTGGAAATCTTATTCGGATGCTTTGGTTTTGCCGTGATCAAACGGGCAGCGGGGAATATCGAGCTTGTCCCAGCCTTCGTGTCCCATTTTTTCAAGTAGGGCGATGTTGCGCTCGAAAATGGCGGAGGCGTCGGGGAAGGCTTGTGCGGCTTTGGCGATGCTGTCTTCGCGGATAAGGTGCAGGGTGGGGTAGGGCGAGCGGTTGGTGTAGTTGCCGATGTCGTCTGAATCCGTGCCTTCAAATTGGAAATCGGGATGAAACGGGGCGATTTGGACAATGCCTTCCAAACCGTTGTCCACAACGGCGGCATCGGCAATGTCGAGCATTTGGTTGAAGGTGTCGAAGTCGGGAAAAAGGGTCGGGTGGACAAGCAGGGTGGTTTCCAGCTCGTCGGCGGGCGTATCGCCCAAAAGCTGCAATTCGCGGTCCAGGTCTTCGAGGAAACCGTCCAGATGGCGTGCTTGGCTGACGCTGATGCGCACGAGGTTTTTGACGTGCGGCGCTTTGGCGAAGGGGCAGAGGTTGAGTCCGATGACGGCTTTTTCGAGCCATTGGCGGGTGTAGTCGGCTACGGTGGCGGAGTCAGGGGTAGTCATGCGGGAATTAGGATTTGATTTAATTAAAAATAGTTCTCAAGTATAGCATGAAATTCTCCGTTCTCAGGATATCGCCGTTAGGACGGAAAAAGGTCGTCTGAAAACGAAAACTCTGTATTTCTCAGCGTTTTCATTTTCAGACGACCTTTGCGTTTTGCCTTTAATCGGGGATGAGGTGTCCCAGCGGTAGGGCGGTTGTGTTTTTGATTTCTTTCAACACGAAGCTAGACTGCGCGTCTTGTACGCCGTGGTGAGACAGGAGCGTGTCCAAAACGAAATGGGAAAATGAGTTCATATCGGTAAAAAACGCATGGAGCAGGTAGTCGGTTTCGCCGGTGAGGGCGAAGCAGCTCAATACTTCGGGCCATTCTTGCACCGATTGCGCAAAGTCTTCGCGCGCATCTTTTGCCTTGCTGATGGAAACGCGGATAAACGCCTGCAAGCCCAAATGGACGGCTGCTGGGGAGAGCAGGGCGGCATATTGTCGGATGATGCCTGCGTCTTCCAATTGCTTCAGGCGGCGCAGGCAGGGGGAAGGTGAAAGCGCGATCCGCTCGGATAATTCGACATTGGTCAATCTGCCGTTTTCTTGTAGGACTTGTAAGATTTTAAGGTCGGTTTTATCCAAGGTTATCGGTGTCATTTAGTTTGCTCCCTGTTGCTGTATAAGATGGAAATCAGTCGGATAGCGTTCGTGTGAACGCTCAGATTGACCAGTTAGGCAGAGTATATAACAAATAACATTTACTTAACATACAATCAACCAATGAAAAAGTATTTTTGAAAATAATCTGTGTTAAAAAGTATGGATGCAAACAAATTGATTTAATTTCCATCCCCGCAAACAGGCTTTAGCCAATCCGGGCAAAACGAATGGCGACCATATAAAAGACGGCTTGCCCAAACCGCCTTTTCAAGCCATAATCGGGGTATGTGCAGGAGAGAGCTACATCAGGTTACATGTAGCCGCCGAAGGCGCAGATGCCCTTAAATCGCTCAGGCAACAGGGACTGCACGTTGAAATAAAACATCTGGAGAGCGGTGCGCTCGCACCCACCGAAGGGGAGAAGGTCGTCTGAACCACCATTCAGACAACCGCGCAAAGCAGTGAGCAGACTGGTTTGCCATCAAGCGGGTACGGCCGAAAATCTCAGGTTCAAGGACAGATAGGGTCTTCCGCGCTGCTTATGTGCGGACGGCATCTGAACAATAAATCCGGAGAAGCTGAGAATGACTGCCCTGAAAACCACCCCGTTTCACCAAGCCCATCAAGATGCAGGCGCGAAGCTGGTCGATTTTGCCGGCTGGGAGCTGCCCATCCATTATGGTTCGCAAATCGCCGAACACGAAGCCGTGCGTACCGACGCAGGCATGTTCGACGTATCCCACATGCTCGTTACCGACGTCGCCGGAGCGAACGCCAAAGCCTTTTTCCGCAAACTGATTGCCAACGACGTTGCCAAACTCGCCTTCGTCGGCAAAGCCCTTTATTCCGCGCTGCTCAACGACAACGGCGGCGTGATTGACGACTTGATCGTTTACCGCACCAACGAAGCCGAAACCCAATACCGCATCGTGTCCAACGGCGCGACCCGCGAAAAAGACACCGCCCAGTTCCACAAAGTCGGACAAGAATTCGGTGTCGCCTTCAACCCGCGCTACGATCTCGGTATGCTTGCCGTACAAGGTCCTAAAGCCATTGAAAAACTCCTGACCGTCAAACCCGAATGGGCGGATGTCGTCAACAACCTCAAACCGTTCCAAGGCGCGGATTTGGGCAACGACTGGTTTGTCGCCCGCACCGGCTACACCGGCGAAGACGGCGTCGAAGTCATCCTGCCCGGCACCGAAGCCGTCGCATTTTTCAAAGCCCTGCAACAAGCCGGCGTACAGCCCTGCGGCCTCGGCGCGCGCGACACCCTGCGCATGGAAGCCGGCATGAACCTTTACGGCAACGATATGGACGACGACACCAGCCCGCTCGAAGCAGGCATGGGCTGGACGGTTGATTTGAAAGACGAAAACCGCGATTTCGTCGGCAAAGCCGCCTTGTTGGCATTGAAAGAAAAAGGCGTTGCCGTCAAACAAGTCGGTTTGCTGCTCGACAAAGGCGGCATCCTGCGCGCGCATATGGAAGTGTTGACCGACAAAGGCAAAGGCGAAACCACCAGCGGCGTATTCTCGCCCAGCCTGAAACAATCCATCGCCATCGCCCGCGTTCCGAAAGATTTTGACGGCGATACCGCCAAAGTGCTGATACGCGGCAAAGAGGTGGACGTGCGCGTATTGAAGCTGCCGTTTGTGCGCAACGGACAGAAACAGTTTGACTGATGCGGTTTCAGACGACCTTTATTAAAATTAAGGTCGTCTGAAAGCAAACGTAAAACAGCCTGTCGATCATATCCGAAGGCTTCACCCTTTAAGCCAAAAAACCAATGGAGAATCAAACCATGAGCAACAACATCCCAGCCGAACTGAAATACGTTGCCAGCCACGAATGGCTGCGCCTTGAAGACGACGGTACCGTTACCGTCGGCATTACCCACCATGCGCAAGAGTTGTTGGGCGACATCGTGTTCGTCGAGCTGCCCGAAGTCGGCGCGAACCTTGCCGCCGAAGAACAAGCCGGTGTGGTTGAGTCTGTAAAAGCCGCGTCCGACGTGTACGCGCCGATTGCAGGCGAAGTCGTTGCCGTCAACGAAGATTTGCCCAGCGCGCCGGAAACTGCCAACAGCGACCCTTACGGTGCAGGCTGGTTCTTCAAAATCAAACCTGCCAATCCTGCCGACTACGACGGCTTGCTGACCGCCGAGCAATACGCGGGCGAAGTGGATTGATTTAAACTTGCGCGGCAGGCATATTGCCGCATTTCGATTGTGAAAGGTCGTCTGAAATCCCGTTTTAGGTTTTCAGACGACCTTTGTTTCGCTTGACCGATAAAACATGAATTACTGCGAATTTGTTACCGCCCTCCCGAACGATACGGACAATCCGAACAAACATTACCACGATAAGCAATACGGTTTTCCGATTTCAGACGACAATGAATTGTTCGGACGGCTGGTGTTGGAAATCAATCAGGCGGGTTTGAGCTGGACGTTGATGCTGAAGAAACAACAGGCGTTTCGTGCTGCATTTAAAAATTTCGACATCGACGCTGTCGCCGCATTCGACGAAGCTGACATCGAACGCCTGCTTGCCGACGCAGGCATCGTCCGCAACCGCCTGAAAATCAACGCCGCCATTTACAATGCACGGCAAATTAAAAAGTTGCAGCAGGAATGCGGCTCGTTCAAACACTGGCTCGATGCGCACCATCCGCTCGATAAAGCCGAGTGGGTGAAGCTGTTTAAAAAACATTTCAAATTTGTCGGCGGCGAAATCGTCGGCGAATTTTTAATGAGTACCGGCTACCTGCCCGGCGCGCATATTGAAAGCTGTCCGGTTTATCAAGAAGTTTTAGAATGCCATCCAAAATGGGCAGAGGTCGTCTGAAAACGGGTTTTGAGGCAACTTGCTTTGCCAGTTTCAAAAATATAGTGGATTAACAAAAATCAGGACAAGGCGACGAAGCCGCTGACAGTACAGATAGTACGGAACCGATTCACTTGGTGCTTCA
>CAUSKT010000004.1:0-62068 GCA_963532335.1 uncultured Neisseria sp. | reverse complement strand
GAGTTGGAGGGGATGTCCAACTTTTGGGGTGCAGTTCACTTTTCAGACGACCTTTCGGTTTATGGCTGCTTCGTTGCAAAATATAAACACGATTTGTCATAAATAAAGATAATTATTATCAATTATTTCGATTAAGCAAAAATATTTCCTATAATGCCGCATCCCTTTACCTTCCGAGTTGAACATGCAATATTCTGCCCGCCTTTCCCTGCTTCCCGCCCTGATTGCCTCCGCCTTCCCGCTGTATGCCGCCGATACCACCGATAGCGAACATTACACTGCCACCCTGCCCACCGTTACCGTGGTCGGACAGTCCGACACCAGTGTACTCAAAGGCTACATCAACTACGACGAAGCCGCCGTTACCCGCAACGGCCAGCTCATCAAAGAAACGCCGCAAACCGTCGATACGCTCAATATCCAGAAAACAAAAATTACGGTACGAACGATTTGAGTTCCATCCTCGAAGGCAATGCCGGCATCGACGCTGCCTACGATATGCGCGGCGAAAGCATTTTCCTGCGCGGCTTCCAAGCCGACGCATCCGATATTTACCGCGACGGCGTACGCGAAAGCGGTCAGGTGCGCCGCAGCACTGCCAACATCGAGCGCGTGGAAATCCTGAAAGGTCCGTCTTCCGTGCTTTACGGCCGCACCAACGGCGGCGGTGTCATCAACATGGTCAGCAAATACGCCAACTTCAAACAAAGCCGCAACATCGGTGCAGTTTACGGATCGTGGGCAAACCGCAGCCTGAATATGGACATCAACGAAGTGCTGAACAAAAACGTCGCCATCCGCCTCACCGGCGAAGTCGGGCGCGCCAATTCGTTCCGCAGCGGCATAGACAGCAAAAACGTCATGGTTTCGCCCAGCATTACCGTCAAACTCGACAACGGCTTGAAATGGACGGGGCAATACACCTACGACAATGTGGAGCGCACGCCCGACCGCAGCCCGACCAAGTCCGTGTACGACCGCTTCGGATTGCCTTACCGCATGGGGTTCGCCCACCGGAACGATTTTGTCAAAGACAAGCTGCAAGTTTGGCGTTCCGACCTCGAATACGCCTTCAACGACAAATGGCGCGCCCAATGGCAGCTTGCCCACCGCACGGCGGCGCAGGATTTCGACCATTTCTATGCAGGCAGCGAAAACGGCAGCCGAATCAAACGCAACTACGCCTGGCAGCAGACCGACAACAAAACCCTGTCGTCCAATTTCACGCTCAACGGCGACTACAACATCGGCCGTTTTGAAAACCACCTGACCGTAGGCATGGATTACAGCCGCGAACACCGCAACCCGACATTGGGTTTCAGCCGCGCCTTTTCCGCCTCCATCAACCCCTACGACCGCGCAAGCTGGCCGGCTTCGGGCAGGCTGCAACCCGTCCTCACCCAAAACCGCCACAAAGCCGACGCCTACGGCATCTTCGTGCAAAACATCTTCTCCGCCACGCCCGATTTGAAATTCGTCCTCGGCGGCCGTTACGACAAATACACCTTTAATTCCGAAAACAAACTCACCAGCAGCAGCCGCCAATACAGCGGCCACTCGTTCAGCCCCAACATCGGCGCAGTGTGGAACGCAACGCCCGCCCACACGCTCTACACCTCATATAACAAAGGCTTCGCGCCTTATGGCGGACGCGGCGGCTATTTGAGTATCGACACTTCGTCTGCCGCCGTGTTCAACGCCGACCCCGAGTACACCCGCCAATACGAAACCGGCGTCAAAAGCAGCTGGCTGGACGACCGCCTCAGCACCACATTGTCCGCCTACCAAATCGAACGCTTCAATATCCGCTACCGCCCAGACGCGCAAAATAATCCCTACACTTGGGCAGTCGGCGGCAAACACCGTTCGCGCGGCTTGGAGTTGTCCGCCATCGGACAAATCATCCCCAAAAAACTCTACCTGCGCGGATCGTTGGGCGTAATGCAGGCGAAAGTGGTTGAAGACAAGGAAAATCCAAACCGCGTGGGCATCCATTTGGAAAACACCAGCAACGTTACCGGCAACCTGTTTTTCCGTTACACGCCGACTGAAAACCTCTACGGCGAAATCGGCGTAACCGGTACGGGCAAACGCTACGGCTACAATTCGAGCCAAAAAGCAACCACCACGCTTCCCGGCTTCGTCCGCACCGACGCCATGCTCGGTTGGAACCGCAAAAATCTGAACCTCACTTTCGCCGTCGGCAATCTGTTCAATCAAAAATACTGGCGTTCCGACGCCATGCCCGGCGCGCCGCGCACTTATACGGCGCGGGTGAATTACAGTTTCTAATCCCGGACAGGAAACAGAACAAAGGTCGTCTGAAAACCCGTGTTTCGGGTTTTCAGACGACCTCTCGTTTTGGCATGCGGGATACGCCTTACCCCAGCGAGACCATTTCGATTTGTTCCATACTGCGTCCGAGGAAGCGTTCGCCTATGGTGCGGAAGCGCAGGGGGATGTCGCTGACGTAGAAGCGGTAGTCGGGGCTGTCGTTTTCCGTGTTGAGCAACCCTGCTTGGGCGAGCGCTTGGGCGGTCGCTTCGGCGGTGGTGATGGCGGAGTCGACCAGGGCAACGTTTTGCGCTTCTTTGCCGATCAGGGGCTTGAGCAGCGGGAAGTGGGTGCAGCCGAGGACGAGCGTGTCGATGTCGTCCACCAAGAGCGGCTTGAGATATTCGCGCACGGTCAGGCGGGTCACTTCGTGGTCGAGCCAGCCTTCTTCCACCAGCGGCACGAGCAGCGACGTCGCCTGCGTACGCACGAGCGTGTCGGGATTTTGGGCGTGGATGGCGCGGGCGTAGGCGTTGCTGTTGACGGTGGTGTTGGTGGCGATGATACCGATTTTGTTGTTGCGCGTGGTGTTCAGGGCGGCCTGCGCACCGGCGGAAATCACGTCCAATACGGGCATATTGCCTGCTTTTTGGCGAATTTTCTGTCCGGCAACGGCTGCGATGGTGTTGCACGCGATGACGAGCGCCTTGACATCGTTTTCCAGCAGGAAATCGACAATCTGCATGGCGAAGGTTTCGATGGTGGCGCGGGATTTGGTGCCGTAGGGAACGCGGGCGGTGTCGCCGAAGTAGATGATGTTTTCCATCGGCAGGCGTTCCATCAGGGCGCGGACGTTGGTCAGGCCGCCGACGCCGGAATCGAAAACGCCGATGGGGCGTTGTTTGCTGATAGTCATGATGCGGTTTGTACGGATTAGGTATGATGGGGCGGATTGTACACGTTCGGCGCAAGGCTTAACAGGGACGGAGGTCGTCTGAAAGGGTTTGGGTTGTGTGGAAACGGCGTTTTCAGACGACCCCTGAAGCGTTTGGACGGCAAACGGCAAAGATGCCGATTGAACATCTTTATCTAACTTTATCCTCCCTTATGTTTGCAAATGCCCGTAAATACAGCATAATTAAGGTCTTTAGAACACGATAAGGCTGATTTCATGAGCGACGGCGCAACCCTTTCCCGCCGGCTTCCCGACGAAGAGTCCACACTCAAGCTGGGCGGGAGTTGGGCAAAATCGCTGCGCGCGCCATTGGTCATCCATCTGCAAGGCGATTTGGGCGCAGGAAAAACCACGTTCACGCGCGGCATCCTGCGCGGACTCGGACACACCGGCGCGGTCAAAAGCCCGACCTACGCCATCGTCGAATCCTATCCGCTGGAAGCGTTCACGCTCCATCATTTCGACCTTTACCGCTTTGCCTCGCCCGAAGAATGGGAAGATGCGGGTCTGGACGACCTGTTCTCCCCTGACAGCGTCTGCATCATCGAATGGCCGCAACAGGGCGGCGCGTTCACGCCGCCCGCAGACATCACCGTATCCCTGAATCACGCCGAGCAGGGCAGAACCTGCACCGCTACCGCACACACCGCCAACGGACAAAAAAGTTTAGAAGCATGGTTAAATTCAAACTGACACGAAGACAAGTCGTCCGCCAAACTGCCGGACTGTTGTTCACCCTCACGCCGATTGCCTCCGCCCTCGCCAAAGCCGCGCCGCCAGCCCAATTCGTCGCCGCCCGTATTTGGCCTTCGCACGCCTATACCCGTATCACCATCGAAAGCTCGCGCGCGCTGCAATATCAGCATTTCGCCTTGGAAAACCCCGGCAGGCTCGTCGTTGACATCCAAAACGCCAACATCAACAGCGTCCTGCAAGGCATTTCCGGCAAAGTCCTGCCCGACGACCCCTATATCCGCAGCATCCGCGCCGGACAAAATACCCCGACGACCGTACGCGTCGTGATTGACCTCAAGCAAAACGCTCATCCGCAAGTCTTCTCGCTTGCCCCTGTCGGCGGCTTTAAAAACCGCCTCGTGATCGACCTTTATCCGCACGGTGTCGATGCCAACGACCCGATGATGGCGCTGCTCAACGGCAATCCGCCGAAACGCATGCAAACGCAACGTCCTGCCGAGCGCACGAACATTGCCCAAGACACGCCTGCGCGTTCCAACCGCGGCGGCCGCCGCCCCGTCGTCATGATAGACCCCGGTCATGGCGGTGAAGACCCCGGTGCCATCGGTCCGAGCGGCTTGAAAGAGAAAAACGTCGTCCTCTCCATCGCCCGCGAAGCCAAAAACCGCCTTGAAAGCATAGGCTACACCGTTTACATGACCCGCAACGAAGACATCTTCATCCCGTTGGGCGTGCGCGTCGCCAAAGCCCGCGCACGCAATGCCGACGTGTTCGTCTCTATCCACGCCGACGCCTTCACCAGCCCGTCCGCGCGCGGTACCGGCGTGTATATGCTCAACACCAAAGGTGCGACCAGCTCCGCCGCCAAATTCCTCGCCCAAACCCAAAACAACGCCGACGCCATCGGCGGCGTTGCCAAAAGCGGCAACCGCAGCGTCGATAATGCCATTCTCGACATGACCCAAACCGCCACCATGCGCGACAGCCGCAAGCTCGGACATTCCGTCCTGACCGAATTGGGCAAACTCAACCAACTCCACAAAGGTCGCGTTGACGAAGCCAACTTCGCCGTCCTGCGCGCGCCCGACATCCCTTCCATCCTCGTTGAAACCGCCTTCCTGTCCAACCCGACCGAAGAGCGGCTGCTCGGCAGCGACTCCTTCCGCCGCCAATGCGCCGACGCCATCGCCACCGGTATCCAAAAATACGTCAACAACGCCGTATTGCGCAGAGGTTAAACCGAGTTCGTTGGAAAAGATAAAAGGTCGTCTGAAAACAGGTTTTCAGACGACCTTTGTGTTTTATAGTGGATTAAAACGGCTTGTTCGGTATGGGCAAACTATTGCTTCAATGCCGGTTTGCGGCGGACGAAGTTTGCTTGGTTCTGCCGGGTTGGAAAGAGGGAGTCGAGTGCGGCTTCCAACTGGTTTTCTGTAAACCGAACGCCTGACGAATACGCTGCGCCTGTTTGTTGCGTTTGATGCAATGGAACAGGTTTGACTGATGACAGATTTGTTCCTTCCATGACAAAAGGTCGTCTGAAACCCTTGTTTCAGGTTTTCAGACGACCTTTGCTTTCAGACCTTCTTAACGGCGCGGCTTATTCCTTGCCGATGCCTTTATCCAGCCCTTGCGTCAGCCCGTTGATGTCGCCGCCGTTCAGACCCAATTCTTTCAAGAGGCCGTCAACCAGCGGGGCTTGGCTGCGGTAGCGCAGGGCGCTGTTGACCATTTGGTCGGCGAGGCTGGCTTGTGTGGTTTGACCTTCCGACACGCCTTCGGAGCCGTTGGCAGCGCCGCTGAATCCGCCCAAGCCGTTGACTTGCAGAATCTTGATGTCGTCGATGTTTTCCATCGGGCGCACGGATTCGCGGATGATGTCGGGCAGGTGTTTCAGGAGAGCAAGGCGCACTTGCATTTCGACTTGCTCGACGCTCAGGACGTTGGCGGCTTCGTTCACGGCGCGGGTACCTTCGGCATCGACTTTGTATTGCTGCTCTTGCGCTTGTGCCAACAGGACTTTGGCATCGGCTTCACCTTTGGCTTGCAGGCGTTGTTTCTCGGCTTCGGCTTCGGCGGCGATGCGCACGGCTTCGGCACGGTCTTGCGCAGCCTGTTTCTCGGCTTCGGCGGCGACGGTGAGCGAAATCGCGTCTTTTTGCGCGGCTTCTTCGGCGGCAATCAGTTCGACGGCTTTGGCACGTTCGGCGCGTTCGGTTTCGCGCACGGTAATCACGCTCTCTTCTTCACGCACGGCGGCAGCGCGGGCTTTGTCTGCCTCGGCTTTGGCTTCGGATTCGGCACGCGATTTCTCGGCAACGGCGATGGCGCGGTCTTGTTCGGCAAGCTCGATGGCTTTGCGACGCTCGACCTCCGCCTGCTCGACGGCTTGGGCTTTGCGGATGTCTTCGTTTTTAATGTCGCGTTCGGCGGCGATGCGTTTCAAATCCACTTCGCGTTCGGCGGCGATTTTGGCTTCTTCCGCCTCGCGTTTTTTCTGCGCTTCCTGCTCGGCGATGCTGGCTTCCTGCTCGGCGCGGCGCACGGCGATTTCGCGTTCTTGTTCGAGTTTGGCGTATTCTTCTTCGCGCGAGATTTTCAGGCGTTGCTGCTCGGCTTCGAGGTTTTTGGTTTTAATCGCCAAATCGGTGTCTTGTTCGATTTCGTTGCGTTTTTTGCGGCGGCCTTCGATGGTTTCGGTCAGTTTGGTCAGACCTTCCGCGTCAAAGGCGTTTTGCGGGTTGAAAAACTCAAAGCTGGTCTGGTCGAGGCCGGTCAGGGAAACGGTTTCGAGTTCGAGGCCGTTTTTAAACAAGTCTTCGCTCACGACTTGCTGCACTTTCTGAACGAAATCAACACGTTTTTCATGCAGCTCTTCCATCGCCATTTCGGCGGCAACAGCGCGCAGGGCATCAACGAATTTACCTTCGACGAGGTCTTTCAATTCGTCGGGCGACATGGTTTTCATACCCAGCGTTTGCGCGGCGGTGGCAATGCTTTCTGCGCTGGGTTTGACGCGGACGTAAAACTCTGCCATCACATCGACGCGCATCCGGTCGCGGGTAATCAACGCCTGCTGCGCCGCGCGGCGCACTTCGAGACGCAATGTGTTCATGTTGACGGGGATGATTTCGTGCAGCACGGGCAGCACCATCGCACCGCCGTTCATGATGACTTTTTCGCCGCCGAAACCGGTACGGACGAAGGAGACTTCTTTGCTGGCGCGGCGGTACAGGCGGGTGAGAATGAGGCCGAGTACGAACAGCGCGACGAGTATGACGCCGGCGATGATGCCGATGGAAACTAAGTTCATGGGTTTTCCTTTCTTGTTGTCGATATACCCTTGAGGGGCGTGGTTTCAGACGGTTTTTTTAGGGTTTGGGGTCGTCTGAAAAAGTTAAAAATCTGCGGTGGGCGATAATTGCGCACCATTTCTGTTTTTTGCAAGCCATAGCGTGGGCTTTGCCCGCAAAACCTACTGCCGTTCGAATCAAACGATCATCCGAGCTGTTTGCCTCGTGGGCGAAGCCCACGCTACGGACTTGGTTATCTAAATAGGCATCATGTCGAATTACATCGGAGACGGATATCTGACCTACCACGTTTTCTGTTGTTGTGCATATTTTTGGAACAATTTTGCCAACCCATTCCAGCAGTAATATGCAGCACATCCCGACAGTACGGTTAGGATGAAGATAAAGCAGAAAGTAGCAGGCTCAATTCCTTCAGGCAATGCCATTTGGCGCAGAAGCGCATACAGGCAGAGCAAGATGGTTGCCGACCATAACAGTGCAAAAATAAAGCTCCATATCAGCCGCCATACCGTTGCACGGACTTCGGTATTTTTCCGTAGCCGGTAATCGGCAATCAGCCGTTTACCGCGCAAATATGCAGACACGCCCGCCAAGCCGCTAAAAATCAGGCAAAAAACCACCAATCCTATGTTTTGTTTATCGAAAATGATGCTTGCAAAAAATAAGGCGAAAAATGTTTCAAGCGTCCATATTGCCCAATGAATGGCGGGGTAGCGGATTTGCGGGTTTTCAGACGACCTGAACCAGCCTGTCAGTCGTCCGCCGAAATAGATACCGTACCACGCCCCTGCCGACAATAAGGCGACGAGTATCAGATTTGCAGGTTCATTGCCCACTCTGGTCAGACCATACAAAGCCGTTACACCCGACAGAAACGCGGCAAGCCACAATATTAAGACCGCTGTCCGTTTCAGCCATAATGCTGCCGAGTTGGATTTTTCCAAACTTGGCTCGTTGTTAAGAGAGTTATCCATACAAATTTGTTTTCCTGATTATTGTTTTGTGTTTTATCAATATTCTTGTGTGTTTCTTTTTTCGCAGTCTGATAGCTGGGTATCTTACCTTGAATTCCACTGCCAACCTGTTAATTCAATAAATGCGTTTTGGGAAGCTGTTGTACAAATATTGTGTCTTCCTAAACCCAGCAGCCCGCCGATTAATGTTGTTCCTTTGCGTTCGGTAATCAGACTGACTCCGACGATGTCCCGTATATGGTTAAACTTCCTGTAAGCCCCGTCATGTCCGCCTTGATAACGGATGCGTCCGAATGCACCGTAAATAATCAATTTTTCGCGATCAATATAAATCGATTTCCGGGTCGTCAGCCCGCACCACCAACGTTCCGCACGCCACAACCACCATAGCGTGAATACAATAGCCAGCAGCCAAGTCATGTTGCTTGAAAGCGATAGATCCATCCATTTCACTATCTTCAGCCAGAGGCCGCCCACGCCGATGAGACCGAACAAGAAAGCAACCAAGGGTTGAAACAACAAACCTCTAAATAACGAATGTTTAAACAGCAGCCCGTCGCCGACAGCGATAACCCCTCGCGGCAGCTTGTTTTTCAACGCTTCGATGCGGGATTGCATATCGCGCTCAGGCTGCGCCAAATGATCCATATCTATCCCCGTTTTGTTTTTCTAATCTGATAAAAATGACGGTTCATTGCAAACTGACGTTTATAGTGGATTAAATTTAAATCAGGACAAGGCGACGAAGCCGCAGACAGTACAGATAGTACGGCAAGACAAGGCAACGCCGTACTGGTTTAAATTCAATCCACTATATCTTTTCAGACGACCTCAATCCACCAAACTCCCGCTCGGATTCAAAATCGCCTTAAACGTATTTCCCTTCAGCGACACCAGCAACACCGCGTCGCCCTGTTTCAACACTTCGTCGGAATCCGGTTCCGCCATCACATAATGCTGCTGCCCGTACACATCCTTCACCCGCACCTGCGCTGCGCTGCCTGCCCGCGCCTCGCCCAGCACCACTGTGCCGATGCGTCCGATCAGGCTTTCCTGCGAAACGGCGGTGGTTTCGTCTTTGGGCATGATTTTGTACAGTCCGCCTGCGGTCAGGCGCACCAGCGGCAGCGAGAGGAACCATACGGCGACTGCCGCCAGCCATCCGTTCAGATAGCTACCGAACACGGCGGCAAAGGTCGTCTGAAACAGGTAGCCCGTCAGCCCGTACACGGCAAGGAACACGACCATCAGCATCAACACCGGCACGCGACCGACATACAGCCAGCTCAGAAACCTGACGAACACGCCCGCGTCCGCTGCATCCAGCCCGACTTCGGCGTGCGCGGTTTCGGTCAGGCTGTCGGGCAGCAGGTTGTCCAGCCAGTCGCTGATGCCGCCCGCCAGCATGGAGATGACTTCCAACACGCCGAGTAAAACCATCAGCGCTATGGCGATGCCGAAGATTTCCGTTTCGGGGGCGTTGATTAAATTCCACATATTCCGTTCCTTGTTCTGTCAACTTTCAGACGACCTTAAATAGACTGCTTGCGAAAATTTGAATGTTTGATTGTCGTCATTCCCGCGCAGGCGGGAATCCAGAAGTTTGAGATGACGGCAATCTTCAAATAATACTTCTAGAATCGAGGTCTGGATTCCCGCCTGCGCGGGAATGACGGCATTAGGTATGCCTTATTTGAATTTGACCTATCCGTGCATCCCAAACAAACATTCGGTTTTCAGACGACCTCTCCGCTCTCAATCTCGGCGCGGCATTCAATTGGAAAGTTGACCGAGTTGGCGATGAAACACAGGCGGTGCGCTTCGTGATGCAGTTCCAAAGCTTTGGCGCGGTCGTTTCCTGCGGCGATGGTAACGCGCGGCTTCAACACGGCGGAGACGAAACGCCCCGCGTTCCCATTCCCGCCTTCGTCCATCACCGCTTCGGCGTGGTCGGTATAGGCGGTAACGCAGATGCCCGCGTCGGCACACAGGTGCAGGTACCATAGTTTGTGGCAGGCAGAAACGGCGGCCAACAGCATTTCTTCGGGGTTCCAGCGGCCCGCATCGCCGCGGAAGGCCGGGTCGGCGGAACCGTGCAGGTCGGGCTTGCCCTCGGCGGAAACGGTAAAGTTGCGCAAATAAGCGGTGTAGGACGAAGTGCCTTCGCCAAGATTGCCCGTCCATGTTGTCACAGTGCGGTAGGTGTGTTTTTTGCTCATTCAGAAACTCCTTTCGATAATTTGCCGTTCGCGGCAATAAAGACGGTATATGCCTTGAAACGCCGACTCTAGTTGAGCCAGGCATAAGCCGATGCGCCCGCCGCCAAACTGATGCCCAGCCACAGCAGGATTTTGGTTTCCGCCCATACATCATCCCAATACCGCCCCCGCAGCGCGCTGATAATGTCGGGGGTGCAATAGAATTCGACGCATTCGACAAATTCGTCCCAATCCTTAAACATCACAAAGTAAAGCAAGACGGCGGTTAGCAAGCCGATCAAAATGGCAAAAATCATGAAATTCCCCTATTTTTCAGACGACCTGTGCGTATCGTAAAGAAAGGTCGTCTGAAACCGCTCCTAACTTTTCCCTAAGTCCTGCGTGTTTAAATGTCTATACCGACAACAGACGCAAAGGGAACGAAATGAAACATTCTCAGTCGCAATATACAAAGCCGTCCAAACCGCTTTTGAAAAAACTGCTGCTTCCTGTCGCCGCTGTTTGCGCCATTTTTCTTGCAGCAGAAGGTTTCGACCTTTACGAAGACTACGCCCAATACCGCATGGAAACCGACCCGGCGTTCGCGCAACACCACGACCGCGCTTTGTCCATCCTGCACGGCAGAGGCTACGAAGTCCACGATTCCGACACCGACCTCTATTGGGCAAGACCCGTTTTGGAATTTGAGGCCTACAAAGGCAGCTTGGAATACAAAATCGTGATGTCTTATCCCGATTTAAACATTCTCGTAGAACGCGTCGATTTATAATCCGCTTCCGAATATTCTTTACTTACCCCACGTCCCGAAAGGATACGACATGAAAAAACTCTTACCGGTATTACTCTTAGGCAGTATCGCACTGACCGCTTGTGCCGCTCCCTATCCTTACGACTATTACGATGACGACTATCGTACCGACCGCTACGAGCAGCGTTATGACCGTTACGATGACCGTTACGATGACCGCTATGATGATCGTTACGACGACCGTTATGAGCGTGATTACGACCGTAATGACGACTACCGTTACCGCGACGGCAAGTATTACGATGACGACTACATCGAACACCAAATTTACAGCGATCCGTCCTTCGAGCAAAAACGCGCACAAGTGATGCGGATACTCGAACGACGCGGCTACCAAGTTCACGAAATCGAAGCCGATGACCGCCGCGGCCGCCCCGTATTGAAAGCCGAAGCCTTCAAAAACGGACGTGAATACGACATCGTTTTCTCATGGCCGGATTTACGGATTATCAGCGAACGCATCGACTACTGATTTGTTCCGCCACACGCCGCAAGGACAAGCTCCGCGCGGCGTTTTTCTTTTCAGACGACCTTATTTGTTGAGGAGGTCGTCTGAAAACTTATTTCCCCGCCTTCAATTATTACATTTGTATTTTAGTGTACCTTTGGCAGACGGTTTACGGCAAAGTGCCATTCATCGTCTCCCATAATGCCGAGAAATCCGAAGTCTTGCAGATTCAAGCGATCAGCAAGTTCTGCCCGTAAGTTATCAAACTCCGCAGGAGGAGGCTTCGGAACACTGCGCCACGTCATCGGGACATCGGAAATTTCTTGCACAATAAGCACAGGATGGCAGACATTTTTCGGAATCAGCGCAATCCTCAGGCAAAAGTTGGTTTGTCCACAACGGCAGAATGCAGATGCAACACCTTTAAATTCGCCAAGAGTAAGGGAATATAGTTTTTTACCGACAAAAATTTGTCCGTCAGTATGAAAAATGATCGGAATCCCCCTATTCTGACGCCATAAGAAATACAACATCAGAAGCAGTACGATAGCGGACAAAACATAAAACCAGTTTGGAGGATTGAAAACCACTAACACAAACAGAAGAATGCTGCCTGCCGCTGCCACAGGGCGAAACAGGGAATGCTTCCGAATTAGGACAAAGGGTTTGTGCATAAATAATACCGTTCCCATTTACAATTTAACGAAGCGTTTCCGTATCAACCTGTAACCTTCATCGTACCGTTTTCAGACGACCTTTCCGACAAAGGAGGTCGTCTGAAAACTTATTTCCCCGCCTTCAGTGCCGCCAATCTTTCAGCAATACGGTTGTTGCGGCTCAAGTCTTCCAATTCCTTCAATTTTGCCAACTGCGCCGCATCGGTGCTGCTGTGTACCGCGTTTTGACGACCCATCACGCGGTCGAAGGCGTTGCCGCTTTTTTCGGCATCACGGGCGATGCGGTTAAGGTCGCTGCCACCTGCTGCTTTGCCTGCGCCCGTGCTTTGCTGCGCGGCACGCCAGTCTTGCAACTGCTGCTGCATCTCGCGTTTTTTCGCCTGCAAGGCGGCGATAAAGCCCTCAAGCTCTTTTTCCTGCGCGGCACAGTCGGCAATGGTGTTTTCCAAAACAGGCAGACGCGCTTCGATGTCCATTTGTTCGGCGATGCCCGCCTCGGCAAGATCGTCGCGCCCAGCGGCTACGGCGGCTTGCAGGTTGGCATCGATGGCTTCGTGGCGGTTGCTCTCGTCCGCCATTTTCTTGGCGGCAAGGTGTTTCTGCGCCAACACCTTGCCCAATTCGGCACGCACCTCGTCCACTGCCCGCTCGATTTCGCGGATGCTCTCGTTCATTGCCACCTCAGGCGCAAGGTTTTCCGCCGCATCAATCAGGGCATGAAAACCGCCGCTCACCAGACGGCCCACTCTGCGGGATAGGGTTTCGCTCATTTGGATTTTCCTTTCTTTATGAAATCATGAGAAATATTGTGTTTAGCCGGCATCCGATTGTGCCAACCAGTCGTAACATTGCTCCCATGACAATGTTTCGTTTTCGTCTTCTTTGCCTTCCAGCAGGGCTTGTTCTAAAGCTCGTCTGAATGTGGCGCGGGTATCCGGGCGGGTAAACCAAGCCGACAGTCGGGCGGCGAATTGCGTTCTATTCGGACAATGCTCGGGCAGATAGCAGACTTTGTACCAATCCGGCTCGTCGCTTCCATACGGAATTTCTAAGTACAAGTCGACAAATTCGCGTAAAGCTGCCGTTTTATCCGCCTGTTCCGTCCACACTGCCAGCAGTTCGTCGACAACATCCAATCCGGCAAATTGAAACATATTCAGCCAAACGACCAAGCAGCCTTCGTAGCGGGGCGCGGTCAGTTGCGAGTCAAACCAAGCGGCGGCGAAACGTTTCAACCAATCGATTTCTTCTTTTGTCCAGCATTCGGGAAAATGGCAACACAACTTATCGAGCAACGTTTCATCAAGCGATCGGACATCTTCCTCGTTGACCAAAGCCTGCAAAATACGCGGCAGAAAATGTTTCATGTCTAAAGCCGTCGCTGCTCCTTTGTCCAAAGGCACGCTGCCTAAATACGCCTGCAACATATCGACAGGAATCTCGCGTAACGGATATTCCAACAACGCCTGTTGGAAATCTTCGGGAGAGCAGCTATTGCAAGTGCAGATATTCAGCGGGAAGCGCACACTGTAAGGTGCAAATAATTCGTATGCTTCTGCTATCCATTTTTCCATCTTTGTTGCCTTGCCTTTGATAAATGTACACCATACCTCTCCAAAAGAGCTTTCAACTTGTGAGATAAAGCTTTGATAAAGCAACACCTAGCATATATCTCATATATGCCCTACAAATGAATTTATTTTTTATACTGAACACAACTTACCTATTTAAATTATTCCAAACGGTAAACCCCCTATACCCACCAGTAATTATTACTTTACTATCCAGGCAATAAAGTAAAATATCCTCATTGTCCATAAAATATACCGCATTTAAAATTTCTTTTAAAAATTCTTTTTGAAAACAGAAGCCTATTTTTGAACTATGGAAAAGCATAAAAATCTCATTTTCACCAATCTCTGCTTTAAGATCAGAAAAAAAACATTCTTTTTCCAATTCTGAGTAATCTAAATAACGATATTTTATGGTTAAATCATGATCAAAATATACAATCCTATCTTCTGTTTTAGAAATATATGTTTCCCAGAATAGTTTAGTTGGATTTTCATCAAAAAACTGTATTTTTTCTAATATTTCTTCACTTATACCAGATGCCTTAAGTTCTACATATGAAGGGTAAAGCCCTTCCTTTGATAATTTATATAATATATCTTTTTTCATTTACTCTCCCTTTCTTAAAGCTGGAATAGAACCATTTCCATTTTGGACATAGATGTTCAGGACTGAAAGGAGAAGCCTTTCAGACGACCTCAAACCTTACACTACTTGCTATGCGTGATTTCTTCCAACCGACCGTTTGCTCCGATAACGGCGCGGAAATTGCCACCCAATGCTTTAGGTGGTTTGCCGCTGATAATCCAATGTTCCCCGTCTTTTCTCACCCGATACGGCTTTTGCGCTTGAGCGGTTTGTTTACCGTAATGCTGCGTCACATAAATTTCGGTCAGCCGCAGGACTTGCTGCTCGGTAACAGGTTGTGCGCCGCCGTCCGCGCTCACTGCCAGAGAGGGATAGATGAACATACAGGTCAGAAGCCAATGATGGATTTTCATTTTTCAGTCAGCCTTTTATTTACGCCTCAAACTTCGCCCGCCTGCTGCACAATCTTCGCCAGTTTCAAAGTATTTTCAAGCTGTTGCAGCACGGTATCGTCGTATGCCGCGCCTTTGCCGGTTACGGCGAGCTGCAGGATACTGTCGGTGAGGCGGACGATGCGCCACATCAGTTCGCGTTCGTATTTTTTCAAACTTTCGAGGTCGGCTTCTTCGGGCAGGTCGGCGGCAAGCGTCGCGCCCAAGTCGGGCAACTGCTCAAACAAGCGCGCGACGATATGCGAATGCACCCCCGCCTGCTTTTCCGCATGCAATACATCATGTTTCGCCGCTTGGAAAAACTGCTCCTGCGCCGTCAGCGCGGAACCGTAATCGCGCGTCTGCGTATGCGCCAAACGCGCCTGCTTGAGCAGCTCGCGGATTTTTTCAGACGGCGTATTCGCGCCTTCGATTTTTAATTCAGCAATAAAATCAGCGTCTTCCTGAGTAATTCGCACGCTGACTGGGATACGGTTTGTCGCATTCATATTCGTTTGATTTGATTTGTATTCATTTGTATACAAATATACAAGATGAAATGACAAGGCGCAATATTTGAAACGGTTTATTTTTGTAAACCCTAGGGGCTGTCGACATTTAATTTTCCAAGTGGATTTTCGTTCACAAAGCGGAGGATTCAAGGCGAAAACCGCAACAAGGTTGGACACCTTGTGAGGATTTCCAACGCGGAAGATGCCGCTTTGGGGATAAAAAGACACGGAAACTATTGAATGTCGACAGCCCCTAGGACGCGCTGAAACACATTTGCGGATACATAGGGAGAACCGAGCTTTTCCTTTATAATCCATCCATCTATTTTTCACTTATTTCAAGCAGGTTCACCATGTCCAAACCCACTCTCCTCCTCGTTGACGGCTCTTCTTATCTCTACCGCGCTTATCACGCGATGGCGCAGTTGTCCGCGCCTGACGGTGCGCCGACGGGTGCGCTTTACGGCGTGTTGAACATGTTGCGTCGGCTGCGGGCGGATTATGTGCATGATTATTGCGCGGTGGTGTTTGATGCGAAGGGTAAGAATTTCCGCCACGAGATGTTCCCCGACTACAAGGCGACGCGCCCGCCGATGCCGGACGATTTGCGCCCGCAGGCGGAAGCCTTGCCGGATTTGGTGCGGCTGATGGGCTGGCCGGTGCTGGTGATTCCGCAAGTGGAAGCGGACGACGTTATCGGCACGCTGGCGGCGATGGCCGGCGAAGCAGGTTGGAATGTGGTGGTGTCCACCGGCGATAAGGACATGGCGCAGCTGGTGAACGAGCGCGTGACGCTGGTGAACACGATGAGCGGCGAAACGCTGGACATTGAAGGCGTGAAGGAAAAATTCGGCGTGCGCCCCGACCAAATCCGCGATTATCTCGCGCTGATGGGCGACAAGGTGGACAATGTGCCGGGCGTGGAAAAGTGCGGCCCGAAAACAGCGGTGAAGTGGCTGGAAGCCTACGGCTCGCTGGCCGGTGTGATGGAACACGCTGCGGAAATCAAGGGCAAGGTCGGCGAAAACCTGCAAGCCGCGCTGCCCCAACTGCCGCTTTCGTATGATTTGGTGACGATTAAAACCGATGTGGACTTGCACACGGAGCTTTCAGACGGCCTCGAAAGCCTGCGCCGCACTTCGCCGAAATGGTCGCAGCTTGCGGTCGATTTCAAACGCTGGGGCTTCCGCACTTGGCTGAAAGAAGCGGAAAGCCGTATGCACGAAGCGGCGGACGGCGATTTGTTCGGCAGCGATACGATAGGCGAACAGGCGGCGTTGGACATGGAAACGTCGTCTGAAAGGCTACCTGAAAAAGCCGTTGCCCCCGAAAAGCTGGATTATCAAGCCGTTACCACCGAAGCGCAGTTTGCCGCCTTGTTGGACAAACTGGCGCAGGCGGACACAATCGGCATCGATACGGAAACCACGTCCCTAGACGCGATGAACGCCGCGCTGGTCGGCATCAGCATCGCGTTTCAGGCAGGCGAAGCGGTTTATATCCCCGTAGGGCACAGCCTGACCGCTGCGCCCGAACAGCTTGATTTGCAAGACGTATTAGGTCGTCTGAAACCGCATTTGGAAAACCCCGCCCTGAAAAAAATCGGGCAAAACCTCAAATACGACCAACACGTTTTCGCCAACTACGGCATCGCCCTGAACGGCATTGCCGGCGACGCTATGCTCGCTTCCTACATCATCGAGAGCCATCTCGGACACGGCTTGGACGAATTGTCCGAACGCTGGCTCGGCTTGGAAACCATTACCTACGAATCGCTGTGCGGCAAAGGCGCGAAGCAAATCGGTTTTGCCGACGTTGCCATCGAGCAGGCGACCGAATACGCCGCCCAAGACGCCGATTTCGCCCTGCGCCTCGAAGCGCACCTGCGTGCGCAAATGGATGCCAAGCAGCTTGAAATGTATGAAAAAATGGAGCTTCCCGTCGCGCAGGTATTGTTTGAAATGGAACGCAACGGTGTGCAAATCGACCGCGCCGAACTCGCCCGCCAAAGCGCAGAACTCGGCGCCGAGCTGATGAAGCTCGAACAAGAAGCCTACGCCGCTGCAGGCCAGCCGTTCAACCTCAACTCGCCCAAACAGCTTCAAGAAATCCTGTTCGACAAAATGGGCATCCCCACCAAAGGCCTGAAAAAAACCGCCAAAGGCGGCATTTCCACCAACGAAGCCGTGCTCGAACAGCTCGCGCCCGACTACCCCCTGCCCAAAATCATCCTGCAAAACCGCAGCCTGGCAAAACTCAAATCCACCTACACCGACAAACTGCCCGAAATGATTTCCCCCAAAGACGGCCGCGTGCATACCACCTACGCCCAAGCCGTCGCCATTACCGGCCGCCTCGCCAGCAACAACCCCAACCTGCAAAACATCCCCATCCGCACCGCCGAAGGTCGCCGCGTGCGCCGCGCCTTCACCGCACCGCAAGGCAGCGTCATCGTTTCCGCCGACTATTCCCAAATCGAGCTGCGCATTATGGCGCACCTCTCCGGCGACAAAACCCTCATCGCCGCGTTCCAAAACGGCGAAGACGTACACCGCCGCACCGCCGCCGAAGTGTTCGGCATCGCCCCCGAAAACGTCTCGTCCGAACAACGCCGCTACGCCAAAACCATCAACTTCGGCCTCATTTACGGCATGGGTCAATACGGCCTCGCCAAATCATTGGGCATCGACAACATCTCCGCCAAAAACTTCATCGACCGCTACTTCGCCCGCTATCCCGGCGTCGCCGAATACATGCAGCGCACCAAAGAACAAGCCGCCGCCCAAGGCTTCGTCGAAACCCTGTTCGGCCGCCGCCTCTACCTGCCCGACATCCGCAACAAAAACGCCAACGCCCGCGCCGGAGCCGAACGCGCCGCCATCAACGCCCCCATGCAAGGCACCGCCTCCGACCTCATCAAACGCGCCATGATAGACGTGTCCCGCTGGCTGGTTTCAGACGACCTGAAGAGCAAGCTGATTATGCAGGTGCATGACGAACTGGTGTTGGAAGTGCCCGAAGCAGAGCTGGATTCAGTCAAAGAAAAACTGCCGCAGATTATGGCGAAAGTGGACGAGGGGAAGTTGAACGTGCCGTTAGTGGCTGAGGTTGGTGTGGGGATGAATTGGGAAGAGGCGCATTGAGATGAACGACGCATTGAAAAATATTGATACATACATCAAGTTTTATGAAGCAATCCAATCAATTCAATCTGATATTAAAAAACTTGAAGATGATAGAATTAATCTGGATAGTAGAATTATTGCTATTAAAATAGATAATTTAAAGAAAAGCATCTCGAATATTCGAAGGAGCATCTATAAGAATAAAGAGTTGGAATATGACATTAATCAATGTAAAAAACATCTAAATCAGATTTTAATTATATATGGATTAACTAAAAGACTTTGTAAAAAAGAATATTTTTCATATTTAATTGAAAGAGAAATTTCTATTATACCAAAACCTATCATTTATGATGAAGAGTTGGTGAAATTTATTGAGGATAGCAATTCAAATTACAAAGAAATTAAGAAAAAAATATTATATATTCAAAAAGATATTAGTTTTAAATCTTCGCAAGATAAATTGGATTGTCTAGTACGAAATCTAAATGAAATATCTAAATTAGAGGAGGTGCTAAATGGTAAGAGTACATTGGAAAAAGTATATTTTTATACTGCAATATTTTTAGCATTTCTTCCTATTTTGTCGGGTATTGGTTTTCTATTCTTAATTATCTATCTTTCTAGAGTAAATTCATCTATATTCTTTACGGATATTTTAGCTAATGGTGGAGTTAGTGGGATTTTATTTTCCGCTGCAATTGTTTTCTTTTTTGGATTAACGCAATTTTTAATTCCTGTTTGTATTATTTTCTCACAAAAGGATAAATCTGGTATTTTTGAAAAAACCTTAACTCTACTTATGGTTGTTTTTTCTTTATTTATGTCATGGATAGGGTTCTGGAGTATTTCAACAGTTTTAGGTGCGTTTATTCCTGCTATATTTTGGACATTTTTGGTTTTAGGAGCCAAGTCTCTATACAAACTTGAAGGGATTAGAAGAGGTAAGCCTCATGCTGTGATTTTAACTATATTAATAATGCCTTTTTTATTTATATTTTCAATAAGTATTTCATCTTCAATATTACAATTTTTTCAATTATCTAGTGGGTTAAGATTAGAAAATATATTTCGAACAATAGATTTTGTTCAAACAGACTATTCATGGTTTAAGGTTAATAAGCCTTATTTTGAACGTACGGGTTTAAAGCCTTCCGAATTAAAAATAAAAGAGAAAAAATTTTCTAATGAATATTCTAAGCCAGCTTTAAGTCATGGCAAGGATGATGTATTTCTTTATGGAAAATTATGGGTAAATGCAAATAATCTGAAAATTTTGTGCCCTCCTTCAAAAATAGAATTGAAAGAAAAAGAAGAAGGTAGAAAAGCATATACTCCAATGGATATTAAACCAGAAGAGGTAGATAAAGAATGCCTTGTATTCCGATCTGATGATTTACAAAGTATGATGGGCTTTATTGAACAGCCTAGATAGTAGCCGCAAAGTTCGTCTGAAAACCCTATAAACGTTTTCAGCCAGCCATAGATCGGATACTTGTATCCGACAAAAGCCTGCTATCTCAAAAGCCGTCAGATTCGAGAATCTGACCTACTGAAACCGGGCATCGGTGTAGCACGCGGCAGTTGAACCCCAAAACCCATCCAAGGTCGTCTGAAAAACCCGTTACAGAGTTTTTCAGACGACCTTTATTCTTCCCGCCGACAGGCATACAATCACGGGCGCAGTTCCCTTTATGGATTCAATACGACTCAGGTACGCGGTTTAAGGTCGTCTGAAATATAGACAGGCTTGCCGCAAAACCAATTAATATCTAAATTTCCAACCATCCTTTAACCAGAAATAAAAATCATGAATTTCGATCTTGAAAACCTCTCTTCGTTCGCGGGCTGGGAACGTCTTGCTGAAACCGGCATGGCATTCGGTACCAACCTCGTTGCCGCGTTGGCGATTTTCTTTGTCGGCAGATGGATTGCCGCCCGTCTCGTTATCCTGATGAAAGCTGCGCTGACCCGCGCCAAAGTGGACAGAACGCTCGTCAGCTTCCTCGGCAATGTGGCTAACGTCGGCCTGTTAATCCTGATCATCATTGCCGCGCTGGGCAAGCTGGGCATTCCGACCACGTCGGTTACCGCCTTAATCGGTGGCGCGGGTTTGGCGGTGGCTTTGTCGCTGAAAGACCAACTGTCGAACTTTGCCGCCGGTGCGCTGATTATTCTGTTCCGTCCGTTTAAAGTCGGCGACTACATCAAAGTCAACGGCTTCGAAGGCTTTGTTAGCGAAATTAAAATGGTGCAGACCGCGCTGAGTACGCCGGATAACGAAGAAGTCATCCTGCCCAACAGCGTCGTCATGAGCAACAGTATCGTCAACCGTTCTTCCATGCCGTTGTGCCGCGTGCAGGTGGTGGTCGGCGTGGATTACGCCTGTGATTTGAAGGCCGCCAAAGCCGCCGTCTTGAAAGCCGCCACCGAGCATCCTTTGTGCGTACAGACCCAAGGCAAAGAGGCAGTGACATATATTACCAACTTGGCCGACAGTGCCATCGAAATCACGCTTTGGGCGTGGACGAACGAAGCCGATTTGGGCGCGTTCCGCTTCGGGCTGAACGAGCAGGTAGTGGAAAACCTGCGTGCCGCCAATATCAATATTCCTTTCCCGCAGCGCGATGTGCATATCATCCAGCAGCAGGGGTAAGGGTAAGTTTCGGATTGGCGAATCCGACCTGCTGAAACCGTAGGCATACGGTGTTTGAAACCCAAAGCCCATCTGAGGTCGTCTGAAAACCTGTCTTATGGTTTTCAGACGACCTTGGATTCGGATTTCAAGTGCAACACTAGGGTACCAGTGGTTGGAACAGATTTAAGAATAAAACACTTGGCGTTTCGTAGCCAAGTGTTTTTCTCGGCCGGTGGTTCAACTCATCTTGAACCCTGCGTATCTCCCGATCGCTGATGTTTCGGAAATCGGTTTGTTTGGGGAAATATTGTCGGATGAGTCCGTTGGTGTTCTCATTCAGCCCTTTCTCCCAAGAATGGTAGGGGCGGCAAAAATAGGTTTTCGCTGCTAATGCTTTGGCTATTTTGGTGTGTTGGTAGAACTCTTTGCCGTTATCCATGGTGATGGTGTGGACTCTGGCTTTATATGCCTTTAATACCCTAATGGCCGCCCGGGCAGTGTCTTCGGCTTTTAAGTTCTTTAATTTGCAGATGATGGTGTAGCGGGTAGTGCGTTCGACCAAGGTCAATAACGCGCTTTTCTGATTTTTGCCGACGATGGTGTCGGCCTCCCAATCGCCGATGCGGGTTTTCTGGTCGACGATAGCAGGTCGGTTTTCTATGCCGACGCGGTCGGGCACTTTGCCTCTGGTCCATGTGCTGCCGTAGCGTTTGCGGTAGGGTTTGCTGCATATTCTGAGATGTTGCCACAAAGTGCCGCCGTTGCTTTTGTCTTGGCGGAGGTAGCGGTAAACGGTGCTGTGATGGAGTGTGATCCCGTGGTGTTTATGCGGGTAGGCACATACTTGTTCGGGACTGAGTTTGCGGCGGATAAGGGTGTCGATGTGTTGAATCAGCTGCGAATCGAGCTTATAGGGTTTTCGCCGGTGCTGTTTGGTCAGCCGGCTTTGCTTCTGTGCTTTTTCGGCGCTGTATTGCTGTCCTTGGATGCAGTACCGCTTGATTTCTCGGCTGATGGTGCTTTTGTGGCGGTTGAGCTGTTTGGCGATTTCGGCGATGGTGCAGTGGCGGGACAGGTATTGGATATGGTATCGTTCGTCTTGGGTCAGTTGTGTGTAGCTCATGGCAATCTTTCTTGCAGGAAAGGCCGTATGCTACCGCATACTGGCCTTTTTCTGTTATGGAAAGTTGCACTTCAAATGCGAATCCGCCGACCTTTATTGTTCCCGCCGACAGGCATACAATCAAAAGTGCAGTACCTTTCATTGATTCAATACAAGGAGACAGTTATGCGCGGCATAAAATCAGTTGCATTGTTGTGTACTTTGGCATTGGGTGCGCCGGCGTTTTCGGCGGGTTTGACCAAAACGCTGCCGGGCGATTTGACGACGGCTCAGGCGCAGGCGGTGGTGCAGGCTTCGATGAAAAAGGCACGTGAAATCAAGGTGCCGATGAATATCGCGGTCATGGACGCGGGCGGTAATTTGAAGGCGTTTGCGCGTATGGACGACGCGTTTATCGGCAGCATTGATATTGCGCAGAAAAAGGCGAAAACGGCGCGCTATTTCAATATGTCCACCCGCGATTTGGGCAAGGCTTCGCAGCCGGGCGGTGAGCTTTACGGTATTGAGGTGACCAACGACGGTTTGGTGATTTTTGCCGGCGGTGTGCTGCTGGTGGATAAAAACGGCGTTATCGTCGGCAGCGTCGGCGTGAGCGGCGGCTCGGTCGATGAAGACGAAAGCGTCGCGAAAGCAGGTGCGGCGGTATTGACGGGAAGGTAAGCCGCAGCTTGAGGCAACTTGACGCATTTCTTTTCATTGATTTGTGTTGGGTTGCTGAAATACGCAGAGGTCGTCTGAAAATGTGGGGCTAAACTCCCGCAGTCTTTTCAGACGACCTTTTTACATTTGTTGACATTTTTACCGCTTCGGGCATGACGTTCGGGCATATGGGGTCGTCTGAAACCTGAAATGCTGTCTTTCCCAAGCACAATTCGCTGCAATGGGATATGATTATCCTTTTTCAGACGACCTGTCCTGATATGGGGTCGTCTGAAAAGCCGATTCCGTCGGGTGCGGCGGAGTCCTGAGAAGCCGTTAAGCCATACAAGAAAGCCAAGATGTCCGAAACAGCAGTCCAAGAAACCCAAGAAACGCCAAACAGTGTGCCTACGTCGTCTGAAACACAACCCACCCCGCCCAAGCGCAAGAGACGCTGGTTGCGGGGTCTGTTGCTGACGTTGGTTGTGTTGGTGTGTGCGCTGGCGGGCTTTATTGCTTGGCTGGTGGGGACGGAATCGGGTTTGCGTTTCGGTTTGTACAAGATTCCGTCCTGGTTTGGCGTGAAGATTGCTTCGGAAACGCTGGAAGGTACGCTGGTTAAGGGTTTTCACGGCGATAAGTGGATGATTGAAACGGATGGGGCGGATGTGAAAATCAGCGCGTTCCGTTTTGATTGGAAGCCGTCCGAGCTGTTTCAGCGCAGCCTGCACATTACTGAAATTGTGGCGGGCGATATTGCGGTCGTGCCGAAGCCGACGCCGCCGAAAGAGAAAAAGCCGTCCAAAGGGCTGCCTGAGAGCATTGATTTGCCTGTACTGGTGTTTATCGACCGTTTTGAGACGGGCAGGCTCAGCGTAGGCAAAAATTTTGACAAGCAGACGGCCTATCTCGACCATCTGAATGCGGCATACCATTACGATCAGAAAGAACACCGCTTGGATTTGAAAACCCTCGATACGCCGTGGAGCAATTCGACGGGTTCGGCGGTGGTCGGGCTGGAGAAGCCTTTTGCGCTCAATACGACGATTCAGACGAAGGGCGAGCTGGAAGGCGAGACGATAGAGGGTAAGGCGCGTCTGTGGGGCAGCTTGCAGGACGTGCAGACTGAAATCCTGCTGGACGGCGACGATGTGCATTTGTCGGCGAAATCTACGGTGCATCCGTTTGCAGCTTCGCTGGACAAGATGATCGGCGAGGTGCTGATTAAGGGTTTCAACATCAATCCGACTGCTTTCCTGCCGTCGCTGCCTAAGGCAAACCTGACGTTTGACGCGACCGTCGTGCCTTCGTTTACGCACGGTATCGCGCTGGACGGCTCGCTCGACTTGGAAAACAAGGCGGCGGGTTTTGCCGATGCAAAATCCATTCCGGTGCGCAACATTCTGGCGGACTTCACCATCAACGACAACGGAGTGGTAACCGTCCAAGAGTCTGAAATCGGGCTGTTGGAGGAAGGTTCGTTCAATGTCGCCGGTACGGTCGATACGGTGAAAAACGCGCTGGCGCTCAAGATTAATGTGAACAACCTGGTTTCAGACGACCTCGTCCGCACCAATGTTGCCGGTCAGTGGAACGGGTTTATCGGCGTCAAAGGCGAAACCGCCTCGCCCGCTATCGACTGGAATCTTGAAAGCGGCAGCGCGCAACTCTCCGGCCTGCTGTCCTTCGTTACCGACAGGCAACACGGTCAACGCACCCTCAAACTCGACCGCGTCCGCGTCGCACCGCAAAACGGCGGCGAACTGACGGCGCAAGGTTCGCTCGAACTCTTCAAAGACCGCCTGCTCAAGCTCGATGTTTCCAGCAAGGCGTTCAATCCGTCCCACCTCGACTCAAAACTGCCCGCCGGCAGCGTCAACGGTACCATCAATCTTTCAGGCGAACTGGCGAAAGAAAAATTCGCCGGCAAAATGCAGTTTGCGCCGAGTACGTTAAACAACGTCCCCCTCAGCGGCAAAGCCGACGTCGTTTACGAATCCGGACACCTCCCGCGCGCGCTGACCGACCTGCGTTTGGGCAACAATATTGTCAAAACCAACGGCAGCTTCGGCAAAAAAGGCGACCGCCTCAACATCGACATCACCGCTCCCGATCTTTCCCGTTTCGGTTTCGGACTGGGCGGGCTGCTCAATACGCGCGGCTACATTTCAGGCGACCTCAAAGGCGGGCTGAAAACCTACGAAGCCGACCTCTCCGGCGAAGCGCGCGCCCTGCGTGTCGGCGAAGCCGTCAACATCCGCATGCTTGATTTCAAACTCAAAGGCACGCCCGACATCAACCGTCCGCTTGCCGCCGACATCAAAGGCAGCCACATCGCCCTTTCCGGCGGCGCGACCGTCATCGATGCGGTCGACCTGTCCCTCAACGGCACGGGTGCGCAACACCGCATACACGGCAGCAGCAGCATGGCGTTGGACGGCAAACCTTACAAACTCGAAGTCAATGCGGCGGGCGGTCTGAACAAAGACTTCAATCAGTGGAAAGGCAGCGTGGACACGCTCGACATCGGCGGCGCGTTCAACCTCAAACTGCAAAACCGCATGAACCTCGAAGCAGGCGCGGAGCGCGTTTCCATGAGTGCGGCGCGCTGGAGCGTGATGGGCGGCAGCCTCAACCTGCAAAACTTCGTTTGGGACAAAAAAGCCGGCATCACCAGCAAAGGCAGTGCGCAAAGCCTGCACATCACCGAGTTGCAAAACTTCGTCAAAATCCCCGTCGAACACAACTTGGTACTCGGCGGCGATTGGGATTTGGCGTACAGCCAAAACGCCCGCGGCTACCTCAACATCAACCGCCAAAGCGGCGACATCATCCTGCCGAACAAAGACCCGAAAAAACAGATGCCCTTAGGTTTGAGCGCGCTCGCCCTGCGCACCCGTTTCCAAAACGGCCGCATCGACAGCACGCTTGAAGGCAATACCCGTTTCGGCAGCATCAATGCCGATTTGGGCATCAGCCAGCAGTTCGGCAACAAAATCGCCAACGCGCCGGTGAGCGGCAAAATCAACCTCAACGTCCCCGACTTGGGCGCAATCAAAACCTTCCTGCCCGCCACCGCGCAAGGCATTACAGGTCGTCTGAACGCCGCCGCCACCATAGGCGGGCGCGTCGGTTCGCCCACCATCGCCGCCACCCTGAACGGCACCAGCAACTACGGTACAGCCGAAGGTACGGTCAACATCGGACAGGGCGCCAGCATGGACACTGCGCCTTTGAGCGGCAAACTCAACCTCAACGTCGCCGACCTCGAAGTCTTCCGCAACTTCCTGCCCGTCGGACAAACCGTCAAAGGTCGTCTGAATGCCGCCGTCAGCCTTGGCGGACGCGTCAGCGATCCCCAGCTTTCCGGTACGCTCAACGGTGAAAACCTCTACTACCGCAACCAAACCCAAGGCCTCATCCTCGACAACGGTGTTTTACGTTCCCATTTGCAGGGACAACGCTGGATTATCGACAGCCTCAAGTTCCACAAAGGCGGTACGCTCGAGCTGAAAGGCTCCGTCAACCTTGCCAACGCCGATCCGGATGTTGACGTGGATGTCGTCTTCGACAAATACGACACCCTTTCCCGTCCGAACCGCCGCCTTCGCCTCTCCGGCAGCGCGAAAGTGCAATACAACCAAGCCAGGGGCTTCATCCTCAACGGTACGTTGAACAGCGACTACGGTATGTTCGGTTCGCAAAAATCCTCCATGCCCTCGTTGGACGACGATGTCGTCGTGTTGGGCGAAGAGAAAAAACAAACCGCCGCCGTGACGCCCATCAGCCTCAACCTGACGCTCAACCTCAACGACAACATCCGTTTCGTCGGTTACGGCGCAGACATCACCATAGGCGGCAAGCTGACCATCACTTCCCGCCCGGGTGAAGCCATCCAAGGCGTCGGTACGGTTAAAGTCGTTAAAGGCCGTTACAAAGCCTACGGACAAGACCTCGACATCACCAAAGGTACGGTTTCTTTCGTCGGCCCGCTCAACAACCCCAACCTGAACATCCGCGCCGAACGCCGCCTTTCCCCCGTCGGTGCGGGCGTCGAAGTCCTCGGCAGCCTCTCCAATCCGCGCGTGACCCTCGTTGCCAAAGAGGCGATGAGCGAAAAAGACAAGCTCTCTTGGCTTATCCTCAACCGCGCCAGCAGCGGCAGCGACGGCGACAATGCCGCCCTTTCCGCAGCGGCAGGCGCGCTCCTTGCCGGACAAGTCAACGACAGGCTCGGACTGGTGGACGATTTGGGCATCACCAGCCAACGCAGCCGCAACGCCCAAACCGGCGAACTCAACCCCGCCGAACAAGTGCTGACCGTCGGCAAGCAGTTCACCAACAACCTCTACGCGGGTTACGAATACGGTCTTTCCAGTGCCGAACAGTCGGTCAAGCTCGTGTACCAGCTCACCCGTGCCATCCAAGCCGTTGCCCGCGTCGGCAGCCGTTCATACGGCGGCGAGTTGAAATACACCATCCGTTTCGACAGGCTCTTCCGTTCGGATTACGAAGACGACCGCAAAATCGAAGAAGCGGAAAAACAAAAAGCCGAGCAAACGCAATAACGCCGCCGAAAAAGAAAAGGTCGTCTGAAAACCACACTTTAGGGTTTTCAGACGACCTTTTTCATGCGCGGCAATCTCGTTCCTTTTTCTTGAGGACAGGCAGGCAGGTCGGTCATATCCGTTTCGCAGGGACGCTGTCGGACAGGTTTTCAGACGACCCCATAGCCCCCGTCCCGCCCTAAAATCCTGTTAGAATACCGTTTCATTTCATTCATAATAATCAAACCATTCCCATTTAAAGCCGCGCCCAATACGATGAAACTCCCGCCGCTCAAACCCCTCATCATCACCTCGCTGCCCGTCTTCGCCAGCGTCTTTATCGCCGCAACCCTCGTCTGGCGGTTTGGCACGCCCAAGCTCGCCATGCCCTTCGTGCTCGGCATCATCGCGGGCGGCCTCGTCGATTTGGACAACCGCCTGACAGGTCGTCTGAAAAACATCATCATCACCGTCGCCCTGTTCACCCTCTCGTCGCTCGTCGCCCAAAGCACGCTCGGCACCGGCCTGCCCTTCATCCTCGCCATGACCCTGATGACCTTCGGCTTTACCATTTTGGGCGCGGTCGGGCTGAAATACCGCACCTTCGCGTTCGGCGCACTTGCCGTCGCCACCTACACCACGCTCACCTACACCCCCGAAACCTTTTGGCTGACCAATCCCGTCATGATTCTGCTCGGGACCGTGTTATACAGCACCTGCACACTCGTTTTCCAAATCATCCTCCCGCACCGCCCCGTCCAAGAAAGCGTCGCCAACGCCTACGAAGCGCTCGGCGGATATTTTGACGCCAAAGCCGACTTTTTCGATCCCGACGAAGCCGCTTGGCTCGGCAACCGCCAAATCGACCTCGCCATGAGCAACACTGGTGTCATCAGCGCCTTCAACCAATGCCGCGCCGCCCTGTTTTACCGCCTGCGTGGCAAACACCGCCACCCGCGCACCGCCAAAATGCTGCGCTACTACTTCACCGCCCAAGACATACACGAACGCGTCAGTTCCGCCCACGCCGACTACACCGAGCTGACCGACACCCTCAAAAACACCGACCTCATCTTCCGCATCCGCCGCCTGCTCGAAATGCAGGGGCAGGCGTGCCGCAACGTTGCCGCCGCCCTGAGGAACGGCAAAGACTACACATACAGCAAACGCCTCGGACGCGCGATGGAAGGCTGCCGCCAATCCCTCGCCCACTACACCGACGACCACCCCGAAAGCCGCAACATCCACCACATCCGCCGCCTGCTCGACAACCTCGGCAGCGTCGACCACCAACTGCGCCAACTCCAACACAGCGACTCCCCCGCCGAAAACGACAACAGCAGCGATACCCGCATCGCCGCCCTCGAAAACAGCAGCCTGAAAAACGTCTGGCAGACCGTCCGCAGCCAGCTCAACTTCGAGTCGGGCGTATTCCGTCACGCCACACGCCTCTCCATCCTCGTTGCCGCCTCCTGCATCATCGTCGAAATCCTCCATCTCAACCTCGGCTACTGGATACTCCTGACCGCCGTTTTCGTCTGCCAACCCAACTACACCGCCACCAAAAGCCGCGTGTACCAACGCATTGCCGGCACCATCCTTGGCGTCATCGTCGGCTCCCTCGTGCCTTATTTCACCCCCTCCGTCGAAACCAAACTCTGGATCGTCATCGCCAGCACCACCCTGTTTTTCATGACCCGAAGCTACAAATACAGCTTCTCCACCTTCTTCATCACCATCCAAGCCCTCACCAGCTTCTCCCTCGCCGGGCTGGACGTCTATGCCGCCATGCCCGTCCGCATCATCGACACCATCGTCGGCTCCGTCCTCGCGTGGGCAGCCGTCACCTACCTCTGGCCGGACTGGCGTTACCTCACCCTCGAAAAAACCGCCGCCCAAACCGTCGGCGGCAACGGCGCCTACCTCAGAAAAATCCTCGACCAGCTGCAATACGGCATCGCCGACGACGTCGAATACCGCACCGTCCGCCGCCAAGCCCACGAACGCACCGCCACCCTCAGCAGCACCCTCTCCGACATGAGCAGCGAACCCAAAAAATACGGCAACAACCTGCAAAGCGGCTTCACCCTCCTCAAAACCAGCTACGCCCTGACCGGCTACATCTCCGCACTCGGCGCATACCGCAGCGAAATGGACGGCGCGTGCAGCCCCGACTTCGTCCGCAAGTTCTACCAAAGCGGCTACCGCATCGCCGACCTGCTCGAACGCCTCCCGCAAACCGGCGAACAAGATTTTCAGACGACCCTCTCCCAAATCCGAACCGACTTGGAAGCCTTACAAACAGAAGCAGGCGACGAACGCCAAAGCCACATCCTCCACCGGCAGCTCACCCTCATCGCCAACCAGCTCGACCCCTGCTACCGCAGCCTGCACGACATTGAAGCCAGCCCGCAAGCCGTGTGATATAGTGAATTAACTTTAAACCAGTAGGCGTTGCCTCGCCTTGTCCTGATCTAAATTTAATCCACTATAATCGGCAGGCAAACGAAAGGTCGTCTGAAAACCCGAAACAAGGTTTTTCAGACGACCTTTTTCAATGAACCAACGCGTTTTATTCCCCACCTTCAACACCTTCAACAATCTGTTTAAGGTGGTACAGTGCGTCCAAGGCTTCGCGTGGGGTGAGGTCGTCGGGGCGGATTTGGTTTAGGGCTTCGGCGAGTGCGTGGTGGGCGGGGTTGGTTTCTTGGCTTGCGGCGGTTTGGGGGGCGATGTCCGCCGTTTCGTTTGGGCTAAACCCGCCGTATTCGTTTTCAGACGACAGGGTGCTGAAGATGTCCAACTGCGGGCGGACGGCGGCGGCTTGGGCTTCGAGTTCGTCCAGATGTTTTTGGGCGGCTTTGAGGGCGCGGTTGGGCAGGCCGGCGAGTTTGGCGACGGCGATGCCGTAGCTTTTGCTGGCGGGGCCGGGTTCGATGTGGTGGAGGAAGACGATGTCTTGTCCTTGTTCGAGCGCGGAAAGGTGCATGTTGACTGCCGTCGCGTGGGCTTCGGGCAGTTTGGTCAGTTCGAAATAGTGGGTGGCGAAGAGGCTGAAGGATTTGTTTTTTTGCAGCAGGTGTTCGGCGATGGCGTGCGCGAGGGCGAGGCCGTCGAAGGTGGAGGTGCCGCGTCCGACTTCGTCCATGAGGACGAGGGATTGGTCGGTGGCGTGGTGGAGGATGTAGGCGGTTTCGCTCATTTCGACCATGAAGGTGGAGCGGTTGGAGGCGAGGTCGTCGGATGCGCCGATGCGGGTGAAGATTTGGTCGATGGGTCCGATTTGGGCGGCATCGGCGGGGACGAAGCTGCCGGTGTGCGCCATGAGGACGATGTGGGCGACTTGGCGCATGTAGGTGGATTTGCCGCCCATGTTGGGGCCGGTCAGAAGCATGAGGCGGTGTTTGTGGTCGAGGCGGGTGTGGTTGGCGGTGAAGTGGCGCACTTGCTGCTCGACGACGGGATGGCGGCCGTTTTCGATATGGATGACGGGGTAGTCGGCGAACTCGGGGCAGACGAAGCCGCGTTCGGCGGCGGTGGCGGCGAAGGTGGAGAGTACGTCCAGCGCAGCGGCGGCTTTGGCGGCTTTTTGAAGCTGGGGAAGGGTCGTCTGAATGTCTTTGAGAAGGGCTTCAAACAGGCGTTTTTCCAATGCCAATGCCTGCTCTTGCGCGGTCAGGACTTTGTCTTCGAAGGTTTTGAGTTCGGGGGTGATGAAGCGTTCGGCGTTTTTCAGGGTCTGGCGGCGTTGGTAGTCGGCGGGGGCTTGTTCGGCCTGGACTTTGGATAGCTCGATGTAGAAGCCGTGGACGCGGTTGAACTCGACTTTGAGGGTGGAGAGGCCGGTGCGTTCGCGTTCGCGCGCTTCGAGGTCGAGCAGGAATTCGTCGCCGTGGTTTTGGATGTGACGCAACTCGTCGAGTTCTGCGCAATAGCCTTGGTTGATGACGCCGCCGTCTTTGAGCCAGACGGCGGGTTCGGGCATCACGGCGGCTTTGAGGGTTTCGGCGACGGGCAGGGTTTCGGGGAAAACGGCTTTGAGGGTTTCCAACAGGCTGCTGCCCTCGGCGGACAGTTCGATTTCGGACAGGGCAAACAGGCTGTCGCGCAGGGCGGCGAGGTCGCGCGGGCGGGCGTTGCCGACGGCGATGCGGGCGGCGATGCGTTCGATATCCGCAATGTTTTTCAGACGACCTTGCAGGGTTTCGTATTGCGAACCCAAGGCGTCAACGGCTTCTTGGCGGGCGCGGATGTGGGCGCGGCTGCGTAAGGGATGGTGCAGCCAGAGTGCCAAGAGGCGGCTGCCCATGTGGGTGGCGCAGCCGTCGAGTATGGAAAACAGGGTCGGCGATTTTTTGCCGGAGAGGGTTTGCGTGATTTCGAGATTGCGGCGCGTAGCGGCGTCCATGCCGATATATTGGCTGTCGGTTTCGAGCGAAATGCCGTCGAGATGTTGCGGCATCAGGTTTTGCGTCAGGCGGATGTAGTTCAGCAGCGCGCCCGCCGCACCGACGGCGGCTTCGTGTTCTTTGCCGTCCAAACCGAAGCCGTGCAGGTCTTGGCAGCCGAAGTATTCGGTCAACAATTTCGCGCCCGCGTCGGCGGCAAACTGCCACGAGTTCAGACGCGTGATGTTGGCAGAGGTCGTCTGAAAACCATTAGGCAGGCTTTTGCCTTCGGGCAACAGGATTTCCGCCGCCTGCAAACGCGCCAGCTCGTCGGCGAGTTTGTCCGCCGTCGTCAGCTTGGTTTTGAATTCGCCGCTTTGCAAAGATGCCCACGCGATGGCGATATGTTTTTTATCCGCGTTCACCGCCGCGATGCGGTTGGTTTCCTTGTCTTCCAAAAACGCCGCATCGGTCAGCGTGCCGGGCGTAACGATGCGCACGACTTTGCGCTCCACCGGCCCTTTGCCCGCGCCGACTTCGCCCACCTGCTCGCACACCGCCACGCTTTTGCCCATCTTCACCAGCCGCGCCAGATACTGCTCCGCCGCGTGAAACGGCACGCCCGCCATCTTAATCGGCACGCCGTCCATCTGCCCGCGCGTGGTCAGGGTGATGTCCAACAGCTTCGCCGCTTCCACCGCGTCATCCAAAAACAGCTCGTAAAAATCGCCCATGCGGTAAAACACCAGCTTGTCGGCGTGCTGCGATTTGATGGCGAGATACTGCTGCATCATCGGGGAAACGGCGGATTTGCTCATGGGAATGCCTTGCAAAACGGAAAAGCCTTATTGTAGCAAAAGGTCGTCTGAAACCCTAAAACAAGGTTTCAGACGACCTTTTATAGTGGATTAACTTTAAACCGGTACGGCGTTGCCTCGCCTTGTCCTGATTTAGTTAATCCACTATATGTATGCCGCTTAGGGTTTTTCGTAAACGAAAATAATGTCCAAGTCTTTTTTCGGCAGGAAATTTTCTTTGACTGCTTGGAAGCGGTTCGGCCCTACTTTGCGCAAGGATTTGTCCCAACAAAGCGAAATCACGGTATTGGGCTCGCGGTCTATGGTCAGGGTGAATTTACCGATGGGTTTTGCCCAGTTGGCACCTGTGGTCAGGATATAGCCCAAATGGTGATAGACCTTTTCTTCTTTCACATTTTTAAAGTTGTTGAGGAAGTTTTCATCCATGCAGTAAGCGTCAATAAATGCTTTGCTGTCTTTGGCTTTGAGCGAAGGCAGGAAGCTGCCGCCGACCAGCGGGGTGTATTGGTGTTTGATTTCGGTGACGCTGCCGGCTTTGAAGGTTTGCTTCCAGCTGTAAACAATCTGCGCCGACCAATCGGGCAGTTCATCCGGCTGCTTGGGCAGCATGGATTGGACTTTGGCGGAGCGGCAGGCTCTGATTTTGCTGTCGATTTTTTCACCGTCTTGCTTTTGCGTCCAAGGGTGCATCAGTTCCTGATCGCTCAAACCGCATTTTTTCAAATCGGCGGTCACGTCCACCAGCGAGCCGTTACGCCGTTCAAAATAGGCACGGACGTGGGCTTGCGGGCGGACAGGTTTGCCGTCGGCGTAAATTCGGAAGCTGTCAACCAAGCCCTTAGTGTCAGCAAAGTCGGAATATGTGAAGGAAGGAACAATCGGCAAAGGGAAAAGGACGGTTTCGGTAATGTCTTGCGAGGAGGTGTTTTTAAACCGGTAATGCACGCGAATCTGGTTTTCGCTGATGTACAAATCTTCGCTCTGCATATCGATATGCGGATTTTTCAGATATTTGATGCCGCTCGTGCTGACTGTACCCGTGCTGTCGTTGGCATGGGCTGCTCCGGCAAGCAGGAGGAGCATTAGGAGGAAGGTATTGGGTTTCATGGGTTCAAAGTCCTTAAAAATAGGTCGTCTGAAACGGCATTTCAGACGACCTTCTTAACGAATCAGTATTTAATCCGCGCCTTTGAGCATTTTATTCAAAATAGGTACGAGTAGCAATAATACCAAACCGGTGATTACGCCTATGCCGCAAAGCATCCAGTAGAAATCCAGCGGGGCTTTGTCGTTGAATCCTTCTTTGAACAACACGCCGCCCAAAGTGAAGCCCAACGAAAAGCCCAAGAAGTTGAGCGCGACCATTTGGGTTTTGAACATGGGCGGGGCGATTTTGGTGGCGATGGAAAGTGCAATCGGCGAGATCATCAGTTCGCCTATGGTGATGGCGAGCAAGATCAGCGCGAACACAATAATCGGCATGGGTGTCTCTGATGAAATATACGGTACGAATCCAAGATAGGATATGCCGACAACAATCATCGCCAACACGAATTTAAACGGGGTTTTCGGTTGATATTTGCCCATTTTCGTCCAAATCGCCGCCATCACGCCGGAGAAGAGGACGACCCACATACTTTGGATCGAGTCTTTCCATGCGACGGGGACAGTCCAGCCGAATAGGGTGCGGTCAACCGTTTTGTCAAAATACACCGTCGCCACGGTATAGACTTGGAACCAGACCGACCAAAACAGGCAGATGGTCAGAAACAGCGGGATATAGGCAATGATGTGGCGTTTGTTTTCAGACGACACATGGCTGCTGCCGAGCAGACGCGCGAAATAGGCAATGACGGTAAGAATGACCGTGCCGAGCAGGAATTTGGAGAAGTTGTCCAAATTGAGCGCGCCCGAGGTAATCAGGCTGCCGATAACCAAGACAATCAACACGGCGACTGCCACCGCGGTTTTCACTTTTTCAGGACGCAGCGGATTGGGCGCAGGCGTATGCGGCAGAAGTTTGCGCCCCACAGAGTAACGCCACAGCCCGAAAGCCATACCGACTGCCGCCGCGCCGAAGCCGTAGTGGAAACCCATCTTCGTTTGCAGCAAGCCCGTCAGGAGCGGGCCTAAGAAGCCGCCGATGTTGATGGAGATATAGAAAATGGAAAAACCGGCATCGCGCAGCGGCTTCATGTGATCCGCCTCATAAAGCGAGCCGACCATCGAGCTTGCCGACGATTTCACACCACCGCTGCCCAGTGCGATGAGTACCAAGCCGCATAGCAGTCCGTACAGACCCGGTGCGATTGCCAAAACGATGTGTCCGAGCATGACCACGATGCCGGAAATAAACAGCGTTCTCTCCGCGCCCCAAATCCGGTCGGCAAGCCATGCGCCGAGGATGGTAGACAAATAAACGCTGCCGCCGTATGCGCCGACGATGCCTCCGGCGAGCGACTCTTCTATGCCCAAACCGCCTTTATTGGCAGCGTAATAGAGATAGATCATTAAGATACCCTGCATCCCGTAAAACGAGAAACGTTCCCACAATTCGATGTGGAACAGGGTAGAGAGCTGGATGGGATGCCCGAAGAAGGTTTTTTCCTTATGGGCGGAATGGTTGTCAGACATATTAAAGTTCTCCTGTTGGCAGAGGTTTGGCAGACGGGCTGCCCCGGCAGAAACCTGCCCGCCTCCACCGGCATTTTCAATATTTTTCTTAGAGCGGGTGCGTGCCTAAGGATTGCCTGCCGCACCCTGCGGGTTTGGCGGAAACGCCCGTATCCAAAGGTTTTATTCGGATTTACAGGAGTTTACGATGCCAAACATATTTTGGTTTTAGCCGAATCTGAAACACTTGTCAAACGGCATATGGCAAAGGTTTGAGGCTGCACAGGTAAACCGCATTTTGATTTAAGCAGGGGTCGTCTGAAAACGTATCGGCAAAAAGGAGGCATTTTCAGGCGGAAGGCGCGGGCGTATCATGCCCTTCATGAACATCACGCCTTTACGCCCCGAACACGTCGAACCGCTCGCCCGTGCGCTTTATCTGCAATGGCATGACTTTGCGCCGTGGTCGTCTATGGAGAAAATCCGCGCCTATTACGCGGAATGCCTAAACGGTGAAAACCTGCCGCTGGCGTTTGCCGCCATCGGAAAGGACGGCGCGCTGCTGGGTTCTGCCGCGCTCAAACGGCACGATATGGAAGAGTTTCCCCAATACGAATATTGGCTGGGCGATGTGTTCGTTTTGCCCGAACACAGAGGGTCGGGCGTGGGCGGCCTGTTGATTGGACACTGCCTCGCCGCCGCCCACCAAATGCGCCTACCCAAGCTTTACCTTTATACGCCGGACGTGCAGTCGGTTTACGAGAAATACGGCTGGCGTGAAATCACGACCTGTCCGCACAACGGCGAGACGGTGTCGGTAATGGAATTGGTATTGGAGGGGGACGGACAATCCGGTTGAATGTGACGCCCATCTTGTGACGCAGGGGTCGTCTGAAAACCCAATCTTTGATTTTCAGACGACCTTTTTGTTTACGCATATGGGAACTGTTTATCATTGCAACGTTCTATAAAAGAATTGACTTCAAAGCGATACGGCGTTGCCGCGCCTTGTCCTGATTTGAAGTCTCTCCGGCATATTTGGGCTGAAGCAGAATCACTCGAAAACGGCGGCCTCATCACCGTTTTTATTGATCCCGCTTCAGCGCAGACCGAAACGGGCGGACAGCCGTTTCGTCCCGTTCTCGGTAATATTTCGCACTCAAGCAGAGCCTGCTCTGCGCCAGACCGACTGAGAGGAATCCAGATTGAACAGCTTACGCCATCTTGCCCTGATATTTGCTTTGTCCGCGCCCGTACTCACGCTGGCGCAGACCGTATCGCAAACGCTGCCCAACGGGTTGAAGATTATTGTGAAAGAAGACCGCCGCGCACCGGTCGCCGTGTCGCAGCTTTGGTATAAAGTCGGCAGCGTGGATGAAAAACAGGGCAAAAGCGGTTTGAGCCATGCCTTGGAACACATGATGTTTAAAGGCACGCAGGCCGTACCTTCGGGAGAATTCAACCGCCGCGTCGCCGCTTTGGGCGGAGAGAACAATGCCTACACCAACCGCAGCGAGACGGTTTATTACGAAAACATCGCGGCGGCAAACCTGCCCGAAGTGTTGAAGCTCGAAGCCGACCGGATGCACAACCTCAATTTCAGCGATGAAGAATTTCAAAATGAAATGAACGTCATCCGCGAAGAACGCCGCCAACGTACGGAAGACACGGCGGACGGCAAGCTGTGGGAACAGGTGTATCTGAACAGCTTTACGCTGCCTTCGATGAAAGCCGCGGTCATCGGTTATATGGATGATTTGCACACGCTCAAAGCCGACGATTTGCGCGACTGGTATCGGCAATATTACGCGCCGAACAACGCCGTTTTGGTGATTGTCGGCGATGTCGATGCCAAAAAGACGCTCAAAACCGCGGCGGAACTGTTCGGCAACATTCCCGCCAAACAGCAGCCCGACCGCAATATGCTTGCCAACGAACCGTTCAAACGCGAACCTGTGAATTTTCAGACGACCTCGGTGGTCACGCGCCAACCCTTGGTCAGCTTGAACTACCGCGTCCCCGGATTGGAAAGTCTGGACGACAGACTGCCCTATGCGCTGGATGTCCTGTCGGAAATCTTGTCGGGCAACTCGTCCAGCCGCTTGGATAAAAACCTGATACGCGGCAAACAGATGGCTTTGAGTACGGGCGCAAGTTACGACCTGATCAGCCGTGAAATGCCGTTGTTCAGCATCTTCGCCATGCCGGCGGACAACGTCGAAGTCGATGCCGTCATCGCCGAATTGCGCCGCGAATTGAAAGACATCGCCGAAAACGGGGTCAGCGCCGAAGAGCTGAACCGCATCAAAGCGCAGTCGGAAGCGTCCGAAATCTACGAGCGCGACTCTATGGAAGCACAGGCTTCCATCATCGGGCGGCTGGAAGCGCGCGGCTTCGAATACAGCGACGAAGCGGAAATCCGCCGCCGCCTGAAAGCCGTCAGCGTCGAAGATGTGCAGGCCGCCGCGCAGCTGCTGACGGACGACCGCCTGGCGACCGTGGTCGTGATGCCCGACCCGAAAATCCTGTACCACCCGATTGTTCAGGCGGCAAACAAGCCTCAACCTAAATAAACCGACCAAAGGGGTCGTCTGAAACCGCTTTTCCCGTTTTCAGACGACCTCCGAACCGACCCCGCCCGAAGTGGCACATGACTCGGAACGGGACGGAATACGGCACCAAACCGCCCTTCCGCCCCGGCAACCGGGTTAAACCGCAAAGGAATATCCGATGAAATCCCTTCCCCTCATATTAGCCCTCGCCTTCTCCACCGCCGCGCAGGCAGGCGTGGACATCCAACGCTGGACCACCGGCAACGGCACAGAAGTCCTTTTGGTCGAGCAACACGACAACCCCATCGTCGATATGCAGGTCAACTTCAAAGGCGCGGGCAGCGTGTTCAACCCCGAAGGCAAAAGCGAAGTGGCGGAATTCACCGCCGCCCTGCTGACCGACGGCACGGAAAAGCTGGACGAAGAATCCTTTAATGCCGCCGCCGACGATATTGCCGCCCAAATCGACAGCAGCAGCGGACAGGAAAGCTCTGCCGCCGTCTTGCGCAGCCTGAGCCGCCCCGAAACGCTCAAAAAAGCCGCCGGACTGCTCAACCAATCCCTGACACACCCCCGTTTTGACCCCGCCGTGTTCGACCGCCGTCAAAAAGAGGCGGTGACCACCCTCCAGCAACAGGAAACCACCCCCGACTTTACCGCCGGACGCGCCCTGACCAAACTTGCCTATCCCGACCACCCATACGGCCGCGGCGCCAACGTCACCGCGGAGAGCATCCGCAAAGTCAACCTTGACGACATCCGCGCGTTCCACCGCAGCCGATACGGCAAAGACAACGCCATCGTCGCCATCGTCGGCGACATCAACCGCAAACAAGCCGACCAGCTTGTGAAAAACGTGTTGAACGGCCTGCCCGACCGCAGCAAAGCCGCCCACAGCGTCCCGCCCGTCAAACCCAATCCGGCACAACGCCGCGACATCCCGTTTGCCAGCGAACAGGCGCAAGTCTTGCTCGGTATGCCGCTGATTAAACGCCACGACCCCGACTATTACGCCTTGGTTGCCGGCAACTACATCCTCGGCGGCGGCGGTTTCGACAGCCGCCTGATGAAAGTTTTGCGCGACCGTTACGGCTACACCTACGGCGTATACAGCAACCTCGAACCGGCGACCGAAGCGGGTATGTTCACCATCGCCTATTCCACCCAGAAGAAAAACACCAAAGATTCGCTCGTACAGGCTCAGGCGGTCATCAAACAATTCATCGAAGAAGGCCCGACCGAAGAAGAACTGGCGCAAGCCAAAGCCAACATCATCGGCAGCTTCCCCCTGCGTTTCGATTCCAACGCCAAACTGGTGAAATACCTCAGCATCATCGGTTATCACAACCTGCCCAACGACTATCTCGAAGCCTACCCCAAAGCCATCGGCAAATTGACCGTGGCGCAAGTCAAAGACGCTTGGAAGCGCCGCGTCAAACCTGAAGATTTGCACATTGTCGTCGTCGGTGCCGAATAACCCCGCCGCCCATCCTTGTCCGACGGATACAGCCTGTCGGACAAGGCTTGAGGGGAACGGCGGCTTCATTCCGCCGCACAGCAAAAAGGTCGTCTGAAAGCGCAGATTTGACAGCGTTCCAACAGACATTGCGAAACTGCGCCCGACAGTTTTCAGACGACCCTTCCGACCATTCATACCCCATAAACGCCCTTCGGAAGAATTCTCCCCGCCCGCCCGCAAAAACCGTCAAAATCCCTTATAATTCCGAACCTAAACGAATCCCGTCCTGCCGGCAGCGCCGTCGGGACTTGTCTTAACAACGAAAGAAACACTGTGGACAAACTCAAAATCACCGCCAACGGCCCGCTCAACGGCGAAATCACCGTATCCGGCGCGAAAAACGCCGCCCTGCCGCTGATGTGCGCCGGACTCTTGACCTCCGGCACCCTGCGCCTGAAAAACGTACCCATGCTCGCCGACGTCAAAACCACCCAAAAACTGCTGCAAGGCATGGGCGCGCGCGTTTTGACCGACAACATTCACGAATTCGAAATCAACGGCGGCACCGTCAACAACACCTGCGCCCCCTACGAACTGGTGAAAACCATGCGCGCCTCCATCCTCGTGCTCGGCCCGACGCTGGCACGTTTCAGTGAAGCCCAAGTCAGCCTGCCCGGCGGCTGCGCCATCGGTTCGCGCCCCGTCGACCAGCACCTCAAAGGCCTCGAAACCATGGGTGCGGAAATCACCATCGAACACGGCTACGTCAAAGCCAAAGGCCGTCTGAAAGGCTGCCGCGTGGTGATGGACGTGGTAACAGTGGGCGGTACGGAAAACCTGCTGATGGCGGCAACCCTCGCCGAAGGCACGACCATCCTCGAAAACTGCGCCATCGAACCCGAAGTCGTCGATTTGGCGGAATGCCTCGTCAAAATGGGCGCGAAAATCAGCGGCATCGGCACATCAACCATGACCGTCGAAGGCGTAAAAGAGCTGCACGGCTGCGAACACAGCGTCGTACCCGACCGCATCGAAGCCGGCACCTTCCTCTGCGCCGTCGCCATGACCGGCGGCAAAGTCGTCCTGCGCAACGCCGCCCCCAAAACCATGGAAGCCGTATTGGACAAACTCGTCGAAGCAGGCGCGATCATCGAAGCGGGCGACGACTGGATTTCCATCGACATGCAGCAGCGTCCCAAAGCCGTGGACATCCGCACCGTCGTCCACCCCGGCTTCCCGACCGACATGCAGGCGCAGTTTATGGCGATGAACGCCGTTGCCGAAGGCGACAGCCGCGTCGTCGAAACCATCTTTGAAAACCGCTTCATGCACGTTCCCGAACTCAACCGCATGGGCGCGAACATCACCACCGAAGGCAACACCGCCTTCGTCAAAGGCGTGGAAAAACTCTCCGGCGCCGTCGTGATGGCGACCGACCTGCGCGCCTCCGCCAGCCTCGTCATGGCAGGCTTGGTCGCCGGCGGCGAAACCATCGTCGAACGCATCTACCACCTCGACCGCGGCTACGAACACATCGAGAAAAAACTCGGCAAAGTCGGCGCGAAAATCGAGCGTGTACGCGGTTAAGAGCCTTGTGTAAAAAAGGTCGTCTGAAACGCCCCATCCCGATTTCAGACGACCCCGAGCCTCCATTTCAGACCCAAACCGACCACCATGAGGGGATCATCATGAACTTCAACAACCTGCTCAATCAAATCTTGGGAACCGTTCAAAAAAGCGGCAAATCCGTTTCCGACAGCCCGCTCAATTCTTTTGGCGGCGGCGCTTTGGTCGGCGGACTGGCGTCCATGCTGATGAAGAAAAAAACCGCCAAATCGCTGGTCAAAGTCGGCTCCGTGGCGGCTTTGGGTTATCTGGCGTATCAGGGTTATCAAAACTGGCAGAAAAACAAGCAGCAGGAAGCCGTGCCGCAAGGCGCGTTCGAGCCTGCCGGACTGCTCGCCGAAACACACAGCCGCGTGATTTTGCGCACCATGATTGCCGCCGCGGCTTCGGACGGTCTGATTGACGACGCGGAAAAACAAGTCATCGCCCGTGAAAGCGGCGACGACCCCGAAACCGCCACATGGCTTGCCGCCGAATACGCCAATCCGGCAACGGTAGAAGAACTCGCCGCCGCCGTCGGCAACGATCAGGCATTGGCAGCGGAAACCTATCTGGCGGCACGATTGGTCTGCGCAGACTTGTCCCGTAAAGAAATCGTCTTCCTCAGCCGCCTGTCGCAAGCCTTGGGACTGGACGACAATCTGGTGGAAAGCTTGGAAAAACAGCTGGAATTGGCATAACGCTTTGTATAGTGGATTAACTAAATCAGGACAAGGCGAGGAAACGCCGTACCGGTTTAAAGTTAATCCACTATAAAACCGACCATCCGCGACGAAACGGATGGTCGGTTTTTTATTCGGTTCAACCTTTGCCTGAACACCCGATTCAATGCCAAGGGGTCGTCTGAAAAGTTTCAGACGACCCCTTTTCAACATGACGGACAGGTTTGTCTTTTCCTCCACCCGATAGCAAAAGAATGGGAAAGAGCAGCTTTCGGCTACGCGGCATACAGTCCGCAACCCATGCTTTTCCGACAGACCGAAAGAAAACCGTTTACCCGATATGGCTGCGCCCGTTTTGAAATCGCCCTTTTCCCGAAACCCGACCCAATCAAAAAAGGTCGTCTGAAACTTTTCAGACGACCTTTGCTTTGACTTCCGACAGCTTGGGGATTTAAAACAGCCCGAGCTTATTTTTTAATCGCGGTACGCATATTGTCGGCGATGTGGGTAGCGCCGGCGGTCAGACCGGACATACCGATCAGCGATGCGGCGGCGAGTTTGATCAATTCTTTCATTTTGAGTCTCTTTCTTGTGTTTGTGTTGCGGATGTTATAGTGGATTAACTTTAAACCGGTACGGCGTTGCCTCGCCTTGTCCTGATTTAAATTTAATCCAATATATCGTCGGGTCGGCTGATTATTTGCCGGCTTCGGCGATGTTTTTGGCGGCGGTCGTCGCGCTGGCGGTCAGACCGGACATGCCAATCAGGGAGGCGGCTGCCAATTTAATTAAGTTTTTCATGGTCATCTCTCTTTCTTTTGTTCCCGCCGCCGAACTTGGCGGTCTGCGGTTCGCGCTTGTGCCGGCATCTGATGCCGGAATCGGTTGAAAGCCGAAAGCCGCTCCGCCGCGGGCGGGAAGGTTGTTTGTGGGGGTTTGGGAAGCGTTTAAAATATTTCGTTTGTTTTTAAATTATTTTTTTGCAGCGGTTTCGATATTGCGGGCAACCATAGAGGCTGAAGCGGTAACACCGGCCATACCGATTAAAGAGGCTGCGGCCAAGGTCAATAAATTTTCCATTTCGGGTAATCCTTTTACATATTAATCAAATGTTATTTAACAACATTTGCATTCGTCGTCGGCATGTCTGCCATATCGACAGGTGTCATGATACCGCCTTAATTGATAAATTATACAGTTTTTTTGTAAAGAAAATAGCGGTATTAATGCTTTAATGTAATTATTTTGATAAATTATTTTTAGTTTCGAAAATGACACCGATGTCTTGAAGAATGACACCGATGTCTTAGTTACAAGCCGATTACAAATTGTTTATTTTAGAATAGATGCTCTCGGATTTTTTGTTGCCAAATTACATCATTTTAGAAAATTTTTAAATTTTCCTTTTATTTTTCAATTAGATAAAAAACAACACTTTTCCGCTTGGCCTTTAGTCTTTTAGCCTCAGACTATAATCGCCATTGCCATTTTTTAAATGATCTATCCATTTTTGGCAAAAACAGGTCGTCTGAAACCAAAATCCCTGCCCGACAAACCTGAATCCGCTGTTTTCTTGTGAAATTGCTCATCAAATCTCTAGTCCGGCGCTGCCGTTTACGCGCCCATCAAATTGATTCGCTACCACTGCTGCGCCCTGCGTTCTGCGAACCGCTGTTCGGCATCGGTTTATCAGTCATTCCGCCTCATCCTATAGTGGATTAAATTTAAATCAGGACAAGGCGACGAAGCCGCAGACAGTACAGATAGTACGGAACCGATTCACTTGGTGCTTCAGCACCTTAGAGAATCGTTCTCTTTGAGCTAAGACGAGGCAACGCCGTACTGGTTTAAAGTTAATCCACTATACTCAAGCGCGCAGCGAGCTTGTCCTACAAACATGCTATATTGCCGTTTTTGCTTTTTCCGTTTTCAGACGACCTATGAATGTCCCGCTCCTCCTAACCGCCGCGCTCGCCTTTTTGTCCGGCGCGCTCATCACTTGGCTGCTCGCCCGCAACAAGGCGCAGACGCAGCAGTTTGCCCTGATGCAATCGCTTGCCGAGTCCCGCCAGCATCTTGAATTTGCCGAACAAAATCAGGCGCAAACCGCATCCGAGCTTGCCGACGCGCGCTATCATGTCCAAGATTTGCAAGGCGAGTTGCAGGAATTGGGCAACCGCTTCGCCGCCGCCGAACGCCAAATCGGTTATCTTCAAGAGCGAGAACAGGAAGCAGGTCGTCTGAAACAAGATTACGCCGAGCTTCAGGAAAACGCGCACAACCTGCACGTCCGCAACGAACGCCTCCACATCCAGCTCGAACAGGAACGCCTTGCCGCCGACGAAAAGCTCAAGCTCCTTGCCGAAGCCCGCCAAAGCTTGGGCGACCAGTTCCAAAACCTTGCCAACACCATTTTGGAAGAGAAAAGCCGCCGTTTCACCGAGCAAAACCGCGACCACCTCAGCCAACTGCTGACCCCGCTCAACGAACGCATCCACGGCTTCAGCGAGCTGGTTCAGCAAACCTACGAAAAAGAAGCGCGCGAAAGGCTGACCCTCGAAAACGAACTCAAACGCCTGCAAACCCTCAATACCCAACTGCACAGCGATGCCAAAGCCCTCACCGACGCGCTCACCGGCACACAAAACAAAACCCAAGGCAACTGGGGCGAGATGATTTTGGAAAGCGTTTTGGAACATTCCGGCCTGCAAAAAGGACGCGAATACACCGTCCAAGCCACTGCCGTCCGCCAAGAAGAAGACGGCGCGCGCCGCCTACAGCCCGACGTCCTCGTCAACCTGCCCGAAGGCAAACAAATCGTCATCGACTCCAAAGTCTCGCTGACCGCCTACGTCCGCTACACCCAAGCCGCCGACGCCGCAACCGCCGAACGCGAACTCGCCGCCCACGTCGCCAGTATCCGCGCCCACATCCGCAGCCTGTCGCAAAAAGACTATACCGACCTCGAAGGCGTGCGCACGCTGGACTTCGTGTTTATGTTCATCCCCGTCGAACCCGCCTACCTGCTCGCCCTGCAACACGATGCCGCCCTGTTCCAAGAATGTTTCGACAAGCGCATCATGCCGGTCGGCCCAAGTACGCTGCTCGCCACCCTGCGCACCGTCGCCCACATCTGGCGCAACGAACAGCAAAACCAAAACGCCCTCGCCATCGCGGCAGAAGGTGGCAGGCTTTACGACAAGTTTACCGGCTTCATCCAAACGCTTGAGGGCGTCGGCAAAAACATCGACCAAGCGCAAAACCAGTTCCAACAAGCCTTCAAACAACTCTCGCAAGGCAAGGGCAATTTGGTCAGCCGCGCTGAAAAACTGCGCGCGCTGGGCGTGAAAACCACCAAACGCCTGCAACGCGATTTGGTGGAAACCGCCCAAGAATCCGCCTTGCAGGATAAAGGTTTGTCGGAAGGGGAAGAAGATTGACGGTTTCTTCGTCGTCGGGTTTCAGACGACGTGTCAAAGACAAAAAGGACGCATCATGCGTCCTTTTATAGTGGATTAACTTTAAACCAGGACAAGGCGACAAAGCCGCAGACAGTACAGATAGTACGGAACCGATTCACTTGGTGCTTCAGCACCTTAGAGAATCGTTCTCTTTGAGCTAAGGCGAGGCAACGCCGTACTGGTTTAAAGTTAATCCACTATATCGTTTCAAACCTTATTCGCCAGCAATCCGCGTTTCTAGCTGTCGGCAGAAGAAACAAGGCATCGCGGCGGTAAAAAGGTCGTCTGAAAACTGATTTTTGTTTTTCAGACGACCTTTCGTGTTATCGCGCCTTTATTTCACTTTGCCTTTCAACGCGCCGTAGCCTGCCGCGTCCATTTGTTCCAGTGGGATGAATTTCAGGCTCGCGCCGTTGATGCAGTAGCGCAGGCCGCCTTTGTCTTTGGGGCCGTCGGGGAAGACGTGTCCCAAGTGCGAATCGGCGGCATGGCTGCGCACTTCGGTGCGGCGCATGTTGTAGCTGAAATCGTCGTGTTCGGTAACGGCGGCGGCGTTAATCGGGCGGGTGAAGCTCGGCCAGCCGCAGCCGGAATCGAATTTGTCGGCGGAGCTGAACAGGGGTTCGCCGCTGACTACGTCCACATAAATGCCGGGTTTGAACAGATGGTCGTATTCGTGGCTGAAGGCGTATTCGGTCGCGCTTTTTTGGGTAACTTGGTATTGCTCTTCGGTCAGGATGCGTTTGAGTTCGGCATCGCTGGGTTTTTTATACGTTGCCGCGTCGAAGCCTTTGCCTTGCGGGGCGGCTTTGGTTTTGCCCGGCAGCGGTTCGTCGGCTTTGCGGATGTCGATGTGGCAGTAGCCGTTGGGGTTTTTAATCAGGTAGTCCTGATGGTATTCCTCGGCGTCGTAGAAGTTTTTCAGCGGCTCGTTTTCGACGACGAGGGGCTGTTTGTATTTTTGCTGCTCGCGTTTGAGGGCGGCGGCGATGACGGCTTTTTCGGCGGGGTCGGTGTAGTACACGCCGCTGCGGTATTGCGTGCCGGTGTCGTTGCCTTGTTTGTTGAGGCTGGTCGGGTCAACGACGCGGAAATAGTATTGCAGGATGTCGTCGAGGCTGAGTTTGTCGGCATCGTAGGTGACTTTGACGGTCTCGGCATGGCCAGTGTCGCGGTAGGACACGTCTTCGTAGCTCGGATTTTGCGTTTTGCCGTTGGCGTAGCCGGATACGGCGTCAACCACGCCGTCTATGCGTTGGAAATAGGCTTCCAAGCCCCAGAAGCAGCCGCCGGCGAGGTAGATGGTGCGCGTGTTCATGATTTTTGAATCCTTTTTCTGTGTGTCGGGTTTGTAGAACGCATTTTTCAGACGGCCTATATCGGCATTCGGGTCGCGGATTAACGCCAATGCCTGCGCTTCGTTGATGCTGCCTTTGACGATGCGCTGCACGTCGCCGTTTTTACCGAGCAATGCCCACGAGGGATAAACGCTGATATTCAGGCTTTGGGCGATGGTGCCGCCGTTGTCGGTCACGACGGGCAGCTTGGGATAGTTCAAACCGGCATACCATTTTTGGAAGTCGCCGTCTTTTTTCTCGTGCAGAAAGCCCGGAGACGCGACGGTAATCAGGTTGGCAGAGCTGAACCGCTTGTCCTGCGCCCATTTCTCGGTTTGTCCCAATTCGGACAGACACAAAGGACACCAGCTCGCCCAAAATTTAATCAGGGTGGGTTTGTCTTTTTTCAAATAAATATCGGCGGGGCGGTTGTCCGCGGTTTTCAAAGTGGACAAAGTGTGCGGCACGGTCGCGGCTTCGGCATCGGCGATTTTGGGCGAACAAGCGCCCAGCGCAAACAGACAGCTGAACTTGGCGCAAAGGGAAAAGAAGGTACGGGGTTTCATCTCTAATGTTTCCTGTGTGGACGGTTTGTATGATTAGACGTTGGGAATGTTCAAACCTTACAGCCTTGCACATAAAAAAGCAAAAGGTCGTCTGAAAACAAACGTCCATATTATAGTGGATTAAATTTAAATCAGGACAAGGCGACGAAGCCGCAGACAGTACAGATAGTACGGCAAGGCGAGGCAACGCCGTACTGGTTTAAAGTTAATCCACTATATTAAATTTGCATTTTCAAACAGCATTTCCATTGCAGCGGCGGCATAAAAGGCATACACTGACTACACACGACTACAACAACAGGAGAACTTGAAATGAAACAATTGGCCATGTACATCAACGGACGCTTTGAAAACGATTTCAACGGCGAGTGGCGCGACGTATTGAACCCTTCCACCGAAGAAACCATCGCCCGCGAACCCAAAGGCGGCAAAGCGGACGTTGACCGCGCCGTAGCGGCGGCGCGTGCGGCGCAACCGGCATGGGAGCGGCTGCCTGCGGTCGAACGCGGCGCGTATTTGCGCAAAATCGCCCAAGGCATACGCGAACGCGCCGACGAGCTGACCGACACCATCGTTGCCGAAGGCGGCAAAACCAAAGACTTGGCGCGCGTGGAAGTCATGTTCACCACCGACTATCTCGATTACCAAGCCGAATGGGCGCGCCGTTACGAAGGCGAAATCATCCAAAGCGACCGCCCGCGCGAAAACATTTTATTGTTCAAACGTCCGCTGGGCGTCGTGGCAGGCATCCTGCCGTGGAACTTCCCCTTCTTCCTGATTGCCCGCAAAATGGGCCCTGCTTTGGTCACGGGTAACACCATCGTCGTCAAACCCAGCAGCGTGACCCCGATCAACTGCCACATTTTCGCCGAAATCGTCGATGCGGTCGGACTGCCCGCAGGCGTGTTCAACGTGGTGAACGGTCCCGGCGCGGAAATCGGCAATGCCTTGTCCGCCCATCCGCAAGTCGATATGGTCAGCCTGACCGGCTCCGTCGAAGCAGGCCGCCAAGTGATGGAAGCCGCTTCCGCCAACATCACCAAAGTCTCGCTGGAACTCGGTGGCAAAGCGCCCGCCATCGTTTTGAAAGATGCGGATTTGGACTTGGCAGTGAAATCCATCTTGGCTTCGCGCGTCGGCAACACCGGTCAAATCTGCAACTGCGCCGAGCGCGTCTATGTCCACAGCAGCCTGAAAGACGCGTTCATTGAAAAAATGACCGCCGCCATGAAAGGCGTGCGCTACGGCAACCCTGCCGAAGCGGAAGCAGGCGCGCTGGAAATGGGCCCGCTGATTGAAGAGCGCGCCGTCAAAGCCGTTGCCGAAAAAGTGGAACGCGCCGTCAAACAAGGTGCGACGCTGGTCTGCGGCGGCAAACGCGCTGAAGGACGCGGCTATTTCTTCGAGCCGACCCTGCTGACCGACACCGACAACAACATGGACATCATGAAGGAAGAAACCTTCGGTCCCGTCCTGCCTGTTGCCACTTTCGACACGCTCGACCAAGTCATCGCCTTGGCAAACGACTGCGAATTCGGTCTGACCAGCTCCGTGTACACCACCAACCTGAACGAAGCCTTCTACGTTACCCGCCGCCTGCAATTCGGCGAAACCTACATCAACCGCGAAAACTTCGAAGCCATGCAGGGCTTCCATGCCGGTTGGAAAAAATCCGGTATCGGCGGCGCGGACGGCAAACACGGTTTGGAAGAATATCTGCAAACCCAAGTCGTTTATCTGGAAACCAATATTTGATAACGCCTTGATGCGTTGACATAAAAGGTCGTCTGAAAATTTTCAGACGACCTTTTTCTATGTTCGGACGCAACGATTAAGGCGGGACACGAAACATCATCGCGACGGTTCAAACCAGACGATTTGTCCTTTATCGATATGTATCGGCACGGTATCGCCGACAGGTAAGTGTCCGGCGGGCAGAAGGGTAGTCAGTTCGCCGTATTCGGGGTGGGCGAAGGTCAGGCGCAGGCTGTCGGGCAAGGGGGTGAGGGACAGGATGCGGCAGGGTGTACCTTGCGGGTCGGGACGGATGGCGTGTGTCGGGATGTGGCGCGCATCGTCGGTGTTGGGCAGCCCGAGCAGGCGGGCGGCTTGGGCGTCGGCGGGGCGGCGGAAGAGTTCGGCGGGCGTGCCGTATTGGAGGATGCGCCCTTCGTGCATGAGGGCGATATGGTCTGCCAGCGCGGCGGCTTCTTCGGGGGAATGGGTTACGAGGACGGCGGGGATGTTTTGACGGCGGATGCTCTCGTCAGTCAGGCGGTAGAGGTTGTGGCGCAGGTGGGTGTCGAGGCTGGAGAAGGCTTCGTCCAAGAGGAGCAGGGACGGTTTGATAATCAGGGCGCGGGCGAGGGCGAGGCGTTGCTGTTCGCCGCCGGAGAGGCTGCCGGGTTTGCGGCGGGCTTCGTTTTCCAAACCGATGTCGCGCAGCGCCTGCATGGTTTGTGCTTCGATTTCGGCTTTGGGCAGGCGGCGCATTTTGAGTCCGAAGCCGACGTTTTCTTGGGCGGTCAGGTGCGGGAACAGGGCATAGTCTTGGAACATCAGTGAGACGTTGCGCTTTTCGGGCGGGACGGCGGTGATGTCCTGCCCGTCCAGCCAGACTTCGCCGCTGTCGGGTTTGACGATGCCTGCGATGATTTTGAGCAGGGTGGATTTGCCGCAACCGGAACGTCCGAGGACGGCAAGGGTTTCGCCTGCGGAGACGGTCAGGCTGATGCGGTCGGCGACGGTTTTGCTGTCGAAGCGTTTGCAGATGTCGGTAAGTCGGAGCATGGGTTTCAGACGACCTTTTCGGGAATCGGGAAAGGAAAACGGCGGGGCGTTAATGGTTTTGTACTGTTTTATTTTTCGGCGTTCAGCGGCAAAGGCTTTCCAGCCAAAGGCTTAGCGGATGCTGCCTGTCGAGCACGCCGTATCGTTTGAGGGCTTCGAGGGTAACGAGCTGGGCATCGTGCATCATGGTTTGGGACAACATGGTTTCGACGAGTTGCGAAACGTTCATCAATTCGAACCCTGCGACTTCGCCGTCTTGGTTTTCGGGGCGGACGGATTCGGGCAGGACGATGTCGAAGATGTGCAGGATTTCGTTGTGGATGCCGCGCGATACGGGGCGCAGGCTGTGGATTCGGGCGGCGGGGCGGAGGGCGGCTAGGGCGGGCGGCATCAGTCCGGCTTCTTCTTCGCTTTCGCGGCAGACGGCTTCAAACGGGGTTTCGCCGCTGGCAATGCCGCCGCCGACAAGGTTGTCGAGTTTGTCGGGATCGACGGCTTTGTGCGGACTGCGGCGGCCTATCCAAAAATACCAGCTACCGTCGGTTTGCACCAGTCCGTTGAGGTGGACGGCTTGGCTCATGAGTCCGAACGGGCGGAAGGCGGCGCGTTCCAACGCAAAGAGAACCTTGCCCGCGTCGTCGCACACGTCAAACTTTTCGTCGCGCCAGCCGTGCAGCAGTCCGAGGCTTTTCCATTCGTGCGCCAAATGCTGCAAACTGTCGCCCATCGCCAGCCAGTTGTCCGTTTGCAGGCAGAGGTCGTCTGAAATTTCAGAAAGCCCTTCCTGCCAGTCCTGTTTGATCCGTTCGCGCCAAAACGGATTCAGACGACCCAAAGCCAGCCCGTTCAGATAGAGCGTGTTCCAGTCGTCCGACGCGCCGTAACTTGCCCGCGCCCAATCGTAGAGCGCGTCGTGGGTGCGGCGGTCGATCGTTTCGGAAAAACAAGGGCGCGAAGACATGGCTGTTCCTCAATCCAATCAATACATAATCATAAAGCAGATTGTATCTGCTCCGCTTCAATTTGCAACCAGTCCCGCCCGCAATCAGGCAGCGCACGCTGCAAAGCCAAACCGCCCGAAAACCGCTATAATCGTCCCATTCTGTCGGAGGTCCAACACCATGAGCGAATTGAGCGAAATTCTCGCCTATAACCAAAATTTTGTCGAATCGGGCGAATACGAAAAATATTTCACTGACAAATATCCTGGCCGCGAACTGGCCATCCTGTCCTGCATGGACGCGCGCATCATCGAGCTGCTGCCCGACGCGCTCGGACTGAAAAACGGCGATGCCAAGCTCATCAAAAACGCCGGCGCAGTCGTTACCCATCCCTGGGGTTCCGTCATGCGCAGCCTTTTGGTCGCCGTGTTCGAACTCAAAGTCAAAGAAATCATGGTCATCGCCCACCACGACTGCGGCATGAAGGGGCTGAACGCCGCCGGTTTCCTTGAAAAAGTACACGAAAGCGACATTCCCGACGACCGCATCGAAACCCTGCGCAACGCCGGCATCGACCTCGACGACTGGCTGACCGGTTTCGACAACGTAGAAGACAGCGTCCGCCACACCGTCAAAGTCATCCGCAACCACCCGCTCATGCCCGCCGACATCGCCGTCCACGGACTCGTCATCCACCCGACCACCGGCAAACTCACCCTGGTTGTCGACGGCAGCCCCGAGGCAAAAAGCCTTTCAGACGACCCCGCCAACCCATAAACCCGAAAGGTCGTCTGAAACCCAAACAGAGCGCACACCCCACACCCAAGGACACCCATGAAAAACATCGGACTTTTCGGCGGCACCTTCGACCCCATCCACAACGGCCACCTCCACATCGCCCGCGCCTTCGCCGACGAAATCGGACTCGACACCGTCGTCTTCCTGCCCGCAGGCGACCCCTACCACAAAGACCCGTCCCGCGCCTGTGCCCAAGACCGCCTCATCATGACCGAACTCGCCATCGCCGACGACCCCCGCTTCGCCGCCAGCGACTGCGACATCGTCCGCGACGGCGCAACGTACACCTTCGACACCGTCCAAATCTTCCGCCAGCAATTCCCCGCCGCCCAACTTTGGTGGCTCATGGGCAGCGACAGCCTCATGAAACTGCACACTTGGAAAAAATGGCAGACCCTCGTGCGCCAAACCCACATCGCCGTCGCCATGCGCCAAGGCGACAACCTCAACCAAACCCCGCGCGAACTCCACGCCTGGCTGGGCGAAGCCCTCCAAAACGGCAGCGTCCGCATCCTCAACGCCCCCCTGCACAACACCTCCTCCACCCAAATCCGCCAAACCCTCCAAAGCGGCAGACTTTCAGACGACCTCCCGCCCCAAGTCGCCCGCTACATCCGCGAACACAAACTGTACCAAAGCGGAAAATAGCGTAAATTCATACAGATAAGTTATAATACCGTCCAAACCCCATTTCATTCCCACCATTAGGAAAACAATGAACGAACAAGAACTGCAAGACCTGCAAAAAATGGTCGAAACCGCCGTCGAAGCCCTCGAAGACATCAAAGCCAAAGACATCTCCGTCCTCGAAACCCAAGAAGAAACCTCACTGTTCGCCCGCATGATCATCGCCAGCGGCGACAGCACCCGCCAAGTCAAAGCCCTCGCCAACAACGTCGCCGTCAGCCTCAAAGAAGCCGGCTTCGAAATCCTCAGCACCGAAGGCGACAGCGGCGAATGGACGCTCGTTGACGCAGGCGACCTCGTCGTCCACGTCATGCTGCCCGCCGTCCGCGACTTCTACGACATCGACACCCTCTGGGGCGGCGAAAAACCCAGCTTCCACGCCGGCGCGCAAAAACCCTGGCACGCCGCCGACTAAACCATCATCCCAAGCCGTCTGTGCATACAGACGGCTTTATTGCGCACGCCCTACCCCCTTTGCCCAAACCGAAGTTTTCAGACGACCCCATCCGACCAAGGAAACCCATGAACATCACCGTCCTCGCCGTCGGCACCAAAATGCCCCGCTGGGTGGACGAAGCCGTCGGCGAATACGCCAAACGCTTCGGACGCGACGTCGCCTACACCCTCAAAGAAATCAAACCCGAAAAACGCGGCGCAGGCGTCAACGCCGCACAAGGCATGGCGGCGGAAGAAAAACGCATCCTCGAAGCCATCCCCCAAGGCGCATTCCTCGTCGTCCTCGACGAACGCGGCAAAGCCCCGACCTCCGTCGAGCTGGCGGAACACCTCAAAAGCTGGCAGCAAAACGGCGAACACGTCTGCTTCGTCATCGGCGGCGCCGACGGCATGACCGACCGCCTCAAACAACAAGCCCGCATGATGATGCGCCTCTCCAGCCTCACCCTCCCGCACGGCATGGTGCGCGTCCTGCTGACCGAACAGCTCTACCGCGCCGTCTCCATCCTCCATAACCATCCCTACCACCGCGAATGACAAAAGCCGTTCCCGCAGGCAGGCTTCGTGTGTCCACCGCATAAATCGGGCGCAGGTGTGTCTGTTGCGAATTAAATACATCAAGAAATAGTAAACTAGGAAATATTCAGATATTGTTTGAACGCCCGCCATAAGGACGATAAGATACCGACCTCATTTTACATTTTATAAGGGATTGATTCAGAAACAGTTCGGGCTTGCCGAAGGCAACTTCGCCGTATGGTTTTGAAGTGAAAAAACGTCAATCCCCATTTTGATACCACACAACGATAAAGATGAAATGTCCGGTTTATTTTTCGAAAGGGGGCGGAATGAAGGAAATTCAGCGGGGATTTTCTTTGTCTCAATTGGTTTTTACCATCATGATGGTGGGGATTTTAACGTCGATTGCCTACCCGTCTTACCAAAAATATGTTGAAAATACCAAGCTGCAGGAAGTGCGGGCAGCCATGCTGGAAAACGCCCAATTTCTGGAGCGTTTTTATCAAAAAAACGGAAGTTTCAAACAAAGTTCCACCCAATGGCCGGATTTGCCGATTAAGGAAATCGGCGATTTTTGCATCAAGGTGCAAGGCGACGCCAAAGGTACGCCGGACGGGCGGTTTACCCTGAAGGCAGTAGCGCGGTCGGATCAAAATCCCAAGGTATTGAAGATCAACGAAAGCTTTGTCACAGTATCGTGTGAAACGATCGAAAGCACTTGTGAAGACAAGGCGCAGCATTTCGCCAATACGGACAAATCATGCAAGATATTTGAGTCTTGAGGCATATCGATAGCAAAAGGTCGTCTGAAACTCAAATCTCAGAGCTTTCAGACGACCTCGTTTTTATCTGTAACCTGCCCCCTCTCCCGTCCGGCGGGAGAGGACTGGGGAGAGGGTGGCTCTACGGGTTGTACGAATTTGATTTGACCTAAAATCGCAAAGCCACCCCCATCCTAACCTTCCCCCGCCGGACGGGGGGAAGGGATAGGTTGCCTTGTCGCAATCCGTAGCGTGGGCTTTGCCCACGAGATAAATGCCGAAATGGATGCCCATTCGGCTGTTATCTGATTTAGATTGTTAAATAGAAGATTTCGTGGGCGCAGCCCACGCTACTTGAGTTATCACAAGTCTGTTTTGATTGAGTAAAAGGTCGTCTGAAAAAATCGGGAACGAGTTTCTTTAAAACCCGAATCTCAGAGTTTTCAGACGACCTCGTTTTTATCTGCAACCTACCCCCTCTCCCGTCCGGCGGGAGAGGGCTGGGGAGAGGGTGGTTCTATGGGTTGTACGAATTTGATTTTATAGTGGATTAAATTTAAACCAGTACGGCGTTGCCTCGCCTTGCCGTACTATTTGTACTGTCTGCGGCTTCATCGCCTTGTCCTGATTTAAATTTAATCCACTATATTACCTAAAGTCGCAAAGCCACCCCCATCCCAACCTTCCCCCGCTAGACGGGGGAAGGGACAGATTGCTGTTGCAGCAACGAGTAGCATGGGCTTTGCCCGCGAAACGAATGCCGAAATGGATGCCCATTCGGCTGTTGTCTGATTTGAATTGTCAGATGGTAGGTTTCGTGGGCAAAGCCCACGCTACTTGGGTTATCTCAAGTCTGTTTTGATTGAATCAAAGGTCGTCTGAAAAAATCGGGAACGAGTTTCTTTAAAACTCAAATCTCAGAGTTTTCAGACGACCTCATTTCGACTGGTAATCCACTCCCTCTCCCGTCCGGCGGGAGAGGGCCGGGGAGAGGGTGGTTCTATGGGTTGTACGAATTTGATTTGACCTAAAGTCGCAAAGCCACCCCCATCCTAACCTTCCCCCACCGGACGGGGGAAGGGACAGATTGCTGTTGCTGCAACGAGTTGCGCAGGGCGGTTTACTGCTTTATTTCTTATCGCCTTTTTCCGGACGCACCCAGCCTTCGATCACGGTTTGGCGGGCGCGGGCAAGGGCGAGTTTGTTGTCTTCGACGTTGCGGGTAATCGTGCTGCCTGCGCCTGTCGTGACTTTGTTGCCGAGGGTGACGGGGGCGACCAGGACGCAGTTGGAGCCGATGCGGACTTCGTCGCCGATGATGGTTTTGTGTTTGTTCACGCCGTCGTAGTTGGCGATGATTGTGCCTGCGCCGAAGTTGGTTTTGCTGCCGACTTCGGCGTCGCCGATGTAGGTGAGGTGGTTGGCTTTGGTGCCTTTGCCGATGGCGGCGTTTTTGATTTCGACGAAGTTGCCGACGTGTACGTCGTCTGAAAGGCGGGCTTGCGGACGCAGGCGGGCGTAGGGGCCGATTTGGTTGTTTTGTCCGACTTCGCAGTCTTCGAAGTGGGAGAAGGGGGCGATTTTGCTGTTTGCGCCGATTTTGGCGTTTTTGATGACGCAGTTTGCGCCGATTTCGACGTTGTCGCCGATTTCGATGTCGCCTTCGAGGACGACGTTGACGTCAATCACGACGTCTTGTCCGTGTTTCAGACGACCCCTTAAGTCGAAGCGGGCGGGGTCGCGCAGGGTGACGCCTGCTTTGAGCAATTCTTGCGCCTGTTCGGTTTGGAAGATGCGTTCGAGTTCGGCGAGCTGGAGTTTGTTGTTCACGCCGGCGGCGAGGTGGGAGACGCGCACTTGGACGGGATGGACTTTGATGCCGTCGGCAACGGCTTTGGCGATGAGGTCGGTCAGGTAGTATTCGCCTTGGGCGTTGTTGCTGGAGAGGGTGTCCAGCCAGTTTTCCAGTTTGGCGTTGGGCAGGACGAGGATGCCTGTGTTGATTTCGCGGACGGCTTTTTGGGCGGCGTCGGCGTCTTTTTCTTCGACGATGGCGGTTACGCTGCCTTGGCTGTCGCGGATGATGCGGCCCAAGCCTGTCGGGTCGGAGGGAACGTCGGTTAATAGTCCGACTTCGCTGCCGGCGGCTTCGAGCAGGGTTTCGAGGGTGGCGGTGTCAATCAGGGGGACGTCGCCGTACAGCACCAGCGTGCGGCCTTCGGCGGAAAGGTGGGGCAGGGCGGTTTTGACGGCGTGGCCGGTGCCGAGCTGTTCGGTTTGTTCGACCCAGACGACGTCGCGTTTGACGGTGTCCAAAACTTGGTCTTTGCCGTGTCCGATGACGACGCAGATGTTTTGCGGATGAAGCGCGGCGGCGGTGTCGATAACGCGCTCGACCATGGGCTTGCCGCCGATTCGGTGCAGCACTTTGGGCATTTTGGAATACATGCGCGTGCCTTTGCCGGCGGCGAGGATGACGATGTTGAGGGGTGTGGCGGACATGATGGGCTTTCTCGAATGCAATGTTGATGAAGGGGGTATTTAGGGGTCTTCTGAACGGGGTTTTGGGGTTTCAGACGACCTTTTTATTTGGGTTCGGTGTGCGGACGTGGGGGTTATGGTTTATTGGGTTTGGGGTTCCAGCGGTACGAGTCGGCATGGCTGCCGTGTTCCAAGCGGTCGAGTGTGGTCGGCTTCAGGGGCGTGCGCGCGGATGTGTCGGCGGGACGGCTGTCGAAGTCGTAGCGGTCTGTGGTGCAGCCGCTCAGGATGGCGGCGGTAACGAAAATCAGGGCGAGGGAACGCATGGTTTTCTCCTTTTTGAAAGACGGCAGATAGGGGACGAACGGGATGGCGGTTATGTTTGAGGTCGTCTGAAACGGAAAAAACGGTTTCAGACGACCTCTGCGGGCGGATTATTCTTCAGTTTGCGTTTCGGGCGCGGCGTGTCCGGCGCCTTGGGGTTTGTTCCATGTTGTGCCGCGTACGTTTTCTTGGTCGCCGTGCAGCGGTTTGAGGGTGCGGCGTTCGGGGCGGTATTGGTTGTAACGCATATCGCGGGAGTAGGTGCCGTCTTCGTAATAGATGCGCGTGCCTTTTTCGTATTTGGGGCGCAGGGAGGTGTGGCCGGATTCGTTTTGGTAGGTTTCCCAAGTACAGCCGGTCAGGGCGGCTGCGGCGGCGAGGATGAGGGCGGTGTATCGCATGATGGTTGTCCTTGTGGTCGGGCGGATTGGTGCCGTTGTTCAAACCCGATATTGTAAAGGTTTCAGACGAGTGCCGACAATTTTTCGGCACATTCGACGAGCGCCTGCATATCTTTTGCAACGGCGTCGGTAAAGGGCAGGAGATGGGCTTTGCTGCCGAACCATACGGTTTTCATGCCCAGCTCTTTGGCTTGGTGCAGGTTGTCCGCGCTGTCGTCGATCATGATGCACTGTCCGGGCGTGGCGTCGAGCAGGCGGCAGACGGTCAGGTAGGCTTGCGGGTCGGGCTTGTAGCGCAGCCCGAAGTCGTCCGTGCCGAAGAGTGCGTCAAAACGGTCTTCCAAACCCAATGCCCCGATGATAGCGCGGACGTAAAACGAAGGGCCGTTGGAAAAAACGGCTTTGCGTCCTTTCAGACGACCTAAAACGCTTTCGGTTCCCTCCATGCCCTGCAATTTTGCCAAGATTTGCGCGATGGGATGGCTTTCGCGCAGAAATTCGCGGATGTCGATTTCGGGATGGTGGATTTGCAGGCCGGCAAGCGTTGCGCCGTATCGGTGCCAATAGTCCTGACGCAGGTCGGATGCCGCTTCTTCAGAGAGTTTGAGGCGTTGCGCCATGTAGTCGGTCATGGCACGGTTGATGATGTAGAAAATGCCTGCATCGGCGTTGTGCAGCGTGTTGTCGAGGTCAAAGAGCCAAACGGGGGAAAGGTTCATGTCGTGTGTTGGTGCGGATTTTGTTATGATGTTTCGTATTTTACCCGTACAAAGGTTAGAGAATGAAACTGAAATTATCCGCCCTCGCCCTCCTGCTGGCTTCGGCAAACTTATCCGCCCAGACCGAAGTGCGCCTTGCCGTGCACAAATCCTTCAGCCTGCCCCAATCCGCCATTGCGCAGTTTGAAAAAGCCAACGACGCCAAAGTCTCCGTTATCAAGGCGGGCAGCGGCAACGAAATGCTCAACAAGCTGATTCTCAGCAAGGCCAACCCGATTGCCGACGCGGTTTACGGTTTGGACAACGCCAACATCGGCAAAGCGCGCGAAGCAGGCATATTGGCGGCGGCGCAGCCCAAATCCGCGCCCGTTTCAGCGGGGATGCCCGTCATTGCGGCAGTCAATTACGGCTACGTTACCCTCAATTACGACAAAAAATGGTTTGAACAGAAAAAACTGCCGCTGCCCAAAACCTTGCAGGACCTGACCCGCCCCGAATATAAAAACCTGCTGGTTACGCCCTCGCCCGCCACGTCCTCGCCCGGACTTGCCTTCCTGATGGCGAACATCGGCGGCATGGGCGAAGAGGGCGCGTTCAAATGGTGGGCGCAGATGCGTCAAAACGGCGTGAAAGTTGCCAAAGGCTGGAGTGAAGCCTATTACACCGACTTCACCCAAAACGGCGGCGCGTATCCGCTCGTCGTCAGCTACGCCGCCAGCCCCGCCGCCGAAGTCCACTACTCCAAAGGCAAATACAGCGTGCCGCCGACCGGCAACCTCTTCCTCAAAGGCGGCGTGTTCCGCCAAGTCGAAGGCGCGGCAGTCTTGAAAGGCGCGAAACAGCCCGAACTGGCAGCGAAACTCGTACAGTGGCTGCAAAGCGGCGAAGTACAAAAAGCCCTGCCGACCGAAATGTGGGTCTATCCCGCCGTGAAAAACACGCCGCTGCCCAAAGTCTTCGAGTTCGCCCAAGCCCCGAAACACACCGACTCGCCCAGCCGCAACGATATCGACACTAAACAGAAACAATGGGTCGGCCGCTGGGCGAAGACTGTGTTAAGGTAAGCGGGAAGGTCGTCTGAAAAACCGCCCCCCCCCATCCCGTCGGCCGGATATAGTCAAATGACTTTATTTTCGATACGCAACTTATCGGGTACCGTCATTCCCGCCCCCGCCTACGCGAGGACAGGCTACGGTGGGAATCCATTTTTGAAATTTGGAAACTGTTTTTCAAATCAAGGTTTCTCAAGTTTTACGATGGATTCCCGCCTGCGCGGGAATGACGGAATTTGATGATATGCCGTATTTAAAGTTAAAGATGTTGGCGATAAAAAGGGTCGTCTGAAAACCCTAAAACGGTTTCAAACTGATCGAAACCACGTTTCAGACGACCCCTTACCGTTTCGTTTTGAATGAAGGAATCCCATGAAGAAGCCCCTGCTCTACGCCTTCACGCTGACCGCACTTGGCGGCTGTTTCTACACCGAAACCCCTTACGGCCGCACCGCCGTCCTCGACCTGCCCGTCCATTCCCAAACCACCATCAACAAAACCGTTACCGTCAACGCCCCGCCGGGAACGACCGTCATCTATCAGGACAGCGAGCCGGTACACCGCTACGGCTATCCCTACCCGCCTTACCCGCGCCCGTATCCCGCGCGTCGGGTTTACCGGTATTGAAAAATGTCTGTGAAAGCGATTTATGAAAAACTGACCAAGTTGCCCACCATTATTGGTCTGGATAATGAAGTCCTGTTGATTGAGGAACTTCAAAAAAGCGAGATATAGTGGATTAACTTTAAACCAGTACGGCGTTGCCTCGCCTTAGCTCAAAGAGAACGATTCTCTAAGGTGCTGAAGCACCAAGTGAATCGGTTCCGTACTATCTGTACTGTCTGCGGCTTCGTCGCCTTGTCCTGATTTAAATTTAATCCACTATAGAAGACATCAGGCAAAATCTGGACAACTTCTTGTCTATATTGAGTGACCTGCAAATTTCGCATCAAAGTGACGGCATATTCGGCGTGACGCCTGAGAACAAGCACATTTTTTTCGGTTTTGTTTTTTGGCTTCAGTCCGTTCAAAATAAAATTGGAATGGATATAAGCCGATACGCCGATGGGTTTGATACGGATTTCAGCGGCGATTTGACCATATAAGGACGGATATATAGTGGATTAACAAAAATCAGGACAAGGCGACGAAGCCGCAGACAGTACAGATAGTACGGAACCGATTCACTTGGTGCTTCAGCACCTTAGAGAATCGTTCTCTTTGAGCTAAGGTGAGGTAACGCCGTACTGGTTTAAAGTTAATCCACTATAAAAGCCGTATTCCTTATCGGCACGCTATTTCAGACGACCCCTCATCAATCACGGCACTTTGCCCGTCCCGACTTCTTTACGGTGTCTTCCCGCCGTTTTTTCCCGTAAAATAATGCCTTTAACTCCCGATACTTGTTTTCAGACGACCTGTCCCCACCGTAGAGGTCGTCTGAAATCCATTCTCTCTCAATTAAACCCAATACAATGATTCAAAAAATATTCTCATGGTTCGAATCCCGAATCGACCCTTACCCCGAAGCCGCCCCGAAAACGCCTGAAAAAGGGCTGTGGCGTTTTATCTGGAGCAACATCGAAGGCCTGCGCAAATGGATTGCCGTTTTGGCGGTGTTTACCGCCGGTATCGGCATCATGGAAGCCCTGCTGTTTCAATTTATGGGCAAAGTCGTGGACTGGCTCGGCAAATACACGCCCGCCACCCTGTTTGCCGAAAAAGGCTGGGCGTTGACGGCGATGGCGGCGATGATGGTGTTTTTCGCCCTCTGGACCTTCCTCGCATCCAACGTGCGCCTGCAAACCCTGCAAGGCGTGTTCCCCATGCGCCTGCGCTGGAATTTCCACCGCCTGATGCTGGGGCAGAGCCTCGGTTTCTATCAGGACGAATTTGCCGGCCGCGTGTCCGCCAAAGTCATGCAGACCGCGCTGGCGATGCGCGACGTGGTGATGACGGTCGCCGACATGGTTGTGTATGTGCTGGTGTATTTCATCACGTCCGGCGTGATTCTGATTGCGTTCGACGGCTGGCTGCTGTTGCCCTTTATCGGCTGGATTATCGGCTTCGCCTTAGTGATGCGCTTCCTGATTCCCAAGCTTGGGAAAACCGCCGCGCGTCAGGCGGATGCGCGCTCGCTGATGACCGGCCGCATTACCGACGCCTATTCCAACATCACCACCGTCAAACTCTTCTCCCACGGCGCGCGCGAGGCGGCTTACGCCAAGCAGTCGATGGAAGAATTTATGGTTACGGTACACGCCCAAATGCGTTTGGCGACGCTCCTGCACACTTGCAGCTTCATCGTCAACAGCTCGCTGACCGCCGGCACGACCGCGCTGGGCATCTGGCTTTGGTATCACGGACAAGTCGGCGTCGGCGCGGTTGCCACCGCCACCGCCATGGCGTTGCGCGTCAACGGCCTGTCGCAATACATCATGTGGGAATCCGCCCGATTGTTTGAAAACATCGGCACCGTCAACGACGGCATGGCAACCCTGTCCAAACCGCAAACCATCCTCGACAAGCCGAACGCCCTGCCGCTGAAAGTGTCGCAAGGCGAAATTAAGTTCGAACACGTCGATTTCTCCTACGAAGCCGGCAAACCGCTGCTCAACGGCTTCAACCTCACCATCCGCCCGGGCGAAAAAGTCGGCTTGATCGGACGCAGCGGCGCGGGCAAATCCACCATCGTCAACCTGCTCCTGCGCTTTTACGAACCGCAAAGCGGCACGATTTCGATCGACGGGCAAAACGTGGACAGCGTGACCCAAGAAAGCCTGCGCGCCCAAATCGGTTTGGTCACGCAAGACACCTCGCTGCTGCACCGTTCCGTGCGCGACAACATCGTTTACGGCCGCCCCGACGCCACCGACGCCGAAATGATTTCCGCCGCCGAACGCGCCGAAGCCGCCGACTTCATCCCCAACCTTTCCGACGCCAAAGGACGGCGCGGCTATGACGCGCACGTCGGCGAACGCGGCGTGAAACTCTCCGGCGGCCAACGCCAGCGCATCGCCATCGCCCGCGTCATGCTCAAAGACGCGCCGATTCTGCTGCTCGACGAAGCCACCAGCGCGCTCGACTCCGAAGTCGAAGCCGCCATCCAAGAAAGCC
>CAUSKT010000003.1:0-66927 GCA_963532335.1 uncultured Neisseria sp. | reverse complement strand
ACTGTCTGCGGCTTCGTCGCCTTGTCCTGATTTAAATTTAATCCACTATATTTTATGCGTCCGGAGGAAATAGAAGGTCGGCAGAAAAGGCGTCATCTCCATTTTGCTGCGTTATAATCATTTTTCACGATCATGAAGGCATCAATATGCAAACTTGGCACGAAGCAATCGGCTCGGAAAAGTCCGAACCCTATTTCCAACACATCATCGAAACCGTCAAAGAAGAGCGCGGCATGGGACGGATTATCTACCCGCCCGCCGAAGACGTGTTCAACGCCTTTAGAGCGACCGAATTCGGTAACGTCAAAGTCGTGATTCTGGGGCAAGACCCGTATCACGGCGCAGGACAGGCGCACGGGCTGGCGTTTTCCGTCCGCGAAGGCGTCGCCGTCCCGCCCTCGCTGGTCAATATTTACAAAGAGTTGGCGGACGACATCGAAGGCTTCAGTATCCCGCAACACGGCTATCTGCAACATTGGGCGGAGCAGGGCGTTTTACTGCTCAATACCGTCCTGACCGTCCGCGCGGGGCAGGCGCATTCCCATGCCACATTGGGTTGGGAACGCTTTACAGATGAAGTCGTCAATCAAATCAACCAAAACCGCGAACACGTCGTCTTCATGCTTTGGGGCAGCCACGCGCAGAAAAAAGGCGCATTTATTGACCGCAGCCGCCATCTCGTCCTTAGCGCGCCACACCCCTCGCCGTTGTCCGCCTATCGCGGCTTCTTCGGCTGCAAACACTTTTCCCGCGCCAATGCCTATTTGCAGGAAAACGGGATAACGCCGATAGACTGGCAGGTATAAAAACAGGTCGTCTGAAAACAGCAGCCATAGCAAACCGGACAATCCACCCGCCGTCTGAACAAGCCTTCCTTTTTCAGACGACCCCTTTCCCAACCCCACAGGAGAACACTATGCAGGTAACGACTTCAGCCATTGTCAACGGCGAATTTGAAGACAAATACGGCAAGCGCGGCAGCCAGTTCAGTCCGAACAATATGCCGACTTACTCCATCCCCTTTGAAATCAGCGGCGCGCCCGAAGGTACGAAATCCTTTGCCGTCGTTTTGGAAGACAAAGACGCCATTACCGCCAGCGGATTCGTGTGGACACACTGGCTGATTGCCGACCTCAAGCGCACCTCCGTTGCCGAAAACGAAAGCCTGACCGCCACCGACTACACGCAAGGCGCAAACAGTTGGGCGAGCCTGTTGGGCAAGTTGGACATCGAAGAAGCCACGGGTTACGGCGGCATGTATCCGCCCAACTGCCGCCACCGCTACGAACTCATCGTTTACGCACTCGACACCGTATTAAACCTGCCGCGCGGCTTCCGCTTCAACGACCTGCATTTCGCCATGCAGGGACATATCTTGGACAGCGCAAGCGTAATGGGAACGTATGACGTATAAAGCTTAAGCCGCTTGTTTGAAAAAAGGTCGTCTGAAAATTTTCAGACGACCTTTTGTTATCAGTGATGGCCGCAACCGCCGCCATGACTTTCGCGCAATGCTTCGGCAGCCTGCTCGTCGGCATGGTAGCTTGAGCGGACCATGGCGCCGATGGCGGCGTTGGTGAAGCCCAGTTCGTACGCTTCTTTTTCAAAGATTTTGAACTGGTCGGGCGTGACGTAGCGCAAGACGGGCAGGTGTCCGTCTGAAGGTTGGAGGTACTGGCCGATGGTAATCATTTCGATATTGTGCGCCCGCATATCGCGCATGATTTCGCGCACGTCTTCGTCTGTTTCGCCCAAGCCGACCATGATGCCGGATTTGGTCGGGATGTGCGGCATCATTTCTTTGTAGCGGCGCAGCAGGTCGAGGGAGTGTTGATAGTTGGCACCCGGACGGGCTTTTTTGTACAGGCTCGGATGGGTTTCCAAGTTGTGGTTCATCACGTCGGGCGGGGTTTCGGCAAGGATTTTCAGTGCGATGTCCAAGCGGCCGCGGAAGTCGGGAACGAGGATTTCGATTTTGGTGTTCGGACTGGTTTCGCGGATGGCTTTGATGCAGTCGGCGAAATGCTGTGCGCCGCCGTCGCGCAGATCGTCGCGGTCAACGGAGGTAATGACGACGTAACGCAGGTTCATGGCTTTGACGGATTCTGCGAGGTGTTTCGGTTCGTCAGGATCGAGCATATTCGGGCGGCCGTGTCCCACGTCGCAGAACGGGCAACGTCGGGTACAAATGTCGCCCATAATCATGAAGGTCGCTGTGCCTTTGCTGAAACATTCGCCGATATTCGGGCAGGAGGCTTCTTCGCAAACGGTGTGCATTTTTTGTTCGCGCAAAATGTCTTTGATTTCAAAGAATTTGCGTGACGGGAGTTTGGCACGTATCCATTCGGGCTTTTTCAGTTTTTCCTGAAGGGGGACGACTTTGATGGGGATGCGGGCGGTTTTGTCCGCGCCTTTGAGTTTGACGCCGCGTTTGGGATCGTCAACTTTGATTTCGCTCATTAATTGTTCGCTTTCGGTGTGAGTTGTGTCTCGAGGTGTGCGGTCAGTTTTTGCGCAACTTCGTCCAAGGTGGGACAGGGTTGGACAAAATCCGCGATTTGTGTCATTTCCATGCCGGCATAGCCGCAGGGATTGATGTGGGTAAACGGGCTTAAGTCCATGTTTACGTTTAATGCCAGGCCGTGATAGACGGAACCGTCTTTGATGCGCAAGCCGAGTGAGGCGATTTTGCGCTCACCGACATAAACGCCGGGGCGTTTCGGGTCTGCCGCCGCTTCGATTCCGTATTCCGCCAACGTGGCGATGATGCTGTTTTCAAGCGCGGAAACGATATTGCGGACGCTGGTTTTGCGTCGTTTGAAGTTGATCATGGTGTAGATGACCAACTGGCCGGGACCGTGATAAGTGATTTGCCCGCCCCGGTCGATTTGGACGACGGGTATGTCGTCGTGAATCAGAAGGTGTTCCGGTTTGCCTGCCAGCCCTTGTGTGAAGACGGGCGGATGCTCGACCACCCATAATTCGTCTTCGGTATGTTCGTCGCGGGCTGCGTTGAACGCTTTCATGGCTTCGAAAGTCGGTTGGTACTCGACCATGCCTTTCTGCACGATTTTCATATCAGTACACCACTTTCACCATTTCGTGATCGGTCAGGGCGCGGTAGATTTTGTCCAGTTGCTCTTTGCTTTCGACGTTTACTTTGACGGTTGCGCCGGTATAGTTGCCCTTGCTGCTCTGGCGGGTGGTGATGTGGTGGGGTTCGGTATCGGGCGCGTGCTGGCGGACGGTTTCCAAGATATTTTTTTCAAATTCGGGATGCGCGTTGCCCATGACTTTGATGGGGAATTGGCAGGGGAATTCGATGAGTGAGGTTTGGTCGGTCATGGCTGACTCCTGATGTGCTGTATGCCGAGAGGTCGTCTGAAAAGTTCCAGCCTTTCAGACGACCTCGAACGGCGTGTATTTTATCGCAAAAAGTTGCCGATAAAAATAGAAGCGTACATCGGCTTTTTCAAGTCTTGAAATACGCTTTTCCATCCCAATTTAAGCCACATTCCGAATTTATTACCAAGTAGAGAACAATATGCCGACAAAAGAAAAACATTTTGAGGAATACAGCGCACTGGCAACCCTGCCTTTACGCGATGTCGTCGTTTATCCGCATATGGTGCTGCCGCTGTTTGTAGGCCGCCCGAAATCCATTGCGGCATTGGAAGCGGCAATGGCGAATGACGATCCGGTGTTTTTGCTGGCGCAAATCGACCCGAACACCGAAGATCCGACGGCGTCTGATTTGCACCGTACGGGTACGGTCGCGCAGGTTTTGCAGGTGTTGAAGCTGCCTGACGGCACGGTAAAAGTGTTGGTCGAAGGTATCCGACGCGGCAGGGTGTTGACCATTGAAGAGAGCGGAGGATTGTTCCTGTCACATGTTGAAGCTGTCAACGAGTATGCGGATGCGGACAATCCCGATATTGAAGCCATTCGTCGCACGCTGCTTACCCAGTTTGACCAATACGCCAAGTTGAATAAAAAAATCCCTGCCGAAATCATCAATACCATCAACGGTATCGATGATAACAGCCGTTTGGTGGACACGATTGCGGCGCATTTGCAGTTGAAACTGGAGCAGCGTCAGCAGATTTTGGAAACCTTCGGCATTATCGGCCGTATGGAGTTTCTGCTTGCCCAGTTGGAATCCGAACTGGACATCATGCAGGTCGAAAAACGCATCCGCGGCCGCGTCAAACGCCAGATGGAAAAATCCCAGCGTGAGTATTATCTGAACGAGCAAGTGAAAGCGATTCAGAAAGAATTGGGCGAAGAAGACGAACGCGGCGAATTGGATGCGTTGGAAGCAAAAATCAAAGAAGCGGGCATGACCAAGGAGGCTGAAGAGAAATGTCTGTCCGAACTGAAAAAGCTCAAAATGATGCCGCCTATGTCTGCGGAATCCACCGTGGTACGCAACTACATCGATACTTTGCTTGAGCTGCCGTGGAAGAAAAAATCCCGTGTCAGCAAAGACATCGCCAAAGCCGATTTGGTGTTGAACGCCGACCACTATGGCTTGGAAAAAGTCAAAGAACGGATTTTGGAATACCTCGCCGTCCAAAAACGTATGGACAAACTCAAAGGTCCGATTCTGTGTTTGGTCGGTCCTCCGGGGGTGGGTAAAACCTCTTTGGGCGAATCCATTGCCAAAGCAACAGGCCGCCAATACGTCCGCATGGCTTTGGGCGGCGTGCGCGACGAAAGCGAAATCCGCGGCCACCGCCGTACCTATATCGGCTCTATGCCCGGCAAAATCCTGCAAAACATGGCTAAAGCAGGCGTGAAGAATCCGCTGTTCCTGCTCGACGAAATCGACAAATTGGGCAGCGACTTCCGAGGCGATCCCGCCAGCGCGTTGCTTGAGGTGCTCGATCCTGAGCAAAACAACAAGTTTGCCGATCATTATGCGGAAGTGGATTACGACTTGAGCGATGTGATGTTTATCGCCACATCTAATAGCTTGAACATCCCGACTCCGTTGCTCGACCGCATGGAAATCATCCGTTTGTCCGGCTATACCGAAGACGAGAAAATCAATATCGCCATGCAGTATCTCGTGCCGAAACAAATGAAACGCAACGGCGTGAAAGAAGGCGAATTGGTCGTCGAAGAAAGTGCGGTACGCGATATCATCCGTTATTACACCCGTGAAGCCGGTGTACGTTCGCTCGACCGCGAGATTGCTAAAATCTGCCGCAAGGTGGTGATGCAGATTACCTTGAACGAAGATAAGAAGAGGTCGTCTGAAACCAAAAAAACCAGCAAAGCCAAGCCTAAGGCGGTTAAAGTCAATGAGAAAAACCTGCATGACTACTTGGGCGTGCGCCGCTTCGATTACGGCGTTGCCGAAAGTGAAAACCGTATCGGACAGGTTACCGGTTTGGCGTGGACGGAAGTCGGCGGCGAATTGCTGACTGTCGAAGCCGTGGCGTTGCCGGGCAAGGGCGTGATCCAGTGTACCGGCCAGTTGGGCGACGTGATGAAGGAATCTGTGTCCGCGGCATGGTCTGTTGTCCGTTCCCGTGCAGAATCAGTGGGTTTGGCTCCTGATTTTTACGAGAAAAAAGACATCCATGTTCACGTTCCAGAAGGCGCAACGCCGAAAGACGGTCCGAGTGCAGGTATCGCCATGACTTTGGCGATGGTGTCTGCCTTTACCAAAATTCCGGTGCGCGCCGATGTGGCGATGACGGGCGAAATCACCCTGCGCGGCGAAGTTTTGCCAATCGGCGGTTTGAAGGAAAAACTGTTGGCTGCTTTGCGCGGCGGCATCAAACACGTCCTGATTCCGAAAGACAACGTCAAAGACTTGGAAGAAATCCCTGAAAACGTGAAAACCGGCCTGACCATCCATCCGGTCAAATGGATAGACGAAGTCCTCGCTTTGGGATTGGAAAGCCAGCCGACACCTTGGGTTGCGCCTTTAAGTACCGAAGAGGCGCAGGTTGAAGCCGCCAAGCCTAAGTCAAGGGCGAAAGCGACCAAACACTGATTTTGTAAAAAATGTGTTGCAAAAGATGCGGGTTTGCCTTGAAAGCCTGTAAAATAGGGCAATTCCGCATTTTTTGCTTGACACGGTATTTTCAGAATTGCTATAAAGCGCAAAGGTACTCAAAAGTACGAAGCCCCGAGTATTCGGGCATTTCATTATTTTCAACGATAGGAAGGGACTGATTGTGAATAAGTCTGAATTGATCGAAGCAATTGCTCAAGAAGCCGGCATTTCTAAAGCTGCCGCCCAAAAAGCTCTGGATGCCACTACCAATGCTGTAACCAACGCTCTGAAAAAAGGCGACACCGTAACTCTGGTCGGTTTCGGTACTTTCTACGTTGGTGAGCGCGCAGAACGTCAAGGCCGCAACCCTAAAACCGGCGAGCCTCTGACCATCGCTGCTGCTAAAACTCCTAAATTCCGTGCCGGTAAAGCATTGAAAGATGCTCTGTAAGCATAGATAGGCATTAAGCCTGATAAAAATCGACTCTGATATAGGAGTCGATTTTTATTTTGTACTGTTTTTGTACATTTAACATAGAAATAAATCTAGAAATAAATCTAGAAATAAATCGAATAAAATTTGTGAGCAATGCCGCCTTGTGCCGTTATGTTCATGGTTTTGAGATGTTCGGAAGAATTTTGCCGTCATGAATTAGGCGGAAAGCGATACATTTCCAGAAATGTCTTTTGTTTGTTATACTTTCGGCGTTTAACTTTTGCAATTGTTTATAAGGAGCGCAAAATGGCAGATTTTAATAAAATCTTGACGCCGGGTGATGTCGATGGCGGCATTATTAATGTTGTGAACGAAATTCCTGCAGGCAGCAATCATAAAATCGAATGGAACCGCAAATTAGCGGCTTTCCAACTTGACCGTGTTGAACCTGCAATTTTTTCCAAACCTACAAACTACGGTTTTATCCCTCAGACTTTAGACGAAGATGGCGATGAATTGGATGTCTTGTTGGTGACAGAGCAGCCATTGGCTACCGGCATTTTTCTGGAAGCGCGCGTCATCGGCGTGATGAAATTTGTTGATGATGGTGAGGTTGACGATAAAATCGTTTGCGTTCCTGCCGACGACCGCAACAATGGCAATGCGTACAAAACATTGTCTGATTTGCCGCAACAATTAATCAAGCAAATCGAATTCCATTTCAACCACTACAAAGACTTGAAAAAAGCAGGTACGACCAAAGTCGAATCCTGGGGTGATGTTGAAGAAGCGAAACAAGTCATTAAAGAATCGATTGAGCGTTGGAATAAACAAGCTTAATTGAGATCAACAAGCAAAAGGTCGTCTGAAAATATTTTCAGACGACCTTTTTGTTTTTTATGACTATGGCGCGAGCTTGGCGTTTGCCTGTTTGGCAGGGGAATTTTTTGGTATGATTGCCCCTTATATTTTCTATTGATAGGTTTGCACTATGTCTGTCTATACAAGTGTTTCTGATGAAGAAATGCGGGCGTTTTTGACCCAATACGATTTGGGCGGTTTTGTATCGTTGCAGGGAATTGCGCAGGGGATTACAAACAGCAATTATTTTTTGACCACCACGACGGGGCGTTACGTTTTAACGGTATTCGAGGTATTGAAGCAAGAGGAGTTGCCGTTTTTTCTGGAATTGAGCCGGCATCTGAGTAGCAATGGCGTGGCTTGTCCTGCTCCGATTGTGCGCAAGGATGGTAAGCTGGATTCTGTCTTGGTGGGCAAACCTGCCTGTCTGGTTACTTGCCTGAATGGCTCGGATACCGGCTGGGCAACGGAAATGCAATGCTTCAATACAGGGGCCATGTTGGCAAAAATGCATATTGCCGGACAAAGTTTCCCGCAAAAAATGGTCAATCCGCGTTACGACCGTTGGTGGCACGATGCTTGCAGTCAGCTTTTACCGGTATTGAGTGAAGATGATGCGGTTTTACTGCAAAAGGAGATTGCTGATTTAGATGGTAATCTGGGTAATCATCTGCCTTCAGGCATTATCCATGCCGATTTGTTTAAGGATAATGTTTTATTGGATGGGGAGAAGGTGGCGGGCTTTATCGATTTTTACTATGCCTGCAACGGAAATTTTATGTATGACCTGGCCATTGCCGTCAATGACTGGGCAAGAACAGCGGAGAATAAGCTGGATAGTTCCTTACAAGACGCTTTTATCAGGGGGTACGAAAGCATCAGACCTTTGTCTGATGAAGAACGCGAATATTTCCCGATTGCCCAAAGAGCGGGCTGTATCCGGTTCTGGGTGTCGCGTCTTTTAGACTTTCACTTTCCGCAAACCGGTGAAATGACGTTTATTAAAGATCCCAATGCTTTTAGAGATTTGTTGCTGAGTTTGAATTGATGCATATGCAGGTAGTGAATTAATACTTGGTATTTGAAATGTAATGTATAGTGGATTAACTTTAAACCAGTACGGCGTTGCCTCGCCTTAGCTCAAAGAGAACGATTCTCTAAGGTGCTGAAGCACCAAGTGAATCGGTTCCGTACTATCTGTACTGTCTGCGGCTTCGTCGCCTTGTCCTGATTTAAATTTAATCCACTATATATTGGTCTTAAAATTGCCCCCGAAGTTGGATGGGATGTCCGACTTTTAGGGTGCAGTTCTATTTTTCAGACGACCTTTTCAGTCTTTATTCTTCAAGCAATGGCTGACGGTATTGAAAAAGCCGCGCAGGATGTCGATGTCTTCGGTTTGCGTGTTGGCGCGGCCGAACAGGCTTTGCATTCGGCGCATCAGGCGTTCGCTGTTGCGGCGGTTGAAGAAGCCGATGTCGTCCATGACGCTTTCCATGTGGGCGACCATGCCTTTGATTTGCTCGTGGGTGGCGGCGTGGTCTTCCTGTTGCAGGTGGGTCATGGGCATATCGGTCTGACTGAATATTTCATAACACACGACCTGAACGGCTTGGGCGAGGTTGAGCGAGAAATAGTCGGGGTTGCCGTTGATGGTCATCAGGCGGTTGCACGCCCGTACTTCTTCAATGCTCAAGCCGAAGGTTTCGTTGCCGAAGACGAGGGCAACTTGTTCTCCGCGTTGTGCCGCCTGCAATAATTCGGGAACCAGTTCGCGCGGGGTTTGCAGCGGGGCGGTGATTTCGCGGCGGCGGCTGGTAAGGGCGCAGGCAAGTGTGGTGTCGGCGAGTGCTTCGTCAAGCGTAGCGGCAATGACGGCGGTGTGCAATACGTCTGCCGCGCCGGAAGCAAGGATGAAACTTTCCTCCGGCAGTTGGAAGTCTTGCGGGTTTTCGGGATTGAAAACGGGCGGCTGCCCGGTCATCGGCGTGGACATTAAATTCGGGGCGACGATGGTGAGTTTGTGCAGCCCCATGGTTTTCATAGCACGGGCGGCAGAGCCGATATTGGCGGGATGGCTGGTGCGGGTGAGGATGATGCGGATGTTGCCGAGATAGTCGGGCAATTCGGGCTTGGCTGAAGTCATGTTTTGTTTTCGGTTTGTTCGGGAATCGGGTATAATACGCCATCTTTTTGTTTTCAGACGACCTTTCGCCTTTGAGCTTGAGAGGTCGTCTGAAATGTTCTTTAACAACGTCGGAAACGTGCAAACGTTGCGTCCGGTGCAGATGCGCCGGACGGTATTTTACCTGATTTAGAAAGAAAACCCATGAATCCGTTTTTAAATACCGCTTTCAAAGCCGCCCGTAAAGCCGGGCAGATGATGATCCGCGCAAGCGGCAATCTGGATGCCGTCAAAGTTGACAGCAAGGCATTCAACGATTTTGTTTCCGACGTTGACCGCAATTCCGAGATGATTTTGGTGGAAGCGCTTAAAGAAGCCTATCCGCATCACAAAATCACTTGCGAAGAAGGCGGCTCCCACGGCAAAGCCTCTGCGGAATACGAATGGATTATCGATCCGCTCGACGGCACGACCAACTTCTTACACGGCCATCCCCAATACGCGATTTCTATGGCGCTGCTGCACAAAGGCGTGTTGCAGGAAGCTTTGGTGTACGCACCTGAGCGCAACGACGTTTACATGGCTTCGCGCGGCAAAGGCGCGTTGCTCAACGACCGCCGTATCCGCGTTTCTTCACGCATTGAGTTGAACCGCTGCTTGATCGGTACCGGCTTCCCTGTCGTTGATCAAAGCATGATGGACAAGTATCTGGCTATTTTGAAAGACTTTTTGGCAAGAACGGCCGGAGGCCGCAGAGAAGGCGCGGCTTCGTTGGATTTGTGCGCCGTAGCGGCCGGCCGTTTGGACGGTTTCTTCGAGTTCAACCTCAAACCTTGGGATATTGCTGCAGGCGCGCTGATTGTGCAGGAGGCGGGTGGTATCGTTACCGATATGTCCGGCAATGAAGGCTGGCTGGAAAGCGGCGATATTGTGGCAGCCAATCCGAAAGTACTGGCGCAAATGTTGCAAATCATTGGCGGACATCTGTAAACAGGAGGTCGTTTTCAGACGACCTTTTGCTCGTTTTTAATACGGTGTCGTGATTTAGCAATAGTAGGAATATCATCCATGTTACTTTCAGGAGCAGATAACTACCTTTCATCGCAATCTGAAAACAGGGATTCCGATTAATGATAATATGCTCAAAGAATTGATTTGCAATAGGCCACCCCTCTGCCAATCTGATAAATGACGAACCGTATTGTTGTGAATAATATGAAGAAAAAAACTTTTTTGAATCGTCCTGAGTCGTCCATCCTTCGCGCTGGCAAGCTTGCTGCCGCCGTTTGTGCGGCGGTGTGTGCGACAACAGCGCAGGCATATCCTTTGAAGGCTATTTTGCGGGATGCCATGGTGTCCGATCCGATTGTGAAGGAAGCGAAAGCGACCGAAGATTCGGCAAAAAGCACAACAAAGGCAACCCGTGCTCGGCATTATCCTGTGTTGACGCTGACCGGTACCAAAGTTTTGGCGCAGAAAAACAAATATTCCAGCAGCGATATGAGTGACGGTGTCGGCATACGCGGAACTGTGAATGTTTATTCATGGGGTGCCATCAATGCGGCGGTACGGCGCGATAAAAACAGAGAGCAGTACTACCATCATCGTTATTTCGAAAATCAGGAACGCTTGGGCAGCGACATCGGTAAACTTTATTTGACCGCATTACGCGCAAAAGAAATCCTGCGCATTAACCGTCAGAGCTTGGTTCGACACAATAATCTTCTGAAAGATTTGAATATTATTGTGAAATACGACAGCGGTCGCCGTTCCGAACTTATCGAAGCGCGTGCGCGCCAGTTGCAGGTCGAATCATCAATCGCGCAACAACAACGCACGATGGAATTGGCGTTGAGCCGCTTGTCCCGCTACACCGGACGGCAGTTGACGGCAGAAGATTTGGAAGATCCGTTTGCCAACGACAGCGCGGAATCATTGGTTCGCCGTTTCAAAACCGTCGATAACAACACCAATCCTTCCTATCGGGCGCAGGTAGCAGAACGCGACAGCGTGAAGGCAGATTTGGACGTTTCCAAGGCAGAACGTCTACCCGCCGTAAATTTGGAAGGTAATGCGAACCGCGACAACAGACAGCTTTATCTGAATGTGGCATGGAATGTCTTGGACGTTGCCGCGCGCCATAATGTGCAGAAAAATGCTGATGCATTGATTGCTGCCGAATCGAAATCCGAGCAGATTATGCGCGACATTACCGAGAAAACCCAAACTGCCGAAATCGACATGCGCGAGAGCGAACGCCGTGCCGATATTGCCGCGCAACATATTGCCGCTCAAAAAGACGTGGTTAAAACTTACGAGCTGCAATTCAAAATCGCCCGCCGCACACTGACCGACGTTTTGGGCGCATACAACGAATTGTCCAGCATCGAGCAGGAAAACATTTCGGCGCGCAACGACTTCCGCGATGCCGCGTTGGATTATTTGGCTGCGCAGGCGCAAATGGCGAATTGGGCAGGCTTGAAGCAATAACATAAAATCTTAACATCATTACTCATTACGCGAATTATCATGAAAGCAATCATTGAACATATTGTGTTGGTTACCCGTCTCTTAGGGGCGCCTGTGTCAGAAGCCGCGCTGACGGCAGAGGTGGTGCGGGATAAAAAACTCAATGTCAACTATCATTCCCTCGTCGAAGTCTTGCGCAGCCACGGCTTCGAAAACACATTGTCCAAGCGCAATCTGGAAGACATCCCATCGCTTGCCGTTCCTGTGATGATCATTCTTCACAATGAAGAGGCTGCCGTCATTACCAATATCGAAGGTTCGGGTCGGAACAGGAAATATCATATCCGTCAGGTAGATGGCTTGGAGCAGCAGCTTGATCATGACCAGCTTTCCGGTCTGTATCTGGGTTACTGCTGGTTTATCAAGCCCAAAATGGCGGCGGACACGCGTTCTGAACTGCCTGAATACCACCTCCCCAAGGCATGGTTTTGGAAAGTCATTTGGCGTTTCCGCAGCTATTACTATCAAGTGATTTTGGCAACCGTCATCATCAACTTCCTCGCCTTGGTCAGCTCGTTGTATGTCATGAACGTGTACGACCGCGTCATTCCCAACCAAGCCTATGAAACTCTGTGGGTTTTGAGTATCGGCGTTGTCCTCGCCATTTTGTTTGAATTTGCCGCCAAAATGATACGCGGCCATTTGACCGACATTGCCGGTAAAAAAGCCGACCTGATTATCAGCTCCGCCTTGTTCCGCCGTGTGATGGCATTGCGCCTTGCCGACCGTCCCGCTTCGTCCGGTTCATACGCCAACAACCTGCGCGAATTTGAATCCGTGCGCGAATTCATGACCAGCGCGAGCCTGTTGACTTTGGTGGACTTGCCTTTCCTGTTGCTGTTTATCTTTGTTATTTCGATAGTCGGCGGCAAACTGGCATTGGTTCCTTTGGCGATTATTCCGATTGTCGTCATTGTCGGCTTCATCGTCCAACGCCCCTTGTCGCGCCACATTAACGAATCCATGAAAGAAAGCTCGCAACGTTCAGGCCTTGCCGTAGAAGCCATTGAAGGTATCGAAACCCTGAAAACCAACAACGCGACTTCATGGGCGCAACAACGTTGGGATGAATACACCGCCAAAACCTCCGCCTCATCCATCAAAGTAAAAGATACCAGCAACTTCATGGTCAACTTCGCCGTTGCCATGCAGCAGCTCAATACTGTCTTTTTGGTCGTTGTCGGTACCTATCTGATTCATGCCGACAACCATGCGGAACGGATTACCATGGGTGCGCTGATTGCCTCCGTCATCCTGTCCGGCCGCGCGTTGGCGCCGTTGGCTCAAGTTGCCGGCCTTGCTACCCGCTTCCAACAGGCGAAGCTGGCGTTAAGAGGCGTGAACGACATTGTTTCCCGTCCGATCGAACGCAGTCCCGAACGCAAATACATTACATTGGATAACGTTCAAGGCAATATTGCCTTTGAAAACGTAACGTTCAAATACAAAAACGAAAGCAACAACGCAGTTGACGAGTTGCGCATCAACATCCGACCCGGTGAAAAAGTCGGTATCCTCGGACGTATCGGCAGCGGTAAAAGTACCATGCTGAAGCTGGCGAGCGGTCTGTACGATACCGAAAAAGGCAACGTAACCCTCGACGGCGTCGATATGCGCCAACTTGATCCGAATTTCCTGCGTAACCAAGTCCTCCTGTTCAGCCAATCTCCACGCCTTTTCTTGGGTACATTGCGCGAAAACATGGACTTGGCGCGTACCGACAGTTATTCGACCGACCAAGACCTACTGACCGCACTCAAACGTTTCGGTCTGGACCAAATCATCCGCAACCACCCGAGAGGCTTGGATATGCCTTTGGGTGAAGACGGTTTGGGTCTGTCCGGCGGTCAAAAACAAATCATCGCCCTCGCACGCATGACGTTGCGCGACCCCAAAGTCGTCCTTTTGGACGAGCCGACAACCAGCCTCGACCAAGGTACCGAACGCATGGCATTGAACGCGATTGCCCACTGGGGACGCAACCGCACCATGCTCTTGGTCACCCACCGTCCGCAAGTGCTGCAAATCGTTAACCGCATCATCGTAATGGAAAACGGCAAAGTCGTTATGGACGGCCCGCGCGATTTAGTGTTGCAAAAACTGATGCAAAACGAGCAAAACAAAGTCAAAGCAGCACAACAAGCGCAGGAAAACCAACGTCCCGGCGAAGCGGCGCAAGCATGACGAAAAGGGAAAAGGTCGTCTGAAAACACAAGCAGAAAGCGTTTCAGACGACCTCTTTGAAAACAACAAACAGATACCGAAGATTCATCATTATGAGCGAAAACAACGTTAAATCCAAAGACTTGCATCTCATTAACGATTTGAATGCAGCCTTGCAAAAAGAAAAACACAGCGGCCAATTTTGGGTCATCATCCTGTTTTTCCTGCTGCTCGTCGTCTTTGTCGTATGGGCATACAACAGCACCGTCGAAGAAGTAACCCGCGGCAACGGCAACGTCATCCCCAGCAGCCGCGAACAAGTCATCCAAAGTCTGGACGCCGGCGTCATTACCCAAATGATGGTTAAGGAAGGCGATTTGGTCGAAAAAGACCAAATCCTGCTGAAGCTCGACGATACGCGCAGCCTTGCCGTATTGCGTGAGAGCGAGGCCAAAGTCCAAAACCTCGAGGCCACTATCGCCCGCCTGAAAGCCGAAGCTTACGGCGGCAAACTCACGTTCCCCAACAGCGTCAGCCCCGAACTCCGCCGCCGCGAAACCGCCGCATATAACGCCCGCCGCCAAGCCATGACCGATGCCGTACAAAGTCTGGTACAAAGCAAAGCGGCGCTTGACCGCGAAATCGCCATTACTGCACCTATGGTGGCACAAGGCGTTATGTCCGAAGTCGAACTCCTCAAAATGCGCCGCGAATCCAGCGATCTGACCCTGCAAATTGCCGAACGCCGCAACCGTTACAGAACAGATGCCAACAACGAACTCGTCCAATCCGAATCCGAGCTGGCGCAATCCAAAGAAAACATGGCCATGCGCGCCGACCCGGTTGACCGCTCCCAAATCCGCTCCCCCATGCGTGGCATCGTCAAAAACATCAAAATCAATACCATCGGCGGCGTAGTCAACCCGGGCGAAGAAATCATGCAAATCGTCCCCGTTGATGACAAACTCCTTGTCGAAGCCTATATCCGTCCGCAAGACATCGCCTTCGTTCGCGCAGGACAGCCTGCACTGGTCAAAGTCAGCGCATATGACTACTCCATCTACGGCGGATTGGAAGGCAAAGTTACCCTTGTCGGCGCAGATACCGTCAGCAACTCCATGCAAAGCCGTGCCAACGATCTGAAGCTCGACCCCAACCAAGTTTACTACCGAGTCATCGTCCAAACTGAGAACAACGCCCTGAAAGACAAAAACGGTAAAGACATGCCGATTATTCCGGGCATGGTTGCCACAGTGGACATTAAAACCGGCGAAAAAACCATCTTCCAATACCTGATCAAACCGATTACCCGTATGAAGCAGGCATTGAGCGAGCGTTAATTTCCCGAGTAAAACTTGCTTAACAGTCAAAAGGTCGTCTGAAAAACCGGGCTGCGTCCAAATCTTGGACGTTCATAAAACCCTATTTAGGCGTTCTATATAAGCTGGGTTCTGTATACGACAGGACCCAGCTTTTTTCACTTTCAAACTGTAACGCTCCCAGATGCGGTAATCCATACAATCATATTCGTCCACCGTCAATTCTTCTGAACGGTAGGAGCATTTCGTTTAATACCGCAAAGAAGCCCTCCATCTGCGTATTGTCCTACCAGTTTGCCTTGCGAGACTGTATAAATAATGGGATGCGGTTTGTTATTTGAAGCGTAACTTTGGTCGTAAAAACTGCACCCGTATGTTTGGATGGAATATCCAACTTTTGGGGCAATCCGGTTTTTTCAGACGACCTTTATCCGTTTTAGCGACGGAATTTGCCGTGGTCGAAATCATCAAATGCTTCATAAGCTGCTTGGCATTGGATGCGTTGTTCTTTATTGGGCAGTTGGCGGAAGGCTTTCCGGGCTTTGACGTTTTCTTTCAGCTCGGCTTTGTTGCCTTTGGATTTATACCATGCAGCGCGACGGTCAAGATATTTTTTGCAGACAGGATGTAGTTTGCTTTGTTTGGCTTTGGTTTGAGCATAGTGGGTTTCATGATGTTTGCGGGTGGCTGCATTGGCAGGTTGGGTTGCAAAACCCAGTATCAGTGCTGCAGACAGGGCGGGAATAAGGCTTTTCCTCAATAACATGGCGGACTCCTGTTTATTTAAAGGGTGCATTTCATTATATTCATGGCTTTTGTAAAAAGGAAATTTGGCGGGATGGGTCGTCTGAAAAAGCAAGCGGGGTATTTAAAGCATTTTGACGAAACCCATCTTCCATTACATATTATCAAACAGAGAAAATAATAAACTACATGAATTATCACGTTTCAGACGACCTTGTGTTGCATATGTCATTCAATGTCATGTTGTTTATTTTCAAAATTTAACACAAATCCGAATTTGCCTTATTTCATAAGCGCATAGCCGAATGAGGGTTTTGATGCTAAAAAATACATCTTTGCGGTAAGGCTTGAATCATAGGGAAAGAGGTCGTCTGAAAGAAAATTGGGAAAAGCCCGATTTCAAAACAGCGGCCTTGTCAAGACTAGATAAGCGACGAAAAATACACTATATTGTGCCACTCGATATTAATACATACTGTATCTTGTGTTTCAGGATGGAGAAAGCTCACGATGAATGCACCGACTGATTTGAAAGTAACCAAGCGCGACGGACGTTTGGAAAATCTCGACTTAGACAAAATCCACCGCGTCGTTACTTGGGCGGCGGAAGGCTTGAAAAACGTTTCCGTATCGCAGGTCGAGCTCAAATCGCACATCCAGTTTTACAACGGCATCCGCACCGACGACATCCACGAAACCATCATCAAGGCGGCTGCCGACCTGATTTCGCAGGATACGCCCGATTATCAATATCTCGCCGCGCGTCTGGCAATTTTCCACCTGCGCAAAATCGCTTACGGCGAGTTCGAACCGCCGCATCTCTTTGACCACGTTAAAAAACTCACCGATGCGGGTAAATACGACCGCCACATCATCGAAGATTACAGCCGCGAAGAGTTTGACGAGCTGAATGCCTACATCGACCACAGCCGCGACATGACCTTCTCGTATGCCGCCGTGAAGCAGCTCGAAGGCAAATATCTGGTGCAGAACCGTGTGACCCGCCAGATTTATGAAACACCGCAGTTCTTATATATTTTGGTGGCGATGTGCCTCTTTAGCAAATATCCGAAAGAGACCCGTTTGGATTACGTCAAACGCTTTTACGACGCCGTTTCTACGTTTAAAGTATCGCTGCCGACCCCGATTATGAGCGGCGTACGCACGCCTACGCGCCAGTTCTCAAGCTGCGTATTGATTGAATGCGACGATAGTCTGGATTCCATCAACGCCACCACCAGCGCGATTGTGAAATACGTTTCCCAACGTGCGGGCATCGGCATCAACGCCGGACGCATCCGCGGTTTGGGCAGCGAAATCCGCGGCGGCGAAGCGCAACACACCGGCTGCATCCCGTTTTTTAAAATGTTCCAAGCGGCGGTCAAATCCTGCTCGCAGGGCGGCGTGCGCGGCGGCGCGGCAACTTTGTTCTATCCCTTGTGGCATATCGAAGCCGAAAGCCTGTTGGTGTTGAAAAACAACCGCGGCGTGGAAGACAACCGCATCCGCCAGCTTGATTACGGTGTGCAAATTAACCGCCTGCTGTACACCCGCCTGATTAAAGGCGGCAACATCACGCTATTCTCGCCCAACGAAGTTCCTGGTCTGTACGACGCGTTCTTTGCCGATCAAGACGAATTCGAGCGTCTTTACACGAAATACGAGCAAGACCCGAATATCCGCAAGCGTACCTTGTCGGCTACCGATTTGTTCTCCACACTGATGCAGGAACGCGCCGGAACGGGACGCATCTACATCCAAAACGTTGACCATTGCAACACGCACAGCCCGTTTGACCCGCGCGTCGCCCCCGTTCACCAGTCCAACCTGTGTATGGAAATCGCCCTGCCGACCAAACCGCTGGACAACATCAACGACCCTAACGGCGAAATCGCCCTGTGTACCTTGTCCGCCTTCAACTTGGGTGCATTAAACAGCTTGGACGAGCTGGAAGGGCTTGCCGATTTGACCGTGCGCGCACTTGATGCCTTGCTGGATTATCAAGACTATCCGGTCGAAGCCGCCCGCACCGCGACCATGAACCGCCGCACGCTCGGCATCGGCGTCATCAACTACGCCTACTATCTGGCGAAAAACGGCGTCCGTTACAGCGACGATTCCGCCCTCGGCCTGACCCACCGCACCTTTGAAGCCATGCAGTATTACCTGCTCAAAGCATCGGTAAACCTTGCCAAAGAATACGGCGCATGCCCGCTGTTCAACCAAACCGTTTATTCGCAAGGCAAACTGCCTATCGACACCTACAAAAAAGACTTGGATGCCGTGTGCAACGAGCCTTTGCACTACGACTGGGAAAGCCTGCGCGCCGACATTGTCAAATACGGCCTGCGCAACTCCACCCTGACTGCACTCATGCCGTCTGAAACCAGCTCGCAAATCGCCAACGCCACCAACGGCATCGAGCCGCCGCGCGGATTGGTAACGGTCAAAGCATCGAAAGACGGCATTTTGAAACAAGTCGTACCGGAATTTGAAACCCTGAAAGACGCCTACGAAACCCTGTGGCAGCTTCCGGGCAACGAAGGCTATCTGAAACTTGTCGGCGTGATGCAAAAATTCGTCGATCAGGCGATTTCTGCCAACACCGCTTACGACCCGGGCAAATTCGAAGGCAACAAAGTTTCCATGAAACAAATGCTCAAAGACCTGTTGACCGCCTACAAATACGGCGTCAAAACTCTGTACTACCACAACACCCGCGACGGTGCAGACGATACGCAGACTGATATTCAGGATGACGGCTGCGCAGGCGGGGCTTGTAAGATTTGATAAGGGAGATTTTCAGACGACCTTTAGAGTTTAAAAGGTCGTCTGAAAAATATTGAGAGAATAATGCTGAAGGGAAAAATGATGTTTTATCATGTGTTGGTAGAGAACGATAAAAAGGATAAAGATGGGGAAAATATACAATATTATCAGCTTGATATAGATGATAGAGAAAAAGTATTGGAGAAGTTTGTAGTTCAGTACCTGAAAGGGCAAACATTACGGGTAGATGGTTACTCGATAAATAATGCTTGTCGATTTATTGTAACGCAGTCTGAATCGAGCCTTGAAGAAATTATAAAGCAGAGGAAAGCGATGCGTGAATTTTTAAAAAAGTGGAATGAAAACCGTTTTCCTAGAAAACCAGAGTCTCCCAATATTTCATCAGAAGAAAGTGATTCAATAAAAGAAATATTAAAAGAAATATTACTAGATAAACGATATGTAGTAGATATAACCGATAAACTCTTGGAAGAGGCTCAAAATCTATTGGATACTACTGCGGAATTAGGGAATAAGATACCTGCCACTTATTCCAATCATAAAGTTTTCATTGTTCATGGTAGAGACCATAACCTACTTACTCAAGTAGAGAATGTATTGATGAAATTAGGATTAGACCCGATTGTTCTACAAGAGCAGGCCAATAATGGAAAAACAATTATTGAAAAAATTGAAGAATGTACAGATGTAGGCTTTGGCATTGTTCTTTATACGCCATGTGATGAAGGTCGTCTGAAATCTGAAGGGGGAGAGCTTAAACCCCGAGCAAGACAAAATGTAGTACTTGAACATGGCTATTTGATGGCAAAGTTAGGAAGAGAAAGAGTTTGCTGCTTAGTCAGTGATGATGTTGAATTTCCATCAGATATTCAAGGTGTGGTTTATACATCCGCAAAAAATGTTGGTCAATGGAAATACGAAATTGCCAAAGAGTTAAAAGCGGCAGGATTCAGTATTGATACGAGTAAACTTTGAAATATAGTCACAGAATCTATACTAATTCTTTCAGATGACCTGCGATTAACCTAAGAAATCGTTTGACACCTGAATTTCTAAATTTAAATTAACCCGAGAAAAAAGTATGTCCTGCGAACACTTAACTATGTCATATAGCACTTTTTCCAAAACCAAAAACGATGCGCTGAAAGAGCCGATGTTTTTTGGTCAGCCGGTAAATGTTGCCCGTTATGATCAGCAGAAATACGAAGTATTTGAAAAACTGATCGAAAAACAACTGTCTTTCTTTTGGCGGCCGGAGGAAATCGACGTGTCGCGCGACCGTATCGACTACGCCAACTTACCCGAACACGAAAAACACATTTTTATCAGCAATCTGAAATACCAAACCTTGCTCGATTCCATCCAAGGCCGCAGTCCGAACGTTGCCTTGCTGCCTTTGGTGTCGATTCCCGAGCTGGAAACTTGGATTGAAACGTGGAGTTTCAGCGAAACCATCCATTCGCGCAGTTACACCCACATTATCCGCAATATCGTGAATGACCCGTCGGTTGTGTTCGATGACATCGTGCAGAACGAATACATCATCGCCCGCGCCGAAGACATCACCTGTTATTACGATGATTTGATCGAATACACCCAGTATTACAACCTGTTGGGCGAAGGGACGCACAATGTCGGCGGCAGGCTCGTTACTGTATCTTTGCGCGAGTTGAAGAAAAAACTCTATCTCTGCCTGATGTGCGTCAATGTGTTGGAAGCCATCCGTTTCTACGTTTCATTCGCCTGCTCGTTTGCCTTTGCCGAGCGCGAGTTGATGGAAGGCAACGCCAAAATCATCAAACTCATCGCCCGCGACGAAGCCCTGCATCTGACCAGTACCCAGCATATGCTCAACTTGATGCGCGCCGGTTCAGACGACCCTGAAATGGCGGAAATCGCTGTCGAATTGCAGGACGAATGTTTCAAACTCTTCAAAAAAGCGGCGGAGCAGGAAAAAGAATGGGCGGCCTATCTGTTTAAAGACGGTTCGATGATTGGTCTGAACAAGGAAATTCTGGCGCAATACGTCGAATACATCACCAACCTGCGTATGCAGGCGGTCGGTCTGCCCGCAGGATTCGAAGGCGCTACCCAAAACCCGATTCCGTGGATTAACGCGTGGCTGTCGTCCGACAACGTGCAGGTCGCGCCGCAGGAAGTGGAAATTTCTTCTTACTTAATCGGTCAGATCGATTCGGAAGTCAGCGCGGACGATTTGGGCGATTTCGAACTGTAATCAAACTCGGCGGTTTTTCCGCATTTCCATCATCAGAGGTCGTCTGAACAGGTATAGTAACGAAATCAAAGATTTCGGTTATGCCGTGCAGACGGCCTTTCCCGCTTAAACAGATAACAATGGCACTTATCAGCACACACGATAAAACCTTCGAGCTTCAAGAGGGTGAAACCTTATTGGAGGGCTTGGAGCGCACCGGCCACGAGGTCGAATACCAGTGCCGCAGCGGTTATTGCGGTTCCTGCCGCGTCAAAATATTAGACGGCAGGGTGTCCTACGACGATTTCCCGCTGGCGTTTGTCGCACCCGGCGAGATTCTGCCGTGTTGCTGTCGGGTTCACGAGGACATTAAGGTCGATTGCCGCGGGCGGGTGAGCGAACCGGATTTGTTCGATGTCGGTTTGTTTGATGAACGGGATTGAGTCGATTGAAACCCAGTTGTATTATTTTCAGTTCTTAGCTTTAATAATAGGCTCTTCAAATTTAGGTGTAATCGTATGAATGTCGCTAAGGGTTTATTGGTTTCAGTTTTATGTTTGAGCTCGGGTTTACTTGCTGCTCAAAGTCATCATTCCCAATGGAAAAAAGTTTATGAAAGGGATTTGACGGATTTTGAATTGAGTGCAGAAGGAAGCGGGTTGGTATTGTTTGCCCAACCGCAAGGACTTTGCAGGATGGATGTTGATTTTTATGGGGAAACGGGAAAGGATAAATATCAGTATGAATTTACCCGAGGCCGTTTGACAGCAGGTTGGCATCAAGAATACCGCTATACCGCTGCATCGTTGTCGGAAGTAACTAAAGATAAAATAAAATTGGTGCGGAATGAGAAGCTGAATCCTGCTTCAGGCGCGGTAAAGAAAGAATTTCAGGATATTTATCAATATGTTCCTAATAAGGTTTTAAAAAAATATTGTTTTTGAGGCAGCATAGCGAACAACAAGAGGTCGTCTGAAAACTTTTCAGACGACCTCTTGCTTTATTTACCCCATTGTTTAATGCAGATGCTCGTAAATGGTCTCCGCCAATGCCTTGCTGATGCCTTCGACTTGTTCCAAATCTTCTTTGCTGGCGGCAACGACGCCGCGCAGGCCGCCGAAGCGGGTGAGCAGGGCTTGGCGGCGTTTGCTGCCTACGCCGGGGATGTCGCTGAGGGACGAGGTAACGCGGGCTTTGTCGCGTTTTTTGCGGTGGCCGGTGATGGCGAAGCGGTGGGATTCGTCGCGCACGGTTTGCAGGAGGTGCAGGGCAGGGCTGTTGGGCGGCAGGCGGAAGGTTTCGCCGGTGAACGGGAGGATGAGTTCTTCCATGCCGGCTTTGCGTTCGGGGCCTTTGGCGATGCCGACCAAGGGGATGTGCAGCCCGAGTTCTTCCCATACGGACACGGCGATGCCGATTTGTCCTTTGCCGCCGTCAATCAATACGACATCCGGCCATTTGACGGCCTCGCCGTTGGCTTCGGCTTCCTGCATTTTGCCGTAGCGGCGGGTGAGGACTTCGCGCATGGCGGCGTAGTCGTCGCCGGGTTTGGCGGTGGTGATGTTGTAGCGGCGGTATTGCGAGGGTTGGATGTTTTGTTCGTCGTACACGACGCAGGAGGCGATGGTGGCTTCGCCTTGGGTGTGGCTGATGTCGAAGCATTCGAGGCGGTTGAGGTCGTCTGAATTCATGTTCAGGATTTTTGCCAACTCGTCGATGCGGTGTTGCTGGCTGCTTTGTTGCAGGCGGCGTTGGGCAATCGCCATTTGTGCGTTTTGTTCCGCCATTTTCAGCCAGACTTTGCGTTCGCCTATGGTTTTGGTTACGAACTGCATTTGTTTGTCGTGTTCGCCCTCTAAGGCTTCTTTCAATGCGTCGGGCACGGGGAAGTTGCTGATGATGATGTCGGGTTTGCTTTTGCCCAGATAGTGTTGGGCGACGAAGGCTTCGGCGTAGTCTTGTCCGTTTGGTTCGGGGTCGTTTTTGGTGTCGGGGAAGAAGCTTTTGTCGCCGACGTGCCGCCCACCGCGTATGCTGACCCAGTGTACGCAGACAAGGCCGTCTGAAACGGCGAGCGCAAGCAGGTCGATGTCGTTGGGGTTGTTCGGGTTTTTGCTGTCGATGAACTGGTTGCTCTGCATGATGCCGAGCGCTTGGATTTGGTCGCGGTAGCGGGCGGCTTCTTCAAATTGCAGGTTGGCGGCGGCGGTCTGCATTTTGTGTTGCAGGGTGCGGGTCAGTTCGTCGGTTTTGCCGTTGAGGAAGGTGGCGGCTTGGCGCACGCTGTCTCGGTAGTCTTCTTCGCTGATGTGTCCGACGCAGGGCGCGGTGCAGCGTTTGATTTGGTACAGCAGGCAAGGGCGGTCGCGGTGTTCGAACACGCTGTCTTCGCAGGTGCGCAGCATGAAGACTTTTTGCAGGACTTGGATGCTGTCGCGCACGGCGTTGCTGTTGGGATAGGGGCCGAAGTATTGGTTCGGCTTTTTCAGCGTGCCGCGGTAATACGCCATCTGCGGATATTGATGTCCACTGAGCATGAGGTAGGGATAGCTTTTGTCATCGCGGAAGAGGATATTGTATTTGGGCGACAGGGCTTTGATGAAGTTGTTTTCGAGAATCAGCGCTTCGGCTTCGGAGCGGGTGATGGTGGTTTCGATGTGGTGAACCTGTTTCACCATCAAGGCGATGCGCGGGGAATGGTCGTTTTTTTGGAAATAGCCAGACACGCGACGCTTGAGGTTGACCGCTTTGCCGACGTATAAGACGTTGCCGCCTTCGTCGAAAAAACGGTATACGCCGGGCAGGTTGGGCAGGTTTTTGAGGAAGAGGGGGATGTCGAAGTCCGTGGTCATGGGGCGGATGGTAGTGGGCAGGTTTTCAGACGACCCGATTATAAATCAGAACGCTTGGGATAATGGAACATAAGCAGCTGGTTCATGAGGATGGAAAAGTACCAAATATGGACTAATTTGTACCGTCTAAGCTACCCAAAAGACAAATCGGTCAAAAAATGCTATTCTTATCGCTTTCAACCTATCTGTTTGTAGCAATGAAAAAGTATCTTATTTCGACCGTAGCCGTAGCCATCGCCGCGGGCCTCGGTGCGCCTTACTACTTCGGCATCAAAGCAGAAGAAACCCTGACTGCACAACAAAAGCTGTTGCAGGAATCAGGTTTTCTAACCGTAGAATCCCACCAATATGATCGGGGCTGGTTCGGTGCGACCGAAACTACGGTCATACGCCTGAAACCGACATTGCTTCAAAATACCCAGCAATATCTGCCCGATAATCTGAAAACCGTCTTGCAAGAGCCGATTACGGTTGTGAACCATATCAGTCATGGCCCGTTTGCCGGCGGTTTCGGTACTCAGGCTCATGTGGAAACAGAGTTCAAATACCATCCGGAAACCGAAAAAGTATTGTCTCGCTTCTTTGGCCAACAAGCTCCGTTGACCATGAGCAATACGATTTATTTCGGCGGAAGCGGCAAGCTTCAACTCAGCGTTCCGGCTTTCGACTATGAAGAGTTGTCCGGCATCAAGCTCAGCTGGAAAGGCTTGAGCGGCAACACCGATTACGAAAAAGATTTCCAAAGCTACCGTCATGATTATACCGCTCCGTCTTTGCAGCTCAAGCTGGCGGACAAGGGCGATGTTTCGATGGAAAACCTACATTTTCAATCTGAAACTTCAGACGGACTCAACAAGCTTTCTTTGGGCAAAAGCAGCATTACTTTGGATAAATTCCTGCTGCAATGGAAAGAAAATATTGATTACAACGTCAAGCTGAACGAGCTGATCAACCTTGTGACCAATCTGCAGATCGGAGCATTTGTCAATCCGACCGGCAGTATCGCGCCTTCCAAAATCGAAGTCAGCAAACTGAAATTTGATACCAATACCAACGAAGTTGATAAGTTTATCAATAGCGAAGGACGGTTCCAATTTGAAGAGCTGGTTTATGGCGAAGATAAATATGGTCCGTTGGATATCAATGTGGCAGCAGAGCATTTGGACGGCAAAGGTTTGCAGGCTTTAAAATCCAAGCTTGCCGAAGTCGCCAATAAGAAAATGAGCGAGGAAGAGATCCAAAACGCCTTGCTCCAAACCGCCAAAAACGAAGCTTCGGGTTTATTCACCAATGATCCGGTGCTGAATGTCAAGACATTCAAATTCATCATGCCGCAAGGTCAAGTGGATGTCAGCGGTAAACTAGCCTTTAAAGGCTTGGTGGCAAAAGATTTGAACAGCCTCAGCGAAATGTTGAAAAAAACCCATGCCGATTTCAATGTGAGCGTTCCGAAAAAACTGTTGGAGCAGATGGCAATCAACCAAGCGCGCAGCCTGTTTAGCGTCAATGCCGAGGATGAAGAAGCCGGACGCGCAGGAATTGAGGACATCAATGAAACGCTGCGTCTGATGGTGGACAGCACTGTGAAAAGTATGGCGCAGGAGCAATACCTGACTTTGGAAGAAAACAACATCAAAACCCATCTGACCCTGCAAAACAACGAATTGAAATTGAATGGCAAGGTGTTGCAAAACGAGCCTGAGCCTGATTTTGACGAGCAGGACATGTTGCCGGAAAACCTGTCTTCATCTGAAGCAGGCAAGTAAACGGCAATAGACAAAAGGTCGTCTGAAACCGGATTTGAAGTTTGAATCCGATTTCAGACGACCTTTTTGATTGGTTTGATGGAAGCCATGTTGAGTTGCAGGCAAAAAAAATCGCCCCTTTAATTTTAAGGGGCGCAAAAGGAACACAAACCACTACCAAAACTGTTACAGGGCGAACTCTTCTAATTGACGTTGATGGGTTGCCGGATAAAGTGCCTTCATCAAATCATAGGGTGAAAGCGACAAATCTTTGCTTTTGGTCGTCAAACGACCTTGCTGCGGTGTCAGTTCAAGCAAACGGGCATCAGACGCATGAATAAACTTTTCTTTTGCCTTCTGCATTTTGCGTTGTAAAACGGAAACGACGCGGCTGTACAAACTGTCTTTTTGTTTGACCTCCCGAGTGCTGGCGACCCAGCTTAAACGGGAATGGCTGTCTTCATCTTCAATGAGCAGGATGCCGGTTTGCGGCTGCTCCGATTTACCCATGCAGGGAAGCCAAACATAATAACGACCATCAAGCGTAACATATACGGCATCATGTACTTCGCAATCATCGCAACACTGGGTTGCCAAAAGAGAGCGGATGGTATGTTGGTGCAGTCTCAGAATGTCGAGAGAGACTTGCTGGAAAATATTTTCAGGCATTTTCTTCTCCTTTCGTTCTGTGGCGCGTTGATTTCGTTTCGATGGAATGCATTATACGGATAATTTCAAAATCTGCAAATGATAATTGTTATTATTATGAGAATAGGTAATAAGATAATGATTTTTATGGAAATTAATTTTTTGAAATTGATAAATCTTGAGTGATTTACTCGGAATTTAGAGAAAATGAGCCTTAATGGGAATGTAAAGATAAATATGTCTGAAAAATTGTCAGCAAAATTCCTTGTTGGGCAGTATTCATGCCCTAAGAAATATTGTATTCAAATACATAGGCCCTGAGCTTTATCGACTATACATTTGTAGCAGCCTTGCGTATGATTCAAGGCATTTTATCAATGAGCGCTATACAGAAGATTCCTATGAGCAAACGCCAGATTATCCTTGATACCGAAACCACGGGTCTTTATGCCGAAGGCGGCGACCGCTTGGTCGAGTTTGCCGGTCTGGAAATGATCAACCGCCAAATAACCGGCAACAACCTTCATTTATACGTTCATCCCGAGCGCGACATGCCTGAAGAAGCGGCAAAGGTGCACGGCTTGACCATTGAGGTTTTGGAAGAGAAAAACGCACCGCCGTTTGCCGAAGTAGGGCGGCAGATTGCTGATTTTATACGCGATGCCGAGTTGATTATCCACAACGCCAAGTTTGACATCGGCTTCTTGAATATGGAATTCCGCCGTATGGGGCTGCCTTCCATTGAGGAGCTTGGCTGTACCGTGACCGACACGCTGGCGATGGCGCGGGAAATGTTCCCCGGTCAGAAAGCCAGTCTGGATGCTTTGTGTAACCGCCTTTCCGTCGACCGCAGCAAGCGCGTGTTGCACGGCGCATTGATTGACTGCGAGCTTTTGGGCGAAGTATATCTCGCCATGACGCGCCAGCAGTTTGATTTAATGGGCGGCGAAAAAGAAGAAGACGAGGAAGTCAAACCGGTCATTATTGCCGAAACCAAGCGTCCGGCGCATTTGAAGGTTATCAAAGCCAGCGCAGAGGAACTCGCCGCACACGAACAATATCTGGACGGTTTGGGCGAAGCCTGTTTGTGGCGCAAAGCTGAAACAACCGGAGCAGAAGCATGACGCGCCGCCATATCGCCCTGATTCCGGCCGCCGGTATCGGAACGCGCTTTGGGGCGGGAAAGCCCAAGCAATACGTTGAAATCAAAGGCAAAACCGTGTTGCAGCATACGATAGACATTTTTGAAAACCATCCTGCCATCGATTTGATTGCCGTCATCGTATCGCCCGAAGACCAAACGTTTCAGACGGCCCCTTCCGGTAAAACACGCGTATTTCGTGTAGGCGGAGCAAGCCGTGCCGAAACGGTGCACAACGGCGTATCCGCATTGTTGGTTCAAGGTCTAGCGGCTGAGCAGGACAACATCCTCGTTCACGATGCCGCCCGTTGCTGCCTGCCGCCCGAGGCGTTGACCCGTCTGATTGAGGAAGCGGGCGGAAAAGAGCAGGGGGGTATTTTGGCAATACCCGTTGCCGATACGCTCAAACGCGCCGACGGTAAAAACCATATCGGCGAAACCGTTTCCCGCGCCGGATTGTGGCAGGCGCAAACCCCGCAGCTTTTTCAGACGGCCTTATTGCACCGTGCTTTGTCGGCAGAGGATTTGAGCGATATTACAGACGAAGCGTCGGCAGTGGAAAAGCTGGGCGTACAGCCGCTGCTGGTGCAGGGAGACACGCGCAATTTGAAGCTGACGCTGCCGCAGGATGAATTGATTGTGAGGCTGTTGTTGCAGGTCGTCTGAAACCCGTTTTTCAGACGACCTGACATTGAAAAAAGGACAAAACATGAATATCCGCATCGGACAAGGCTACGATGTCCACCAACTCGTCAAAGGCCGCGATTTGATACTCGGCGGCGTAAACATCCCGTTTGAAAAAGGCTTGCTCGGCCATTCCGATGCCGACGCGCTGTTGCACGCGATTACTGACGCTTTACTTGGCGCGGCGGGTCTGGGCGACATCGGCAGCCATTTTCCCGATACTGCCGCCGAGTTTAAAGATGCCGACAGCCGCGTATTGTTGCGTGAAGCGTATCAAAGCGTGCGGGCTTTAGGCTGGCGCGTTGTGAACGTGGACACGACCATCATCGCGCAAAAGCCCAAACTCGCGCCGCACATTCCCGCCATGCGCGCCAACATTGCCGCCGATTTGGGGATTCAGACGACCTGTGTCAATATCAAAGGCAAAACCAACGAAAAACTCGGCTATCTGGGACGCATGGAAGCCATCGAGGCGCAGGCGGCGGTGTTGCTGGAAAAAGCGTAAGCAGGCAAGCACAAATGGCATGAAAATGTTAACATATGCCCATCAACCGACATCCCATTAAGGAGAACTCATGGCTACTCAAGACGAATTAAAGCGCATTGCTGCCGAGAAAGCGGTGGAATTCGTACCCGAAAACGAATACATCGGCATCGGCTCCGGCTCGACCGTCAATATGTTTATCGAAGCGTTGGGCAAAAGCGGCAAAAAAATCAAAGGCGCGGTTTCGACTTCTAAAAAGTCCAGCGAACTGATGGCGCAATACGACATCCCCGAAGTATCGCTGAATGATGTGATGGGGCTGGCTGTCTATGTTGACGGCGCGGACGAAGTGAACCATATGCTGCAAATGATTAAAGGCGGCGGCGGCGCGCATTTAAACGAAAAAGTCGTCGCCAGCGCGTCCGACAAATTCATCTGTATCGCCGACGAGAGCAAATATGTTTCGCGTTTGGGCAAATTCCCGCTGCCCGTAGAAGTGTTGCCCGGCGCGCGTTCGCTGGTGTCGCGCAAACTTTTGGCAATGGGCGGACAGCCTGAGTTACGCCTGAACTACACCACCTTCCACGGCAACCAAATCATTGATGTCTATGACTTGCATATCGACCGTCCGCTGACTATGGAAGACGAAATCAACCGCATCACCGGCGTTCTCGAAAACGGCATCTTCGCCCGCAACGCCGCGGATGTGTTGATTTTGGGTACAGAGCAGGGAGTCAAAGTCATCAAGCCCGGACAAAACTAGGCATCCATTAAGAAAAAGGTCGTCTGAAAAGCGGAAAATGGCTTTTCAGACGACCTTTTTCTTTATTTTTGAAGGCTTATTCGATATTTTGAACCTGCTCGCGCATTTGCTCGATTAAGACTTTCAGTTCGACCGAAGCCTGCGTGCATTCCGCCGCGATTGCTTTGCTGCCCAGCGTGTTCGCTTCGCGGTTCAATTCCTGCATCAGGAAGTCCAAGCGTTTGCCCGCGCTGCCTTTGTTTTCCGTAACGATGCGGCGGACTTCGGCGATGTGCGTACGCAGGCGGCTGAATTCTTCGTCAACATCGGATTTTTGGATAAACAGCGCAAATTCCTGCTGCAAACGGTCGTTGTCGATATTGCCGACCGCTTCCGCCAAACGCGCGTTCACCTTGTCCATATGCGCCTGAAGCAGGCTGGGGAACAGCTCGCTCAACGCATCCACGATTTCTTCCATACTGGCCAAACGTTGCAGCAGATGTTCGCCGAGTTTTTTGCCTTCTCGTTTGCGGGCGGCGGCAAATTCTTTCAACGCCTCGTCCAGCAACTCTTGCACGGTTTTCGCCAAAGCCTCAGGGTCTTCGCTTTGACCTGCCAATACGCCCGGAAAGCGCAACACTTCAGCGACTGTCAGCTTGCCGAAACCGTGTTCCTTGCGCCAAGTTTTGTTCAAATCGGACAACTGTTTCACCAATTCTTCATTGGTTTCCAAACTCTGCCCGCCGACTGCCGCGTCCTGCAATTGAATACGGCATTCCAGTTTGCCGCGTGCGGCTGAAGCCGCAATTTTCTCGCGCAACGCGCCTTCCAGATAGCGCAATTCTTCAGGCATACGGAATTGGACATCCAGATAGCGGTGGTTCACCGCGCGGATTTCTAAGTTCACGCGCTTGCCGCCGCATTCGCCTGCAGCATTGGCAAAGCCGGTCATGCTGTGGATATGGATGGATTGAGTCATGGTTTTACTCCGTTTCAAAATACGAGTGAAAGTGGAGGGACTATATCATATCTGGACTTTGATGACTTCAAGTATGGTGGATGGGGATGAGAAGGGTAAAAGACAGCTGCAAGAAACCTGTTTGATGTTTATACAAAAAGGTCGTCTGAAAACCTGTATTTCCAGTTTTCAGACGACCTTTAATCCATCCGTATCAAGTTATTTTCCGGCTTTCACGCCCTGCCATTGGCGGACCATGAATTTCAAAATGGTGGGCTGGATAGGGACCATGATGAAGCTGTTTTTCAAATCTTCGTCGCTAGGGAAAATGGTGCGGTCGTCCCTGAACTCGGCTTCCATCAATTCGCGTGCGGGTTTGCTGGAAGGGGCGTAGGTGACGAAATTGCCGTTTTTCGCGGCGACTTCGGGGTCGAGGAAGTCGTTGATGTATTTGTGGGCGTTGGCGACGTTTTTCGCATCTTTCGGGATAACGAAGGAGTCCACCCAAATCCCCACGCCTTCTTTGGGCATCATGACGCGGATTTTTTCTTTGCCGCCCGCTTCTTCGGCACGCCGTCTGGCGATGTTCAAGTCGCCGCCGAAGCCGATGGTGACGCAAGTGTCGCCGCGCGCCAAGTCGTCGATGAAACCGGACGAGGTAAAGCGTTTGATGTTGGGACGGTTTTTCTTGAGCAGCTCGGTTGCCGCCTTGATGTCTTCGGTATCGTTGCTGTTGGGGTTTTTACCCATGTAGTTCAACACCATAGGATAAATTTCCGCCGCGCTGTCCAAGTAGCTGATGCCGCATTGTTTGAGCTTGGATGTGTATTCGGGGTTGAACACCAAATCCCATTGGTTGTCCGGCAGTTTGTCCGTGCCCAAGGCTTTTTTCACGCGTTCGGTATTGATGGCGAAGGTATTGGTTCCCCAATAAAACGGAACGGCGTATTCGTGGCTCGGATCGACGCCTTCCATCAGTTTCATCAATTCGGGATTGAGGTTTTTATAGTTGGGAATCAGGGATTTGTCGATTTTTTGATAAGCCCCCGCCTTAATCTGCCTGCCGACAAAGGTATTGGACGGGCCGACGATGTCGTAGCCCGATTTTCCGGTCAATACTTTACTTTCCAGCGTCTCATCGCTGTCGTACACGTCGTAAGTTACCTTGATACCGTTTTTCTTTTCAAAATCGGCGACGGTTTCGGGATCGACGTATTCCGACCAGTTGTAAATCCTCAATACATTTTGGTTTCCCGCCTGACCCGCTTTGTCGGAGGTATTTTTATCCGAACCTCCGCAGGCGGCGAGCATGACGGCGGTCAGGGCGATGAGTGGCAGATGTTTGGTCATTATCATTCCTTGCATATCGGGTGGAAGGGAAAGTAAGGGATTATAAATCAGGCACGCACTATCTGATAGCAATTTCCATTGGGGCGATAGTCGGAAGGTCGTCTGAAAGTCCCTGATTCAATAGCTAGAAACAAGGTTTTGCGGTAATATAGCACCCATTTTCTTTCCACAATTACATACGGCCGGGAAGGTCGTCTGAAACCTTTTTAGTAGAGACATCGAAACATCATGAAAACCTCCGAACTACGCCAAAAATTCCTAAAATTCTTCGAATCCAAAGGCCACACCATCGTCCGCTCTTCCAGCCTCGTGCCGCACGACGACCCGACGCTGCTGTTTACCAACGCCGGTATGAACCAGTTTAAAGACGTGTTCCTCGGCTTCGACAAACGCCCATACAACCGCGCCACCACCGCGCAAAAATGCGTACGCGCAGGCGGCAAACACAACGACTTGGAAAACGTCGGCTACACCGCCCGCCACCACACCTTCTTTGAAATGATGGGCAACTTCTCCTTCGGCGACTACTTCAAACGCGACGCCATCCACTTCGCTTGGGAATTCCTCACTTCCCCCGAATGGCTGAACATCCCCAAAGAAAAACTCTTGGCGACCGTGTATGCCGAAGACGACGAAGCCTACAACATCTGGCTGAACGAAATCGGTATGCCTGCCGAGCGCATCGTCCGCATCGGCGACAACAAAGGCGCGAAATACGCGTCCGACAACTTCTGGCAGATGGGCGACACCGGCCCCTGCGGCCCGTGTTCCGAAATTTTCTACGACCACGGCGAAGAAATTTGGGGCGGCATTCCCGGCAGCCCTGAAGAAGACGGCGACCGCTGGATTGAAATTTGGAACTGCGTGTTCATGCAGTTCAACCGCGACGAGCAAGGCAATATGAACCCGCTGCCCAAACCGTCCGTCGATACCGGCATGGGCTTGGAGCGCATGGCGGCCGTGATGCAGCACGTCCACAGCAACTACGAAATCGACCTGTTCCAAGACCTGCTCAAAGCCGTTGCCCGCGAAACCGGCGCGCCGTTCAGCATGGACGAGCCGAGCCTGAAAGTCATTGCCGACCACATCCGCTCCTGCTCCTTCCTGATTGCCGACGGCGTGATGCCGTCCAACGAAGGTCGCGGCTATGTACTGCGCCGCATCATCCGCCGCGCCGTGCGCCACGGTTACAAACTCGGTCAGAAACAAGCGTTTTTCTACAAACTCGTGCCCGATTTAGTGAAAGCAATGGGCGATGCGTATCCCGAGTTGAAAGAGAAGCAGACGCAGATTATGGAAGCCCTGCGCGCGGAAGAAAGCCGCTTCGGCGAAACGCTGGAAAAAGGCATGGGCTTGTTCAACCAAGTGTTTAACGGAATGAAATTCCTGAAACTGGAAAGCCTGCTGCCGCAAGATGGTGCGGGCAAACCACTGGCATTGAAAACCGCAGAGGGTGTGGAATTCACCGCCGCCTCCCGTGCCGCTCCAGGCAAAAAGCAAATCGTTATCCGTCCCCAAGTTTCAGGTAGCCTGAACGAAGGCATGTATATCGATTTGCAGGCTGCTTTGGAAACCGCCCATATTCCCGACGCGGAAAAACCGTTTGCCGAAGCCTTGAATGCCTATTTGATGGACAACATCGCCAACAGCAAACTCGTTATCGGCGGCGAACACATCTTCAAACTCTACGACACCTACGGCTTCCCCTACGACCTGACCGCCGACATGGCACGCGAATTGGGTATCGACTTGGACGAAGAAGGCTTCAACCGCGAAATGGAAGCCCAACGCGCCCGCGCCCGCGCCGCGCAAAACTTCAAAGCCAACGCGCAACTGGATTACACAGGCGCGGACACCGAGTTCACCGGCTACGAAAAACGCAGCCAAGACACCAAAATCATCGCCTTATACAAAGGCAGCGAAGCCGTGGACGAACTCCAAGCAGGCGAAGCAGGCGTGGTCGTTTTGGAACAAACCCCGTTCTACGCCGAAAGCGGCGGCCAAGTCGGCGACGTAGGTTTTATCTTCGCAGGCGAAAACCGCTTCCGCGTGGAAGACACGCAGAAAATCAAAGCAGCGGTACACGGACAATTCGGCGCAGTCGTATCAGGTCGTCTGAAAGTCGGCGATGCCGTATCCGCCGAAATCGACAACGACATCCGCGACAGCATCATGCGCAACCACAGCGTTACCCACCTGATGCACAAAGCCCTGCGCGATGTTTTGGGCACACACGTCGAACAAAAAGGCAGCCTGCAAAACGCCGAGCTGACCCGCTTCGACATCTCCCATCCGCAAGGCATCAGCGCGGAAGAAATCGCCGAAGTCGAACGCCGCGTCAACGCCGCGATTATCGCCAACGTGCCCGTCAAAGTGGAAACCATGTCCATTGAAGACGCGCAAAAATCCGGCGCAATGATGCTCTTCGGCGAAAAATACGGCGACTTCGTCCGCGTCATCACCATGGGCGACTACTCCACCGAACTGTGCGGCGGCACCCACGTCGCCCGCACCGGCGACATCGGCTTCTTCAAAATCATCAGCGAAGGCGGCATCGCCGCAGGCATCCGCCGCGTAGAAGCCATCACAGGCCATGCCGCGCTGGCATGGGCGCAAAACCAAGAAAGCCTGATGAAAAACATCATCGCCGAAGTCAAAGCCCAAACCGAAAAAGACGTACTCGCCAAAATCCAAGCCAACGCCGCAAACGCCAAAGCCTTGGAAAAAGAGTTGGCAAAAGCCAAAGCCGAACTCGCCGTCCACGCAGGCGCCAAACTCTTGGACAACGCAAAAGACTTGGGCGCAGCCAAACTCGTCGCCGCCCAAATCGAAGCCGACGCAGCCGCCCTGCGCGAAATCGTTACCGATTTAACCGGCAAATCCGACAACGCCGTGATTCTTTTGGCGGCAGTGAACGACGGCAAAGTCTCCCTGTGCGCCGGCGTATCCAAAGCCCTGACTGGAAAAGTGAAAGCCGGTGATTTGGTCAAATTCGCAGCCGAACAAGTCGGCGGCAAAGGCGGCGGCAGACCGGATTTGGCACAGGCGGGCGGCAGCGATGTTGAGAAACTGCCCGCGATGATTGAGAGTGTGAAAGATTGGGTTAACACGAAGCTGGCTTGAAGTTAAGGAAGGCAGCCTGAAAATGGGTAATAGGTTTTCAGGCTGTTTTTTAGAATGATTGGATAGAATTATGAAACTTAAAGAAATTCGCTTAAAAAATTTTCGCTGTTATGAAGATTTGACTGTGCCATTAGATAAAAAATTGACGGTGTTGGTTGCGCCAAATGGACAAGGGAAAACAACTATTTTAGATGCTATTAGTATTGCATTATGGGATTTTATTAAGAAATTTGATTTATCAAAACCCCGTAATAATTACAATATAGGTATTAAAAAAGACGATATTAGAATTGTGCGTGATCAAAGAAAGTTTCATCATAATGAAGTTGATGAAATAATTGAGTCAAGAAGACGGGGGGGCATGATTCGTCAATTGAATACTGAAATCATAGCAACCGATTCAGAAAATTTTTCTTGGAAAAGATATAGAGATAGTGAAGAAACAGGAAAACAAACCAAAGAAGATAAAAATGCCCGCGTTATGCAAAAACGTGCTGCTCAATTGCAATTAGACATCAGAAATTTGGATCATGATTTTATTAATTTGCCAATCTTTGCATATTACGGAACGGGACGTTTGTGGGATGAAAAACGATTGACAGAAAAGAGTAAGAAGCAACATAAGATTGATAATTCCATACGCACATTTGCGTATCAGAATAGTTTGGAGCCTGCTTCTAACTACAAGCAGTTCGAAGATTGGTTTATTGAAAAATCTAAACAACTAACAGATGAATCCAGAGAATTATGGGAAAGTGGAATAGACGATTCATTGTTAGCCAAAGAGCTTAAAAATGCCATTTCCAATATTCAAGAATCAATAAAAATTTTGTTAAAAATTGTTGGATGGTCTGAACCTAAATATAGCGATATTTTTGACGGGATTGTTTTATCTAATAAAGAGCATGGAACTTTAAAACTAGATCAGTTAAGTGATGGCATTCAAAATATTTTTGGCATGGTTGCAGATATTGCGTACCGCTGTTATTTGCTCAATTCTCATTTAGGAGAAAATGCATTTAAGCAAACTGAAGGCATCGTGCTTATTGATGAAGTAGATATGCACTTGCATCCCGAATGGCAACAAGTAATTTTACGAGATTTGCAGGAAGCTTTTCCAAATCTACAATTTATCGTTACAACGCATAGTCCACAGGTTTTAAGCAGCATAAAGCAAAAACACATCAGAATTTTACGAGACGAACAAATTATTCAACCAAATGATTTAATGCAGACATATGGGGAATTGAGCAGCAATGTACTGCATGAAATCATGGGTGTTAATCCACGTCCCCCAATTGTTGAACGCAGTGATATTGATGAATTAACAAATTTAGTGGATGGTGGTCTATATGATACTCCAAGAGCATATGAACTTTTGGTAAGTTTAAAAGAAACATTGGGGGAAAGTCATGAGAGTATTAAAAGGGTAGAACGCAGCATTCAACGGCAAAAATATTTTTCTGCTCTAGCAAATAATCAGGAAGACAACCAATGAGATACATTATCAAAAAATCGCAACCAACTGATAATTTATTTCGTGCAAATCAATCACCACCAAGTGATGCAAATGATGCAGAAAATAAATGGTCTAATCTTAAAAATAAAAATAGGGTTTTAGAGAGATTACTTTGTGATCAATATTATTTATGCTGCTATAGTGAATTGCGGGCTGATGAATACGGTATTGGTTACCATATTGAGCATGTAGAAAATAAAAGTCAAAATCCAGCACGAACCTTTGATTACTGTAATTTGGCAGCAAGCGCATATGATTCATCATCCCTAAGTCCGCAGATGCTAAATAGCTTGATTCAGCAACGAAAAGATGTATTTGGCGGACATGCATTTGGAAAAATTGGAAAATACGATCCAGTAGATATGGACAGATTTATTTCCCCTTATCAAAAAAATTGTATGGACTATTTTATTTATCAATCAGATGGTTTAATCGCATCGAATCCTAAGCAATCTCAGCAGGATCAGGATAAGGCAAAATACACTATTAGAATTTTGAATTTAAATAGTCCAGTTCTTGTTACTAAGAGAGCAGGGTTATGGCACGAACTAAATACACTAATGGAAAAGCACAATGATATTGATGAGTTGAATCATTGGTTGTCAATTGAACTTTTACCACGGCGTAATAATGGAAGGGAAAAATTGGAAAGTTTTTTCACACTTAAGAGACAATTTTTTAGTTTGTATGCAGAAAATTTTCTTAATAATTATAAAAATGGTGTTCTTAAATGATTTGTTTATAATTCCAGCAAGCCGTAGCCTGCATTCCCACAAACCGCGTGCGTTGCCATGTCACACACCCTACCACTGCGGGCGACGCAAACCTTAAGATTGAGGTGTAGGGTGTGTGCGGTACGCACGCACGCGGTTTTTGTTGCTACCGAATGATTTCAAACTATGCCGTAATTCAGTCGGCAGCAACGCAGCTTGATCCATAACCCAACGAAATCCTCATATCGCCCGTAATATCAAAGGCCGTCTGAAAAATAATTTTCAGACGGCCTCTCTATAAAAAGCAGCCTGCACTTTCAAAAATTGAAATGCAGGCTGCTTTTCACGATGATTGGAAAAAACCGCGCAATATTTTATACTGTACGTCATCCAGCAATCCGTAGCCTGCACCTGCCAACTTACTTACTGAACAAACAGGAATAACATGCAGATCCCCCCTTCAAAAAAAACAACAGCCGGTTATTCGCATCCGTGGCAATACTTTCTGCTGGTGTACGCTTTGAGCGCGCCGTTTTGGCTGCTGTCTTTGTTTCTCAAACACAGTCCTCTGCCTGATAATCTGCCGCTGACCGACATCGGCGCGGCACTCACCCCGACGGTTGCCGCCGCGTTGTTGCGTTACCGCGAGGGCGGAATGGCGGCGGTGCGCGGACTGTTTGGACGTGTGTTTGATTACGGGCGGATAAAGCATTCTGCCTATTTTTGGACGGCAATACTGATTTTTCCCCTGCTTTATCTGCTGACTTATGTCGCGATACGTCAAACAGGACAAATCATACCTGCCTTATCCGTATCGTTTGCGCCGCTTGCCGGTGCGTTCGTCATGTTCTTTATCGCGGCAGTTGCCGAGGAATTGGGCTATGCCGCCTATGCTACGGAAAGTCTGCAACGGCGTTTTACTCCGCTTGTTACAGCGCTGATTATCGGGGTGCCGTGGGCATTGTGGCATTTGCCGTCCATGATTGCCGTGGGGCAGTCTGCCGAACTGATCGCATGGGGGCTGGCAGGGACGGTTGCTGTGAGAATTATCTATGTATGGCTGTATAACGGTAGCGGCGGATCGGTATTTGTATTGATTGCGTGCCACACGGTTGCCAATACCGCGCGCACAGGCTTTCCGGGCGGACGGGCGGTATATGAAAACGGAGACGGCATGATTCCATACGGAATTATCATCATTGCGGCGGCAATTGTGATGGTTTTTTGGCGTAAGGCGATGTGTTTACCTGATAGCAATCAAGTGTAGCTTGAGTCATGTCCCAACGAAACTTAGTATCGAAGGTCGTCTGAAAAATAATTTTCAGACGACCTCGTGTTTTGATTTCAATACCCTGATGGCTTCACAGGGATGGTTTTTGTATATCAGAACGAAAATTTATTTCTTGATAAACTATATTGAAAGTTAATTTTCATACATATTTCATATTAATTAAATCACTTAATACATAACTAATCAGTAAAAGCATAAACAAAAAACGGACTCTGAGTAATCAGAATCCGTTTTTCTGCCAAAGGTATCGTATTATTTGGCTTCTTCTTTAGCTGCTTCAGCAGCATCTTTTGCTTCTTCTTTAGCATCGGCAGCTGCTTCTTTAGCGTCTTCTGCTGCTTCTTTAGCTTCTTCTGCTTTATCTTCAGGAGATGCAGCCGGAGCGTTGCCTTTCAACGCATCCAACGATGTTTTACAAGTAGCATCACGTTGGTCAGCAGGCAAGTTTTTCAAAGCTTCTTTGGTTTGTTCGAATGATTTTTGCATCATATCTTTTGTAGCTGCATCGACGTTTTTAGTAGCGTCAGCAAAAGCTTTTTCATATTCATCACAAACAGCAGAAGAACCACCACCACATGCGGACAAGGTCAGAGCGGCCAACAAAGTTGCCAATAAAGCTGATTTTTTCATGAGTCTCTCTTTTTGAATCTTGGTTAAAAAAGAAATTGTATGTTAAACCATTCCTGGGGAGTGTCAAGCATAGTCATTTTGTTTCCCTGACTTAAATCATGGGATTAGGCGAAATTAAGACGGTTTGGAAGAAAAAAGTTAAGTAATGAATACCGTGACTAAGGAATATTTTTTATGGGTAGGTTGGCTAATTCCCTTTTATTTTAAAGGGTTAATTCATTTTTGCTGTTGTTTGAATTAATGCGGCATAGAGGGGTTTAGACCATGTATATTTAACTTAGTAAAATAACTTCAAAATCGGTTAAATCACGGTAATTCAAGCTGTTTTTGGATGGGGTGCAATTAAATTTTATATGTCATATTAAATGTATTTTGAATATAGACAATTTAGTTAATTATTTTTGAGGAGTAAGGGTAATTAAACTATATTGAATTATCTATAAACTATAGCATTAGTAAGATAATTTGCCATATAGTTATGCTGTTTGTTTTTTATTTATTGTCTTTCTTTATTGACTAAAAAGCTCAGGCAGTCTGAAAGACATTTTTCAGACTGCCTGAGCTTTTTGTTTACTGCTACTTATTTTGCTGCCACACCCGATATGAACGAATGGCTAAAAACAGGCAGACAATCTAGGCAACGCCTAGAACCCCCCCCGCGCCTACTACGCCGAACTCGTTAAATAGCCAGGCGACTGAACGACCTTTCCGATAAGCTGTTCGGTATCAACCAAGTGTACCTTACCGTCTTGCGTAAGATACTAGCTCAATGCGAGCAATACGATGAGCGTAAGCGGGTTTTGCAGCGGTTTTCGCAGATTGGCGTTCATGTTTTTTTACACAATCCCTTTTTTCTCCAGATAGCTTTCGTAATCGCCCAGATAGTGTTCATAGCCGCCCTTGCCGTCCAGCTCGATAATTTGGGTGGCGAGTGAAGAGACGAACTGGCGGTCGTGCGATACGAAAATCAGCGTGCCGTTGTATTTTTCCAGCGCCATGTTCAGCGATTCGATGCTTTCCATGTCCATGTGGTTGGTCGGTTCGTCCATAATCAGCACATTGGGTTTCAGCAGCAGGAGTTTGCCGTAGAGCATACGGCCTTTTTCGCCGCCGGAGAGAACCTGCACTTTTTTCACCACGTCGTTGCTGCCGAAGAGCAAACGCCCCAAAGTGCCGCGGATGACCTGTTCGTCGTCGCCTTCCTGCCCCCATTGACGCATCCATTCGCTCAGGTTCATATCGACATCGAAGTCGTTTTCATGGTCTTGCGGATAATAGCCGACGTTGGCTTTTTCCGCCCATTTGATGGTGCCTGCATCGGGGGTGAGGCCGTCTGAATATTCGGGGTTGAACGCGCCGGCAAGGAGTTTCAGCAGGGTGGATTTACCCGCGCCGTTGGGGCCGATGATGGCGAGGCGCTGGCCGGCTTCGAGGATGAAGCTCAGGTTTTTGAACAACTGGGTTTCAAAGCGTTTGGCCAGATTTTCGACTTCCACCGCCTGACGGTGCAGCTTGGCTTTTTCATCGGCTTCAAAGCGGATATACGGGTTTTGGCGGGTAGAAGGTTTGACTTCGACCATCTCGGCTTTGATTTTGTCTGCCTGTTTCAGACGGCTGGTTGCCTGACGGGCTTTGGATTTGTTGGCGGAGAAGCGGGCGACGAACTCTTGCAGCTCTTGCAGTTTCTCTTTTGCCTTGGCGTTGTCTTTCAGGGCGCGTTCGCGCGATTGGGCGGAGGCGAGCATGTAGTCGTCGTAGTTGCCCGGATAGATGGTGATGGTGTTGTAGTCCAAATCCGCCATGTGCGTGCAGACTTCGTTCAAAAAGTGACGGTCGTGCGAGATGATAATCATAGTAGAGTCGTATTGGTTCAACACACCCTCCAGCCAGCGGATGGTGTTGATGTCCAAGTTGTTGGTCGGCTCGTCAAGCAAGAGAACATCGGGTTTGGAGAACAGGGCTTGCGCCAGCAATACGCGCAGTTTGAAGCCAGGGGCGACTTCCGCCATGGTCGCATTGTGCAAATCTTCGGAAATGCCCACGCCGCTCAACAGTTCGGCGGCGCGCGCTTCGGCGGTGTAGCCGTCGTATTCGGCAAACTTGGCTTCCAGTTCGGCGGCTTTCATGTAGTCGTCTTCGGTGGCTTCGGGATTGGCGTAAATCGCGTCGCGCTCGGTCATCGCCGCCCACATTTCGGTGTGCCCCATCATCACCACGTCCAGCACGCGCATGTCTTCGTAGGCAAACTGGTCTTGGCGCAGCTTACCCAAGCGTACGCCGTTTTCAATCGCCACTTCGCCCGCAGTCTGTTCCAAATCGCCGCCGAGGATTTTCATGAAGGTGGATTTGCCCGAACCGTTCGCGCCGATCAAGCCGTAGCGGTTGCCTTCGCCGAACTTGACGGATACGTTTTCAAACAGCGGCTTCGCGCCGAACTGCATGGTAATGCCGTTGGTAGAAATCATTATTGGTAAAACCTTTATAAATATAGATAAACAGGGTGTTATAATCGCCGGCGATTGTAGCATATTTTGTATAGGTCGTCTGAAACGGGGCGGAGGAAATGGAAACCGAAAAAATCTATTACGCCGTGATTATTCTGTTGTGCGCCGCATCCATGCTGCTCAGTCCGTTTTTCTACATCCGCCGCACACGTTCAGGCGCAAAATTACGCCACGCACCTCGGCAATGGAAGCCGATTATTATTGCGAATTTGGTGATGATCATTGCTTTGGTGGCATGGTGGATATGGTTTTGATGATTTAATGAAAGGTATAAGAATGAATAAATTGATTTTAAGCACATTACTGCTCGCATTTTCCGCCGCTACGACGGCATCCCCCGTATTTGAATGTATCGACAAATCAGGGCGTAAAACCTATACGCAGACCGGTGGCAAAAACTGCAAACCGGGCAATATCGGCAGACCTTCGGTTTATACCTCCGCCGCACCGTCTGCACACTCGGCATCAGCAAACGCTGCTTCAGGAAACGCTCCTTCCGAACAAATGCCGCCTCCACCTGCCGGCGCAATGCCCGGTTCATCTTCGGCGCAAAACGAATTGGCTCAGGCACAGAAAAATCTGGAAGAGGGCAAACAGGTTCGTTATGGCAACGAGCGAAACTACGCCCGCTATCAAGAACGGATTAAGGGCTTGGAAAATCAAGTGAAAGCCGCGCAGGAACGGGTTAATGCGGCAAACAGTATGAGTGGTGAAGGTGAGATGATGCCTGAGCAGTGATGGTTGCAAAGATAGTAATAAAAGGTCGTCTGAAAACCCGGTTTAGGCAAAATAGAATTGCTTTACCGATTTTCAGACGACCTTTTCGGTTTGCCTGTCTTGACCGTATATTCCAGCGCTTTATAAGGTTTTAATGTGGATGAAACATAACCGTTTTCAGGACGGCGGACGTAATCGAGATAATCCTACATGGCAGGTGAGAAGCCTTCCACATCGTCCACGGCGATGACCGCGCGGTCGGCAAGATTAGGTTCAAGCAGCTTGAATACGGGGAATACCAAATCCGGCCAGCCGTCGAGTAAGACGAAATCGGGGCGGATGGCTAAGTCTTTTAAGGTTTCCAGCGCATCGCCTTCGCGAAGCTCGATATAGTCTGCCAAACCGGCTTCTTGAAAATGTTTTCTCGCCGCTGCGGCTTTGTGCGGCAGATATTCGCAAGTGATGACGCGCCCGCCGTTGCGCTTGGCGGCTGCGGCAAGATACAGCGTCGAAATGCCGTAGGAAGTCCCGAATTCGACAATGTTTTTTGCTCCCGATGCCAAAGCCTGCATATACAAAAACTTGCCTTGTTGCGGTGCGATGGGGATGTATTTGTCTTCGTAAAAACTTTCGTTTTCCCCCGTCCAATCCAGCCCTTTGCCCAACAGCTTGAAAATCTTGGGCAGAAAATGAAAAAACATCTGCCTGTTTTGCTTTAAGGCTTGGGTGTAGAGCCGCAGCAAGACGGATTCGGCTTGAGGCGCTTGCAGAAAAGCGAACATTTGGGGTGTCAGCTTGGGCATGGGCTTTCTCCTGTTCAGTTCAAATCTTCTATATTGTCCATCTTGCCACAGCTTCGCTTTTCAGACGACCCCTCCGTCCAAACTCCGTTATAATGGCGGCTTTCCCATTATTTCATTCAAAAGACGGTCTTATCATGAAACACATCCACATTATCGGTATCGGCGGCACGTTTATGGGCGGGGTGGCTGCCATTGCCAAAGAAGCGGGGTTTAAAGTCAGCGGTTGCGACGCGAAGATGTATCCGCCGATGAGCACCCAGCTCGAAGCCTTGGGCATAGACGTACACGAAGGCTTCGATGCCGCGCAGTTGGACGAATTTAAAGCCGACGTTTACGTTATCGGCAATGTCGCCAAGCGCGGGATGGATGTGGTTGAAGCGATTTTGAACCGCGGCCTGCCTTATATTTCCGGTCCGCAATGGCTGTCGGAAAATGTACTGCACCATCATTGGGTACTTGGCGTGGCGGGGACGCACGGCAAAACGACCACCGCGTCTATGCTCGCATGGGTCTTGGAATATGCCGGACTCGCGCCGGGCTTCCTCATCGGCGGCGTACCGGAAAACTTCAGCGTTTCCGCCCGCCTGCCGCAAACGCCGCGTCAAGACCCGAACAGCAAATCGCCGTTTTTCGTCATCGAAGCCGACGAATACGACACCGCCTTTTTCGACAAACGCTCAAAATTCGTACATTACCGCCCGCGTACCGCCGTGTTGAACAATCTGGAATTCGACCACGCCGACATCTTTGCCGACTTGGGCGCGATACAGACCCAGTTCCATCACCTCGTGCGCACCGTGCCGTCTGAAGGCCTAATCGTCTGCAACGGACAGCAGCAAAGCCTGCAAGATACTTTGGACAAAGGCTGCTGGACGCCGGTGGAAAAATTTGGCACCAAACACGGCTGGCAGGTCGGCGAAGTCAATGCCGACGGCTCGTTCGACGTGTTGCTTGACGGCAAAAAAGCCGGACACGTCGCATGGGATTTGATGGGCGGACACAACCGCATGAACGCGCTTGCCGTCATCGCCGCCGCACGTCATGCCGGAGTCGATATTCAGACGGCCTGCGAAGCCTTGAGCGCGTTTAAAAACGTCAAACGCCGCATGGAAATCAAAGGCACGGTAAACGGCATCACCGTTTACGACGACTTCGCCCACCACCCGACCGCCATCGAAACCACCATCGAAGGCCTGCGCCAGCGCGTCGGAAACGCCCGCATCCTCGCCGTCCTCGAGCCGCGTTCCAACACCATGAAACTCGGCACCATGAAAGCCGCCCTGCCCGAAAGCCTCAAAGGTGCCGACCAAGTGTTCTGCTACGCAGGCGGTGTGGACTGGAATGTCGCCGAAGCCCTCGCGCCTTTGGGCGGTAAGCTGCACGTCGGACAAGACTTCGATGCCTTCGTCGCCGAAATCGTGAAAAATGCCGAAGCAGGCGACCATATTTTGGTGATGAGCAACGGCGGTTTCGGCGGGATACACGGGAAGCTGCTGGAAGCGCTGCAATAAGGTTGGTTGAAGTTTTGGAATGATTGAGGTCGTCTGAAAACCGGAGTTTGGTTTTCAGACGACCTTTTTGTTGTGAAGGCTTGGATGTGATGGTTAGGTATGACCCAAACTAGGCTCACCGATGGAGGTATTCCTTATATATACAGTTAATCCCTTGTTCGATAATAGGAATCAAATGATTTATATTTTTATGAGAGCGGATAAATAGTGGATTTTCCCAATCGTAATTTTTAATGACGTAGACTTTAAATACCCCGTTTTTTCTAGGATTCGGATACCATCCAACATCTAAAATGTATTTCTCATCAAAGAAAGATACTTGTAATAGATCTTCTTCAAATTGAAGTTGATCAATTGCTTTATGAGGGGCGTTTTTAAATAACCAAAATAAATTTTCATAAGTAATGATACCGTCCCTAAAATTAATCAGATGTTCCATTTTGTTTAGTCCCTACATTTCTTCTTACGATTTAATGCTTATGTGCAAATAGTGTCAGATATTCCATATCATTACCATATATGATATCGTGATGAAACTCTGCTATTTTGATTATGTTGGAATTGTGATTGGAGAAAATTTGTAAGTGGATAAGCTGTCAAAATTAAAGATTAAATATACAATTTTTATATCGATATTTTTTGTCATTTTGTACAAAGGGGCTGAGTTTTATACCTATACAGTCGATAATGTGCCTTCATATTTTATGGACTGGGAAAGGAATATTCCTTTTTTGCCCATATTTATGTTGCCTTATATGACGTCTCAGGTTTTCTTCTTAGCCACTATATTTTTGGAAAAGAACGAAAGCAGTTTGAAATTGCTGATAAAGAGGGCAGCCTTTTTAATTGCGGTTTCTACTGCTCTATTCGTCATATTTCCAATGAAATTTTATTTTCCCAAACCCGAAGTTGATAACCAAATTTTAAAATCTTTCTTTTATATATTGGGCAAAATAGACAGTAGTTTTAACCAATGTCCGTCATTGCATGTGAGTTTTGCTTTTCTTTCGGCTGAGGTTTATTGCAGGGAAGTCAAATCCAAATTCTTAAAATCATTTTTTGGTATATGGGGATTGTTACTCGCCATTTCGGTCTTGTTTGTCTATCAACACCATTTTATTGATTTTGTGGGCGGAACTTTGATATTTTTAATTACTTGTATCATCTTTCCAAGAAAAAAGGCTGTTTAAACGTTTTGTTACCGAATGATGGAAAGTCCTACAACAACCGCTAAACCATAGCCCCAAACATATAGTGGATTAACTTTAAACCAGTACGGCGTTGCCTCGCCTTAGCTCAAAGAGAACGATTCTCTAAGGTGCTGAAGCACCAAGTGAATCGGTTCCGTACTATCTGTACTGTCTGCGGCTTCGTCGCCTTGTCCTGATTTAAATTTAATCCACTATACAAAAGGTCGTCTGAAACCATTTCAGACGACCTTTCTTCTTCCTAGCTATCCATACTCAGCCGCAACCGCCGCATTTGCCGCAGCCGCTGCTGCAATCGTGTTTTTTCGGTTTGAACAAGAATTTCCGCAAGAGGAAAAACAGGCAGGCAAGCATGATGATGCCGACGATAATATATTGAGTCATGATTTGAGTATCCAGTTAGTAGTTTGGTAAACCACAAATGCGGCGAAGTAAGCCATCAGGAACAAATAGCCTGTAATCATCACCATATTTTTTGTGGATTTGGTTTCGCGTTTGATGACTGCCAAAGTCGCGGCACACATCGGGGCGTACACATACCAGGCCAGGAAGGCGAAGGCGGTCGGCAAGCCCCAGTTGTTGTGTACGATCGGAATCAGCGCGTTTTGTACCGCGTCTTCAGACGAAGCGCTGACGGCATAGACCGTACCCAGCGCGGCAACGACGACTTCACGCGCGGCGATGCCCGGAATCATGGCGATACACATTTCCCAAGTGAAGCCCAGCGGGGCAAAAAATGGCTGGATGAAATGACCGATCATACCGGCAAGGCTGTAATCAATCGCTGCCCTTGTTGCGTCCACGGGCGGTTGAGGCCAGCTTACCAAGCCCCACAGGATCACGCTCAGCGCGAAAATAATCGTACCGGCGCGTTTCAGGAAGGCTTTGACCCTGTCCCACAGGCTGGTCATGATGTGTTTGAAGTTGGGCGTACGGAAGGTCGGCAGCTCCATCAGAAGCGGGAATTGCTGCACGTTGCCTTTCATCCGCGCCAAGCGTTTCATGATATACGCTGCCAGTGCAGCAGACAGGATGCCTGCGATGTAGAGGATGAAGAGCGTCAGCCCTTGCAGGTTGAAAATCCCTCCCACCGTGCGGTTGGGAATGACGGCGGCGATAATCAGCGCGTACACAGGCAGTCGCGCGGAGCAGGTCAGCAGCGGGGCGACGGCGATGGTCACAAGGCGTTCGCGCGGGTCGTGAATCGTACGCGCCGACATCACGGCGGGAACGGCGCAGGCGAAACTTGACAGGAGCGGGATGAACGAGCGTCCGGACAGGCCGCTTTTCGCCATCACGTTATCCAGCAGGAACGCCGCACGCGGCAGGTAGCCGGAGTCTTCCAAAAGCAGGATGAAGGCGAACAGAATCGTAATCTGCGGCAGGAACACCAACACGCTGCCGGTACCGGCAATCACGCCGCTGACGATCAAGTCATTGAGGATGCCGGGTGCCATATTCGCGCCCACCCATTCGCCCAGCGCGGTAAAGCCGCCTTCGATGGCGTCCATAATCGGCGCCGCCCATGTGTAAACCGCTTGGAACACCATAAACAGGATGACCAGCAGCATAATCATGCCCCAGACGGGGTGCAGTACGATGTCGTCGAGTTTTTTGTGCCATGCGGGCAGCGTCATTTCCGTGCGGACGACCTGTGCCAAAATCGATTCGACTTCTTGATAAAGTTTTTCGCTCTCCAGCGCGTCAAGCGTGCGTTCGGCAGAGGCGGGGTTGGCGGGGAAGGAGCGTTTGCGCGGCAGCTTCGCCACGGCTTCGCGTACTGCCTGTACGCCTGATGCGCTCACCGCGACCGTTTCCAAAACAGGTACGCCCAGCAGCTCGCTCAGTTTGGCCGCATCGATATTCAAGCCCCTTTTACGGGCAACATCGCTCATGTTCAGCGATACCACCATAGGCAGTCCCAACGTTTTCAGTTCCAAAATCATGCGCAGGGTCATACGCAGGTTGGTCGCGTCGGCAACGGCAATAATGGCATCGGGCGGAATGCCCATCTTGCCCACCATTACATCTTTCGCCACCGCTTCGTCGGGGCTGGTCGTGCGCAGGCTGTATGTGCCCGGCAGGTCGATAATGCGGACGGCCTCGTCGTCGAGGAAGGCGCCCTCGCGCTTATCGACCGTTACGCCCGGATAATTGGCAACCTTGGCATGTGAGCCGGTCAAACCGTTGAACAAAACGGTTTTGCCGCAGTTTGGCGCGCCAATCAAGGCAAAATAGCTTAGTTCCATTTATTTATTCTCCTTGTTTGATTGTGTGATGAGTTTGGCGTTGGATTGGGAAAAAGGCTTTGAAACGGCGCTTTCAGACGACCCGGGTCGTCTGAAAAGGATAGGGCGGTCAGATTCAGTCCGCCTTTGCCGCATTTTCAGAATATCAAGCCCGCCTGCGTGTACGGCGGTCAGCCGTCAATCACATGGCACATAATCTTTCCCGCCTCTTCCTGCCGCAACGAAAATTGAGACTGGTTACCCAAACGTACGGCAAACGGACCGCGTCCGAATCCGCCGACGGCAATCACCTGCAACGGCATTCCGCTTGAAAAGCCCAAATCGGCAAGGCGGCGCGTAACCAGCGGGTCGAGTGCGCCGAAAGTCGGATTGGGGACGATGGAATCGATGTGCGCGACCGCGCCTTTACTGAGTTTTGACAAAGGTATGGCAGACATAGGGTGTTTTACTTTCGTTGTCGATTGAAAAAAGAGACGGCAAGTAAAGACGAATTTGACACAGGGTAGGCAGAGGCATGTTCCAACGCCCGTTCCCGCAAAAGAAGTAGTTTTGATTGTTTATCACTTTGTTTTATTTTGATAATAAATCTTGTTAACATAAAAATCAAATCCAAAGCCACCAAATTCCTGATTTTCAGACGACCTCTTGCGGCAAATCAAAGAAAGCGAATGATTTGACGGGAAAGTCGGGCAGGGCTATTGATAAGGTTTGCATTTGGATGTTTGATAGGCAGAAAAGAGAAAAGGAGCGAATGATGAAAATCTACACCGCCGCAGAAATGCGCGAACACGAGCAAATGGCAGTCGATAAAGGCACGACTTTCGAGCAACTGATGGAAAACGCGGGACAAGCCGCCGCCGCGGATTTGCTGCGCCGTTTCCCCAAAGCAGGGCGCGCGTTAATCGTTTGTGGCAAGGGCAACAACGGCGGCGACGGTTTGGTCATCGCGCGCGTGTTGTCGGAGCGGGATTGGCAAGTAGATGTCGTCTTCGTCTTGGGAGACAAACTGTCGCCGCTGGCGCAGTTGAACCGCGAGCGTTTGAATCATTCGGACGGTGTCAGCATTATCTGCCCCGACGAACTCAAAGGTCGTCTGAAAACAGGTTACGGCCTCGTTATCGAAGGCATTTTCGGGACAGGTTTCAGCGGCGCATTGCCCGAAAAAGCCGCCGCCGTCTGCCGCCTGCTGAATCAAGCCGACGGTTTCAAAATTGCGTTAGACATCCCGACCGGGCTGAACTGCGACACCGGCGAAGCAGACAAAGACACCTTCCGCGCCGACCTGACCTACGCCTTCGCCGCCTACAAACCGGCGCATATGACCGACGCAGGCAAAGCATATTGCGGCGAAACCGTGTGTTTGGATATCGGGATAGAGTGAAAATATTTTATTGAGATGACGATGTTCGTGGCTATTTCCAGCTTTGCGCCAAGTAAATGCCCAACGCCGTCAGCAGGAACGAGCCGAAAACATGCAGGCAGACCGCTGAAAATGCCGTCGCCCAGCGTTGCGCCTGCATCAGGGTGACCATTTCCAATGAAAAGCTGGAAAACGTCGTCAGGCTGCCGAGAAAACCGGTAATCAGTAAAAGCTTCCATTGCGGATTATCCAGCCATTCGGCGCAGATGCCGATTAAGAGCGCGCCGATCCAGTTGGCGGCAAGCGTGCCTGCCGAAAATGGGACGGAGAGTGCGGCAAAGGCGAGAACGAGCAACCAGCGGGACAGTGCGCCCAAAGCCGCGCCAAACGCAATCGCCATGACGTTTTGAAACATATCGAAATCCGGAGACAAGAAAAATTAAAAGGGTAGGGTTGGGGATTTTAACCGTATTTTGAACAGGCAAAAAAGGTCGTCTGAAAAGCATTTTAGGTTTTCACTTTGTTGAAACCATGCTTTCAGACGACCTTTTTTCGCCTTTCCTTCATCATATATAGCGGATTAAATTTAAATCAGGACAAGGCGAGGCAACGCCGTACTGGTTTAAAGTTAATCCACTATAAAACAACATTTCCCTACATTGTCTGTCATTTGATGTTTGTTAAAAATTTTGCCGCCTATTCGTGTTACGCTTCGCAAACAAATTGATTTTTCAAGGGAAAGGAGAAGGATATGCCGTCATTGAGAACGCAAATCGCCGGTTTTTCTTTTGACAACTGTCTGATGAACGCCGCAGGCGTGGCGTGTATGACCGTAGAAGAATTGGAAGAAGTCAGACAATCTGCCGCAGGCAGCTTCGTCACCAAGACGGCGACGCTGGAAGCGCGGGCGGGCAATCCAGAGCCGCGTTACCGCGATGTACCGCTGGGCAGCATCAATTCCATGGGCTTACCGAATCAAGGCATTGATTACTATCTGGATTATTTGCTGAGCCTTCAAGAATCGCAGCCCGAACGGACATTTTTCCTCTCGCTGGTCGGTATGTCGCCCGATGAAACACACACGCTGTTGAAAAAAGTGCAAAACAGCGGTTTTAAAGGCATTACCGAACTCAACCTTTCCTGCCCGAACGTCCCCGGCAAGCCGCAAATCGCCTACGATTTTGAAACGACCGAGCGGATTTTGGGCGAAGCCTTCGGCTATTTCGACAAGCCCTTGGGCATCAAACTGCCGCCGTATTTCGACATCGTCCATTTCGACCAAGCGGCGGAAGTGTTCAACCGCCATCCGCTGAAATTCGTCAACTGCGTCAATTCCATCGGCAACGGCATGTATATCGAAGACGAATCCGTTGTGATCCGGCCTAAAAACGGCTTCGGCGGCATAGGCGGCGAATACATCAAACCGACCGCGCTCGCCAACGTCCACGCGTTCTATCAAAGATTGAATCCGTCCATCCAAATCATCGGCACAGGCGGCGTTTATACGGGGCGCGATGCGTTCGAACATATCTTGTGCGGCGCGAGCATGGTGCAAATCGGTACGGCGCTGCATCAGCAAGGTGTCGAAGTTTTCGAACGCGTTTCGCTTGGTTTGAAAGCCATCATGGCGAAAAAAGGCTATGAGAAGCTGGAAGATTTCAAAGGCAAACTGAAATATCTGGGGTAAGTCTGCTCAGATGAAGGGGAAAAGGTCGTCTGAAAACCATCATACGGTTTCAGACGACCTTTTATTACAAAACAGCTGCCGATAGGTTTCTTTGGAAAATTCGGATATCGGGGGAGGACGTTTTGATTGTTGTCATTTTGCTCATACGGCAGGCATCGAAATAGCGTGTATAGTGGATTAAATTTAAATCAGGACAAGGCGACGAAGCCGCAGACAGTACAGATAGTACGGAACCGATTCACTTGGTGCTTCAGCACCTTAGAGAATCGTTCTCTTTGAGCTAAGGCGAGGCAACGCCGTACTGGTTTAAAGTTAATCCACTATAAAAGGCGTTTTAACATTTATCTCTATAAGCAGGTTTGTTACAATTTCGGGAAAATTTTAGTGGAACCGCAAAATGCTGATGAACTCATCCGCCATCCTCCCGCCCGCCATGCTCGGCATCCTCGGCGGCGGACAATTAGGCAGAATGTTTACCGTTGCCGCCAAAACCATGGGCTACAAAGTAACCGTTCTCGACCCCGATCCGAACGCGCCGGCGGCGGAATTTGCCGACCGCCATTTGTGCGCGCCGTTTGACGACCAAGCCGCGTTGGACGAGTTGGCAAAATGCGCAGCGGTTACCACTGAATTTGAAAACGTCAATGCCGACGCGATGCGTTTTCTGGCAAAACATACCAACGTTTCCCCCAGCGGCGACTGCGTCGCCATCGCGCAAAACCGTATTCAGGAAAAAGCGTGGATACGCAAAGCGGGGCTGCAAACCGCGCTGTATCAAGCGATTTGCAGTTCAGACGACATCAGCGAAGAAAGCGCGCAATTTTTGCCCGGCATCTTGAAAACGGCTACGTTGGGCTACGACGGTAAAGGTCAAATCCGCGTCAAAACGATGGACGAACTCAAAGCCGCGTTTGCCGAACACGGCGGTGTGGATTGCGTTTTGGAAAAAATGGTGGATTTGCGCGGCGAAATTTCCGTTATCGTATGTCGTCTGAACAATGAAAACGTGCAAACCTTCGACCCCGCCGAAAACATCCACGAAAACGGCATCCTTGCTTACTCCATCGTTCCTGCGCGGCTGAGTGCCGACGTGCAGCAACAGGCGCGGCAGATGGCGCAACGCTTGGCGGACGAACTGGATTATGTCGGCGTGTTGGCGGTGGAAATGTTCGTCGTCGGCGACACGCATGAATTGGTCGTCAACGAAATCGCCCCGCGCCCGCACAATTCCGGCCACCATACGCTGGATGCCTGCGCCGCAGACCAGTTCCAGCAGCAGGTACGCATTATGTGCAATCTGCCGCCCGCCGATACCAAGTTGCTTTCTTCATGTTGCATGGCGAATATTTTGGGCGACGTTTGGCAGGAAGACGGTGGCGAACCGAATTGGCTGCCGTTGCAAAGCCATCCGGATGCACACCTGCACCTATACGGCAAAAAAGCCGCGCGAAAAGGCCGCAAAATGGGGCATTTTACCGTTTTGTCCGCCGATGCCGATGCTGCGTTTGAAGTGGCAGGAAAATTACATCAAAGCCTTTGAATATAAAATATAATATCGGAAACAGCGTTCAGACGGCCCTTTGTCTGTTTATGAAGAAAACGTCGTCTGAACACGCATTACAATACATCTTACAACACATCTTGCCATGAGCCTTCTGACTATACTCCGCCCTGCAGTCGCGCAAGACTGCCAAGCCATACACAATGCCCATCTGCACGCCGTCCAATATACCTGCATCCGCAGTTACGACGATAAAGTATTGCATGCGTGGGAAGCCCTGCTCGATATCGACAGCTACCTCGAAACCATTTCCGATCCCGGCAAAGCCTTTTGGGTGGTGGAATACAGGGGGACCATACAGGGTTTTTTCCAAGTGGACTTCAAAGAAGCCCAATTGGATGCGTTGTATGTCCATCCCTTCGTCCATAATCACGGCTTGGGTACAGCCTTGCTGCGCCGTGCCGAAGAGCTTGCCCATCAGGCGGGGTTGAGCTTTTTGAAACTGTACGCCTCGCTCAACTCCGTTCCTTTCTACCGCTTGAACCACTACGAATCTTTGGGTTCCGCCGTATTGCAGTTGAACAAAGACGTCAAGGTCAAGTGCGAACTGATGCGCAAATATCTATAAGCCGTTTTCAGACGACCTGTACACGGAGCGCCGAGGTCGTCTGAAAATGTGTTTTTCATGTTCAACCTCAAAATATCCCCATGATGAAAACAGATTTTCAATCCGCCTTGAAAGCATTAGGCAAGCAAGCCAAAAAAGAAGCCGAAGCGCGGGCGCAGGAGCAAGCCTTGGCGAAGAAGCGCGAGGAAGAGAATATCGATTTCGCTAAAGCCGTAGGCGCAGTAACGCCGCTGAAAACCGCGCCGCGCTATGAAGCACCGCGTGATAAAACGCCCATCAAACCCCGTCCGAAAGAGCAGGAAAGTTTGGCAGCCGAAGATTATTTTTATGTCGGCAGCGGCGCTTCTTGGGATGAACCGCCCGCTTCGTTTAGTAAAAACGGACAAGGGAAAAACGACTTGCAACGTCTGCGTAACGGGCATTATCCCGTAGTCGCCGATGTCGATTTGCACGGCTACACGCAGGAAGAGGCGCAACAGGTTTTAAACGAATTTATCGAATTTACCCAAAAGCGTGGCGTATGCGCCGAAATCATCCACGGCAGCGGTTTGGGATCGTCAGGCTACAAACCCGTTTTAAAAAACATGACGCGCCGCTGGCTGATGCAGCACCCTGATGTATTGGCTTATATCGAGCCGAGGGAAGGCAATGACGGCGCTGTACGCATTTTGTTGAAGCGCAGGCGCAGGGAAGAAGAATAGTTTGTGCTGGATTGATTGGGCTGAGGCAATGTTGCCTTGAGTGCAATCTGCGAACCATGTCAAAGGTCGTCTGAAACTGGGATTAGGTTTTCAGACGACCTTTTCGATTTTGGCAAATATAGTGGATTAAATTTAAATCAGGACAAGGCGACGAAGCCGCAGACAGTACAGATAGTACGGAACCGATTCACTTGGTGCTTCAGCACCTTAGAGAATCGTTCTCTTTGAGCTAAGGCGAGGTAACGCCGTCCTGGTTTAAAGTTAATCCACTATACTGAATTGCTTACGGCAGGAGCTTGCCCGGATTCATGATGCCGTGCGGGTCAAGCTGGGCTTTGATGGCGCGCATCAAGGCGATTTCGGACGGGGTGCGGACGCTGGGGAGCCAGTGTTTTTTGATGGTACCGATACCGTGTTCCGCCGCGATGGTACCGTGGCAGGCGAGGATGTGTTCATAGACGATGCTGTTGACGGCATCTTCGTAACGGTAGGCTTCGTTGCTCAAGACGTCGGACAGGAAGGTGTTGTAATGCAGGCTGCCGTCGCCCAAATGTCCGAAGCAGACAATTTGTATACCCGGAAAACGGGTTTCTAAGGCGGGGGCGCATTGACGGACAAAGGCGGCGACTTGGGCAATCGGGACAGCGATGTCGTGTTTGATGCTGGTGCCAAGCTTGCGCTGGGAGGCGGAAATGTTTTCACGTAGCGTCCACAGGTCGAGGCGCTCTTGTTCGGATTGCGCGATGATGCTGTTTTCTTGACCGTTTTGATAAAGAAACTCGGCAAGTTTTTCGTCGAGCGCGGCATCGGGAACGGAATCGGTCAGTTCGAGCAGGACGTGCCAGTTTGCATCGGTCGGCTGTTTGAGATGACTGAACTCGGAAGACAATGCCAAGGCGTAGCGGCTGATCAGCTCGAAACTGGTGAGGCGTTCGGCAAAATGCCCTTGTACGGCTGTTAAAAGCTGTACGGCAGATTCGATGTCATCCAAACCTACCCACGCGGTCGCTATGGTTTGCGGACGGGCGAAGAGTTTGAGCGTAGCGGCGGTGATAATGCCGAGCGTGCCTTCGCTGCCGATAAAGAGGTGGCGCAGGTCGTAACCGGTGGTATTTTTGTGCAGCGGTTGGAGATGGGAAACAAGTTCGCCATTGGGCAGGATGACTTCCAAGCCCAATACCAAGTCGCGCATACTGCCGTAGCGTAAAACGTTTAATCCGCCGGCGTTGCAGGCGATGTTACCGCCGATTTCGCACGAGCCTTCGCTGGCAAGACTGAGGGGGAACAGTCTGCCTGCTTCGGCTGCCGCTTTTTGGACGTTTTGCAGGATTACGCCCGCTTCGACGGTGATGCTGTTGTCGGCAAGGTTGATTTCGCGGATGCGGTTGATTTTGGAAAGGTTGAGCAGTACGCCGCCGGAAGCTACCGCCGCGCCGCACAAACCGGTATTGCCGCCCTGCGGGGTAACGGGGATACGGTGTTCAAAACAAAACCGCATGATTTCTTGTACATTTTCTATGGAATGCGGTTGCAAGATGATGTCCGGTTCGGAAACAAAGCGGCGGCGCTGGTCGTTTAACAAGGCCGGAGTGGCTTCGAGGATTTCGGCGGGGGAAAGGAATTCAAGAAAACGGTCGTACAGATTGGGCATAACGGGCAGCAGGATGGTTTGTGTGTGTACGGAAGATTATATAGCGGATAAGGGAAGCGAAAAACGGTAAAGGTCGTCTGAAAAACAAAAAAGCAGGATACAATCTGTATCCTGCTTTTTTAACTGTAAAAATATTATTTTGCAGCAGAAGCGGCAGAAGCAGCAGCTGAGCTGGCAGCAGAAGCAGCACCGGTTGCAGCAGAAGCAGCGGTATTAGCTGCAGAAGCGGCAGTGTTGGCAGCAGAAGCAGCAGTGTTAGCTGCAGAAGCGGCTTCAGTTGCAGAGGAAGCGGCAGAAGCAGCACCAGTTGCAGAAGAAGCGGCAGAAGCAGCAGTTTCAGAAGCACCGGAAGCGGTAGGAGCAGCAGTATCAGCGCCTTTGTTACAAGCAGCCAAAGCCAAAGATAACAGAGCAGCAGCAATCAGAGATTTTTTCATTTTGAGAACCTTCTTTAAATCGATTTAAGTAGAACAAAACAACAAAACGACATATAAGTCGTTTCATTTAGAGTAAAAATTCATTGCTGAATTTCCTGCATTATGCCCCACAGGGTGCTTCGGTGCAACGATACGGACGAATTAGTAATTTTTAATCAATCTGAAATGGACGAAAGACGGGGGTAAAACTAGTCCGCATTGGCTGTTATTCAATGTACATTTGAAATAAATTGTATAGTAAAATTTATTTATTTCATGCGTTTACATTTGAATAATGCGCTATGGGCCTTTGTTTTCAATCGGTTTAAATGAAATGCGGGCAGTTGTTGCGCATAAAAGCAAAAAGTTGTAAAAAAGTTACACAAATATAAAGATTATCAAAATTTACGCTTTTACGCGCAATATGTTAAATATTGTGCATATAAATTTATAATTGTTAGTTTTGATAATTTTGCGATAAATCTCCGTGCATGACGGCGGTGTGTTAGAATGCTTTAGATTTGTTGGCAGAGGGTTGTCAATAAAGAAAACCTGTTTTGATAAACGGTCATGATAAAGGATAAAAAATGGCTATTGAAAAAAATTCTGTGGTTTCGCTTCACTATGAAATGTACGATGCGGACAACCAACTGCTGGACAAAACCGAAGAACCCATCGTCTATCTGCATGGCGGATATGACGGCATTTTCCCTTTGGTGGAAGAAGCTTTGCACGAGAAAAGCGTCGGTGATACCGTTGAAGTCGCGCTGTCTCCCGATGATGCTTTCGGCGAGCAAGATCCCAGCCTGGTGCGTATCGAAGATGTCAGCGTGTTTCCGGTTGAAGTGGAAGTCGGCATGATGTTCGAAGCCGATGATCCTGAAACCGGCGATGTCTTGATTTACCGCGTAACCGACATGGCGGACGGCAAAGCCGTAGTAGACGGCAACCATCCGCTTGCCGGCATGAAAATCTTGTTCAAAGCGACAGTTGACGGCGTACGCGATGCGACTGAAGAGGAAATCGCACACGGCCACGTTCACGGCCCGCACGGTCATCATCACTAATTGAGATAGTCTGCAATGCAAAAGGTCGTCTGAAAACAGGATTGGGTTTCTGTTTTCAGACGACCTTTTTGTATGTCGCCTAAATCCACGCCTTTAAAAGGGATAATCTGAAACTTATTGACCGTCATTTTGATTGCCTCATTTTATAAATGGCGGCTGCCTGAGCATTATTCGATGGCAAGCTGAGCCAATTCGTCTTTCGTGAATGCTTCCAGCAGAATATACGCTGCGTCAATAAAGCGGTATTTTTCTTTGGGCAGCTGTGCGATAAAGGTTTCGTAGGGCAGCTCGGTAGGTGAATCGTCATCGTTGGTAAAAATCAATCTCCAGCTGCTGATATCGTTGTTGGAAATATCGAGATCCGTGCCGTATTCTATTTCGGGTTGGTAGGGCAGGATAGTCGGCAGTTCAGGGTTTAAGACATAAAAGCCGATGAGCTCTCCCGTGTCACTATTTTTCCCAATCATTTGATGAGCGGAATAGGCATCCAGCCATTGGGTTTCACGCATCAGGCGGCTGAAGGCTGCGAGTGGGTCGTTGTCGGCTAGAATTTTGTCGCGAATCTCTTTGTTCAGTGCCACAGGGCGGGTAACGCCGTAGAATTTATAGTTTTGTATTTCGTCTTCATCTTCAAAAGGCACCATGGATATACCGGCCTGTATGTCTGGTTTGAAATCGAAGGTTTGGATGGTGTCGGCAGTGAAGGTTTCACCGGTTTCGCAGGTAATCGGTTGTTTGAGCGCGTGGGCTAAATCGGCGAGATATTGCAGGGCAATTTGCCAGTCTTCCAAAGTGCTGGGCGTGAATTGCCGCACAGCGTATTCCTGTGTGTCTTCATCAAAGGATAATTCAAATCCCCTACCGCTTTTTTCGTTCACGCCAAGCAGCAGACATTCGAAGTCGGATAACGGCAGTGTTTGAAATCGCTTTAAATCAAAATCTTCATCGTGTTCATCAAATGAAAATTGTGCCAGCGGCTGCGATGAAAGCTGGAAACATTCCTGCACGGTTAATACGGGCATGCGGCTAAATAGCTTTTTGGGATTTTTGATGTAGAAAGAAATGCTCATCGGAATATCCTTTCCAAATTTTGGCGGTATTTAGCCGTTATTTGTAGGCAGCCTGCACAATGAAATTGATTCAGGTTGTTTTGAGTTTTCAGACGACCTCATCAGTGGATGTCTATTCCTTTGCGTTTAAATTCATCCTCCAACTGCCGGATGTGCTGTTCCGCTTTGAGGAGCTGTCTGTAATCGTCGGGGTGCATCGTATCGCGCAGGTTCATGCTTTTCAGGCCGAGTTCGCCTATGCCTTGCACTTGGGACGCAGCCGTTTCCGTTATCCGTTGCTTTCCCGACCATCCGCCGGAGCCACTTATTTTGGTAATGCTGACTTGGCCTGAGGGCGCGTCGTAGAAGTTGTATGCGGCCGAGTCTTTGGGGTTGGGTTTGCCGTCCCGATAAAAGGTCGTCCATAGCAGTTTGTTGGTCTGTCTGGAATATTCCAGTTCGTGTCCCTGTATGTTGCCGTTGGCATCAAGGGTATAAAGTTTGACCAGTGGTCTGATCGTGGGGTGCTTCGAGTCGGTCGGCATCGGGTGGTAATTGCCTTCCCAGCAGCGTTGCATGCGGTCTGCAACAGGGGTGCAGTGTTTGGGGGTGCGTGCTTCGTTCAAACGAAGCCAGTTGTTGATTTTAGCGAGTTCTTCGGGTGAGAGGGGTGTGTATGAGCTGCTGTCTGACGGGCTGTCGTATGACGGTCTACCGTATGACGAGCTGCTTGGCGAATAGTTGGTGCATGTAGCGTTGCCATATACCTGCATGCAGTACCCTATACGGTTCATTTCCTGTGCGTGTTGTTGGCGCAGTATGTTTACGTCGGCCACCACGAATCGGCTTGCCACCAATTCGAAGAATGCCAACAGGATAGGTAAAATCGTTTTGTGCATGGGGCGGTTTCCGTTTCAAGGTAAAAAAACGGGTATTGGGGTTTAAGGGAATCCGCGCTTTAAAGCTACCTGAATATTTATTTGCGTGGATTGGATTCGGGAAGGTGGTGAGCAGGCTGCTTTTTAGATTTTCAGACGACCTACGATACCGTATGGTCGTCTGAAACCTTTATTGCCGTACTGTTTTACCGTTCGATTTGGCTCACATCACGCACCGCGCCTTTGTCGGCGGAAGTCGCCATTGCGCCGTAGGCGCGCAGGGCGGCGGAGACGTAGCGGTCGCGGTTTTCCGGTTTCCACGCTTTGCTGCCGCGTGCTTCCATTTCGGCGCGGCGTTTTGCGAGTTCCTCGTCGGAGACTTTCAGGTTGATGCTGCGGTTGGGGATGTCGATTTCAATCGTGTCGCCTTCGTGTACCAAGCCGATGGCGCCGCCTTCCGCCGCTTCGGGTGAAGCGTGGCCGATGGAGAGGCCTGATGTGCCGCCGGAGAAGCGTCCGTCAGTCAGCAAGGCGCAGGCTTTGCCGAGGCCTTTGGATTTCAGGTAGGAAGTCGGATACAGCATTTCCTGCATGCCGGGGCCGCCTTTGGGACCTTCGTAGCGGATGATGACGATGTCGCCGGCGACGATTTGGTTGCCCAAAATGCCTTCGACGGCGGCTTCTTGGCTTTCAAACACGCGGGCGCGGCCGGTGAATTTGAGGATGCTCTCGTCCACGCCTGCGGTTTTCACCACGCAGCCGCGTTCGGCGATGTTGCCGAACAAGACCGCCAAACCGCCGTCTTGCGAGTAGGCGTGTTCGACGTTGCGGATGCAGCCTTTTTCGCGGTCAAGGTCGAGGGTTTTCCACATGCGGTTTTGCGAGAACGCTTGGGTGGTGCGCACGCCGCCGGGGGCGGCTTTGAAGCGTTCGATGGCGTGGGTGTTTTCGGGATTGGTGACGTCCCATTTTTCAATCGCGTCTTTCAGCGTCGGCGCGTGGATGGTGTACACGTCGGTGTGCAGTTTGCCCGCTTTGTCCAGTTCTTTCAGGATGGCGAAGATGCCGCCGGCGCGGTGCACGTCTTCCATGTAGTAGTCGTGGTTGTTGGGCGCGGTTTTGCAGATGCAGGGCACGACGCGGCTTAAGCGGTCGATGTCGGCCATTTTGAAATCCACGCCCGCTTCGTTGGCAACGGCGAGCAAATGCAGGATGGTGTTGGTGGAGCCGCCCATGGCGATGTCCATGGTCATGGCGTTTTCAAACGCTTTTTTGGTGGCGATGCTGCGCGGCAACACGGTTTCGTCGTCTTGCTCGTAATAGCGTTTGGTGATTTCGACAATCATGCGGCCGGCTTCGAGGAACAATTCTTTGCGGCCGGCGTGGGTGGCGAGGTAGGAGCCGTTGCCGGGCAGGGACAGGCCGAGCGCTTCGGTCAGGCAGTTCATGGAGTTGGCGGTGAACATGCCGGAGCAGGAGCCGCAGGTCGGGCAGGCGTTTTGCTCGACTTCTTCGACTTGCTGGTTGCTGACATTGTCGTCCGCCGATTCAATCATGGCGTCAATCAAGTCCAAGCGGCGTTCGGGCTGGATGTTGGCCACGCCGATGACCTTGCCCGCTTCCATCGGACCGCCGGAAACGAAGATGGTCGGGATGTTCAGGCGCATGGCGGCAATCAGCATTCCCGGAGTGATTTTGTCGCAGTTGGAAATGCACACCAGCGCGTCGGCGCAGTGGGCGTTGACCATGTATTCGATGGAGTCGGCAATCAAATCGCGGCTGGGCAGGGAGTACAACATGCCGCTGTGTCCCATGGCGATGCCGTCGTCGATGGCGATGGTGTTGAATTCTTTGGCGATTGCGCCGGCTTTTTCGATTTCGCGGGCAACCAGTTGGCCCATGTTGTGCAGGTGGACATGGCCGGGCACGAATTGGGTGAACGAGTTGGCAACGGCGATGATGGGCTTGCCGAAGTCGGTTTCCATCACGCCGGTGGCGCGCCACAATGCGCGTGCACCCGCCATATTGCGGCCGTGGGTGGAGGTTTTGGAGCGGTAGTCTGGCATGGGGTATTCCTCAGAGGGGTGGTATTTTGAAAGACGAGCCGTCTGAAATAAAGGTATCGACTTGAGCAACCTTTGTTTCAGACGGCCTTTAGACCGGTATTTTATATGAAATACCGCATAATAAGAAATGCTTTAAGGCAAACGAAAGGTCGTCTGAAACAAGGTTTCGACTTTGCAAAAACTGTTTTTCAGACGACCTTGATGGTAGGGGGGGATTTATTAATAGAACTTATCCGGTTCGTACAATTCATCCCTACGCAGCTTGAGATAGCGGGTAACTAGCTACAATCCCAGCTATATGCTACTTTGGAAAAATCTAGTTTGGCTAAATCGTCGGGGTGAATGAAGAAACCGCCCACACCCAGGTCTCCCCATATGATTTCTATCCCGTCCTCCCATTCACTTTGCAGTTGGAACAGCAGGATATAGTCTTTCAATTCATCGTGCTCTTCGCGTGGGTCATTTTGGGTAAAATCAGGGTAACCGCCTATCTGGTGGCCGCCGCTGAAGCTTTCCATGATTTCATATTCCAAATCTTCATTACTGTGAATCTGCCAGAAATTTTCGTTCTTACCGCCTTCATACCTTTCCAAAATTTGTGCGAAACGGTAGTCGCTGCAACTGACAAGCTGCGTTCCCTGTTCGAACGACATGGCAAAGGACTGTTCGGGATTATGCGGCAGGCCGAATTCTTCGCCGTAGTAATGCGGATAATCCGACTGCTGGAGGCTGTCATCTTCCACTACGTCGGCATGATAAATTACGCGGAAGCCGTCATTGTTGAGCAAATTATCCAGATCGCAGCCGTATAAATCGTCACTGTGGATGAAAAACTGCAACAGACCTTGTCGGGGAAAATTCTCCAGCGGTGGTGTTTGGGCGAAGTTGATTTGTGCCAACAGCGTGAGCGGATCACCATTTGCCGTGTGTGGATATTCGGCATTGAGTGGTAAATAGGGGGCGCCGCCAACTTTGCTGTCCCAGCGGCGCAGGCTGCTTTTGTCTGCAGGTGACAGCTTGATGCGGACAACGGGTTTTTCAGTAGACAAAAGCTGCTGCCGATAGGGGGCGATGAGCGGATTTTCCCAGTTTATCATTTCATTTTCCTTTTAATTTTTCAGTGAATTAACGATATAAAGATTGTCTGAAACCACATTATTGTCAAACCGAAATCAATTTTCAGACGACCTAAAAACTTGTACTTTTCTGGTTTTCATGGCTTATTTCAAAGCCGTTTTCCAGTCCAAACCGCCGAGGGAGGGGACTTGGGTGATACTGTGGTCGGCAAGGTTGATGGCGGTCAGTTCGCCGCCCCAAAGTGCGCCGGTGTCGAGGGAGAGGATGTTGTCGGTGTTCATAAAACCCAGCGAAGACCAGTGTCCGAAGACGATGGTGTGGCTGAGGTTTTGCCTGTCGGGGGCTTTGAACCAAGGGCGCAGGTTCGGGGGCATTTTTTTGAGGGTGGATTTGTAGTCGTAGTCGAGTTCGTTTTTCAGTGTCAGCGCGCGCATCCGGGTAAACACGTTCACAATCATGCGCAGGCGGTCGTAGCCCTTGAAGTGGTCGCTCCACGCGGTCGGTTTGTTGCCGTACATTTTCGAGAAGAATTTTTCGGCTTTTTTGCCTTTCAGTTCGGCTTCGGCCTCGCGCGCCAGCGTTTCGGCTTTGGCTATGCTCCATTGCGGCAGGATGCCGGCATGTACCATAACGTGTTTTTCGCCGCTTATCATTAAGGGCTGCGCGCGCAGCCAGTCGAGCATTTTTTTGCTGTCGGCGTGTTTCAGAATCGGGGTGATGGTATCGCTGCGTTTGACCGAACCGTGGCCGAATCCGACGGCAAGCAGGTGCAGGTCGTGGTTGCCGAGGATGATTTGGACGCTGCTTTCGTGCCGCATGGCAAATTGCAGCGATTCAAGCGATTTCGGGCCGCGGTTGACGATGTCGCCGGTCAGCCAGAGTGTGTCGGTGCCGTGGTTGAAACTGATTTTGTCGAGCAGGGCGGTCAGTTCGTCGAAGCAGCCCTGAATATCGCCGATTGCGTAGTGTGCCATATCCGGATTCTTGCATTGGATGGATTGCTGTGTTTCAGACGGCCTTTTAAGGAAAATCGGAACATGAGGCCGTCTGAAAACGGGTTGTGGGTTGTACGTATTATGCGGTCAATACCAGCACGGCTTCGGCTTCGACCTGCACGCCTTTGGGCAGGGCGGCGACACCGACGGCGGCGCGGGCGGGGAAGGGTTCTTGGATGAACTCTGCCATGACCTCGTTGAAAACGGCGAAGTTGGCAAGGTCGGTCAGGTAGGCGTTGAGTTTGACGATGTCGGCCAGCGTGCCGCCTGCGGCTTCGGCAACGGCTTGCAGGTTTTTAAAGACTTGGCGGGCTTCGGCGCGGAAGTCGCCGTTGCCGACAACGGTCATGGTAGCGGGATCGAGAGGGATTTGACCGCTCATGTAAACGGTGTCGCCCGCGCGTACGGCTTGGCTGTATGCGCCGATGGCGGCAGGGGCTTTGTCGGTGTGGATGATGGTTTTGGACATGATTTTATTTTCTCCTGTGGGGATGAGATAAGTAATACAAAGTGGCAATAATACAAAATTTTTGGCGTATTTGGGAGTTTGAATGAAGGTGTTTATAAAAGTACAATATCATTTATTTGGCTAAAATTTGTTTAGCTATTGATTTTAAAAAATTTGAATTTACATCATCAGATGAGAAGTATTTTGAATTTTCAATTTCATTGATAAAATCAGGATGCAACCCTAATAAATTATCTTCAAATTTCAATATTCCTGAATCTTTCCCTTCCCAAGCCTTATCCAAACTATTAATGATTAATTCTTTTAGTTGATTAAAAGCATTTTTGGCTTTGGCTTTATCTTCTTCATTTTTGGCATATTCTTTGAGCAAAATAAATAATCTTGTTAAAACGGTTTGAGTCCAGTAGTTAAATGGAAATTCTAAAAAATTTTCATATTGATGAATTGCCTTTGCTATATTCTTATCAACTCCAAGCCCTTCTTGATAGGCAAAGCCTAAATATAATTTTCCAATATAATTTGGAAATTGCTGCTGTTTATTTGTTCTTTGAATGTGAGCATATCCCTCTTCATCCATTTCAAGTGTGATTGGCCCTTCTATAAAAGGTAATGGATTGAGTCCGTGAATTTCTGCTGATTTTTTTGCATACTCAAAAAAATCTTGATATTTTCTTAAAGAATAATGCAAATATGCTAATTTGTTTAACGCAAAAGGAAAATCATATGCAGCGGCTTCTTTATAATGTTTTATTGCTGTATTAATATCTTTTTCAACATGTCCGTTCACACCAACTTCATAAATTTGCCCTAATTGGTAAAGAGCCAGTTCATCATAATTTTGAGCTGCTGCTTTATAAAACTCTAAGGATTTAGAGTATTTTTGTTTTTTGTAAAAGTAAAAGTTTCCTAAATAAGTCTGTAGACTTCCGATGCTATATTTTTCTGCTAGTCCTTCTAATCTTTTCTGTTCGTTGTAATTTTTATCTAAACTCTCCCAGGCATCTAAAATGAATTTAGGTTTGTTGCTATGAAATAAGGTTGCTGTATTGAAGAAAATTTGAAAATCACCACCCCAGGAAATTATTTCTTGAGTTTCTGTTATGCTATCAATAACTTTTTGTATTTCTATCTTTTTATTGTCGTCGATACTATCTAATGTTTTCTCTTGACTTTTCTCGAGAGGATATTTTTTGGATACTATTTTCCAGCATTGTTCCCAAGTGATTTTCCTACTTTTGTCTTTATATAGCTTAAAATTAGGTTCTCTTTTGTTATTAATTTTTAATCGTCCTAGCCCTTGAGAAAATCTTTCACAAAATAACCTTATCTCTTCTTCCTCTTCAACACTGGATAGATACCTACTTTCGTCGTTATGTAGAATATTGAAAATTTCTTTGGCTAGGTCATTATCTGACCAGCTTTTAATTTTCTTTAAATTCATAAAGTTATCAAAAATTTTTCTATTTTCCATTATAAACTCCAATTTGTCCCTAATTTTGTCCCTGTTTGTCCTGGTACAGAATTTATCATAACCATATTCGCTCAACATCTTGTAGCGGATAAAATTCTTATCAACTTAAAAGGAAACGATTATGGCAACGAATCATACTGGCACTACTAATCCCAACTGGCCAAGTAAAACAGGAAATCCTTCCGGAGGTGGTCGTGGTAATAACCCTGCAAAGGGTAAATAATATCCCACACTAATAAAAATATAAACCGTTATTGATTCAAAGTTCAGTAACGGTTTTTGAAAGCTTAAGAAAGAAATAAAGATGAACAAATACAGTACAGATACTAAAATAGACGAATTAGTCAAGTCCAAAATCAAAGAAGGCTGGAAAGTAAAATTTGGCAAGAAGCATCCGGCATTAATTGCTCCCAATAACCGTAGAATTGCAATTCCTATCACTCCAAGTGATTGCAAAGCCTTTTACAGTTTTCGCCTTCAGGTAAAACAGCTTATGCTCTATAATCTTTAATTATATGCCGTCTGAAACTCTTCAGACGGTCTTCTTTTATCTTAAAAAACTCACAAAAAACACTGCAACAAGTCATTTAAAAACAACCGTCCCCGTTCGGTCGGGCGGAACGCGGTCGGGTCGGTTTCCAGCAGACCTCTTTGCCTTGCCGTTTCGATTTGCGCCATGATTTTGGCGGCGGGTACGCCTGTGCGCTCCTGCAACATCGCGGCGGGTACGCCGTCGGTCAGGCGCAGGGCGTTCATCATGAATTCGAACGGCAAATCTTCGGCGGCAATGGTTTTGCGTTCGACGGCTTCACTCGGCTGGCTTTGCATTAAGGCGAGGTAGTCGTTGGGGTGGCGGCGGCGGACAGTGCGCTCGATGCGGTCGGGGTAGGAAATTTTGCCGTGCGCGCCCGCGCCTATGCCTAAATAATCGCCGAACTGCCAGTAGTTCAAATTGTGGCGGCACTGCATGGCAGGTTTCGCAAAAGCCGATGTTTCGTAGTGGATAAAACCCGCGCCTTCCAGCGCGCCGTGTACCGCGTCTTCGATGTCGAGGGCGGCTTCGTCTTGCGGCAAACCTTTCGGCGGCGTATGGCCGAACGGCGTGTTCGGCTCCATCGTCAGATGATACGCGCTGATGTGGGTCGCGCCCGTAGCGATGGCGGTTTGCACGTCGTCCAATGCCGTCCGAACGGTCTGGTTCGGCAGGGCATACATCAAGTCGATATTGACTTTATCAAATAATTTCAAGGCGGTAGCTATGGCGGTTAAGGCTTCTTTGCCGTTGTGGACGCGCCCCAGTCGCGCAAGCATATCGTCGTTGAAACTCTGCACACCAATAGAAAGCCGTGTGATGCCTGCATCTTTAAATCCTTGAAACTTTTCGATTTCAAACGTACCCGGATTGGCTTCCAAAGTAATTTCCGCTTCGGGCTGCAAGCGCAACAGCGAGCGCACGCCGCTTAACAAACGGTCAATCGATTCCGCCTGAAACAGGCTGGGCGTACCGCCGCCGAAAAATATCGTTTCCACCGGCCTGCCCCAAATATTGGGCAATTCAAGCTGCAAGTCGGTCAGCAGCGCGTCGATATAGGCGGCTTCGGGCAATCCGTTTTTTAAACTGTGGGAATTGAAGTCGCAATACGGGCATTTTTTGATGCACCACGGGATGTGGATGTAGAGCGACAGGGGCGGCAGGGCGGTGAGTTGTCCGGGGCGTTGGAAAGTGATTTGGGTCATGGTGTGTTTTTGGGGATTGAGGTCGTCTGAAATTTTTTCAAACGACAGTTGCGGTATTATATAGTGGATTAACTTTAAATCAGGACAAGGCGACGAAGCCGCAGACAGTA
>CAUSKT010000002.1:0-68835 GCA_963532335.1 uncultured Neisseria sp. | reverse complement strand
CAAACTCAATCAACAGTAAAAGTCTTCTGAAATCCCTTTCAGACGACCTTTATCACTATTTACCACGCATCAATTCAAAAAATTCATCATTGTTTTTGGAGTCTTTGAGTTTGCCCACCAAAAATTCGGTCGCCTCAATTTCGTCCATCGGATGCAGGAATTTGCGCAAGAGCCACATGCGCTGCAACTGGTCGTTCGGCACCAACAATTCTTCGCGGCGTGTGCCGGATTTGTTGATGTTGATGGCGGGAAACAGGCGTTTTTCCGCCATGCGGCGGTCGAGGTGCAGCTCCATATTGCCTGTGCCTTTAAATTCTTCATAAATCACATCATCCATGCGACTGCCGGTTTCCACCAGAGCGGTGGCGATGATGGTAAGCGAACCGCCTTCTTCTACATTGCGCGCTGCGCCGAAGAAGCGTTTGGGGCGGTGGAGAGCATTGGCATCTACGCCACCAGTCAGGATTTTGCCGGATGTGGGTACAACGGTATTGTAGGCGCGGGCGAGACGGGTAATCGAGTCAAGCAGGATGACCACGTCTTTTTTGTGTTCGACCATGCGCTTGGCTTTTTCAATCACCATTTCCGCCACTTGGACATGGCGCTGCGCCGGTTCGTCGAAGGTGGAGGAAACCACTTCGCCGCGCACGGAGCGGCTCATTTCGGTAACCTCTTCGGGGCGTTCGTCAATTAAGAGAACGATGAGTTCGACATCGGGATAATTGGCGGTAATCGCGTGGGCGATATTTTGCAGCATCACGGTCTTACCGGTTTTCGGCGGTGCAACCAAAAGGGCGCGCTGTCCGCGACCGATGGGGGAAACTAAATCAATGGCGCGGCCGGTAAGGTTTTCTTCGGCCTTGATGTCGCGTTCGAGTTTGAACTGTTTGGTAGGGAAAAGCGGGGTGAGGTTTTCGAAGAGGATTTTGTGCTTGCAGACTTCGGGATGATCGCCGTTGATGCTGTCGAGGCGGACGAGGGCGAAATAGCGTTCGTTGTCTTTGGGTACGCGTACGCTGCCTTCGATGGTGTCGCCCGTATGCAGGTTGAAGCGGCGGATTTGCGTGGGCGAGACGTAGATGTCGTCAGGACCCGCGAGGTAGGAAGTGTCTGCGCTGCGTAAAAAGCCGAAGCCGTCGGGCAGGATTTCGAGCGTGCCGGAGCAGGTGAAGCTTTCGCCCTGCTTCATCATTTGTCGGACAATGGCGAATACGAGGTCTTGTTTGCGGAAACGGTTGGCGTTTTCAATGCCGTGTTCTTCTGCCATTTCCAAGAGTTTGGAAATGTGTAGGGTTTGTAGTTCTGAAACGTGCATGATTTTTGACAGTTGTATTGGAAAAGAATGGGATTCGGAAGACAGAGGTCGTCTGAAAAGAATAGTGTACGGAATGTACGGTGATTTTTGAGAAACCTGAATTGTAGGCAGTCGGAGGGCGGGTGTCAAATTTAGGTGGGGCAGTGTTTGTATGACATAGGTTTTGTTGCATGACTGGTAACATTGAATTGAAAAAGTCGTCTGAAAAATACGTTTCAGACGACCTGTTATAAAGCAATAATAATCCTTCTGCTATTTAGCGTTTATTCAGATAACCCTCGGGGAAGATGCTGCGATATGAGGTGTATAGACCGATTGCCATCATAGAATAAGGAACTGTGAAGACAGAACCAGACAAAATTGTAAGAAAAATGAAAACTTCCCATATTTGCTGTTCCCCTCCTGCGCCTAACAGTTGTCCTCCTACACCCAATACAAAAATAATTGGTATAGCAAATAATGTCATTGCCAACCCAAATGCCATAATAACGCCAAACCAAATCAAGCTATATACCAGAAACGCAGGGATATTGCGAAAACAGGCATTTAAGCTAACCTTAATGGCGGCAACTGGTCTGACATCCTCCAACATGACCAAAGCAGGAGTCAACCAAAACATCATAGAACCAATGCTAATGACCATCAGCATTATAATGAACACAAGTGACTCCCCCATCGGCAACATCTCTAGAGCAGAGAGATTTCCTTTCGTAAGCAACATGATAGGAATAACAGCAACCAACGCAAGAAGCAGTATCGCAACTATACTCATCAGCATAAGAACTAGGAACGAACCGATCTTTTTAGTTGAAAAACCTGCAAACAAACTACCAAAGTTAAAATTCGCACCTTTTGCGGTTTGATGTGCCAGCAGCACAATACCACCTAGGAAACAATAGCTTCCCCAATATACAAACAGATTGATGATCACTTCGCGTATGACTATACCTAAGGACAATTGATTGAAGGTCATAGGCTGGCTGCCTTCTGCTGCATAGCTGGACAACAAACCCAAAGCAATCGGGATAAGGAAGAACAAAACCATTGCCCCTATCCATTTTAATTTGTATTTATTAAAAATACGCCATGATTCGGCAAACCAATTTACCCCTTCACTTGCACGCAAACGTTTGGGTTGATTAACGGGGCTATTAGGTACAGCAATATGTTGCGTAGGTTGCGAAGTTTCCATAAAAATAATTTCCAAGTTTATGAATGAGAAAAATTATCATTATATCATAAAACATAGGTTTATTTATTGAGCCTTTTTGACAATAGGTCGTCTGAAATCTTTTCAGACGACCCCATTTATAACCACACACCTCTTTCTTCTTTGGAAGTTTGATAAATGACTACACCCATACCCAAAGACCCTCTCGGTTCTGCATGGATGATTATTGCCGCACTCGGCTTTACTGTCATGAACGTGTGTATCAAAGCCGCGGCGGCAAAATTCGGTTTCAACAGTGGCGAACTGGTATTTTGGCGCATGAGTTTTGCTGCCGTCGTATTAGGCATAATGGCAAAAGCACGCGGCGACACCTTTGCTACGCCGCATTGGAAAACCCACCTCAACCGCAGCGTTGTCGGCACAGCCGCCATGTTTTGCCTGTTTTATGCCGTCATGCACCTGCCGCTGGCAACGGGGGTAACCTTAAGCTACACCTCTTCGATTTTTCTGGCGGTATTTTCATTTTTTATCCTGAAAGAGCGGATCGCGTTTTATACGCAGGCAGTTTTGTTATTTGGCTTTTTCGGTGTCGTCCTGCTGCTGAACCCTTCGTTCAAAGGCGGACAGGAAATCGCCGCATTGGCAGGCTTGGCGGGCGGAGCCATGTCAGGTTGGGCGTATTTGCAGGTGCGCGAACTATCATTGCTCGGCGAGCCGGGTTGGCGGGTAGTGTTTTATTTTTCGATAACCGGCGTCATCATGGCATCGGTTTGGGCAACTTTGACCGGTTGGCACAGCATTTCCCTATCCGCCCTGCCCTATCTTTTCTGCATCGGACTTGCCGCCATGCTTGCCCAACTTTCCATGACCCGCGCCTATAAAGTCGGCAACAAATTCACCGTCGCCTCTCTTTCTTATCTGACCGTCGTCTTTTCCGCCCTATCGGGCATGATATTTTTGGGCGATACCGTCACTTGGCAGGAAACCTTTGGTATGATTATTATTGTCACAAGCGGCATATTAAGCAGCATCCGGCCGGTTTCGATTAAAAAGTGGCTTACCAAAACAAGCTGACCATCAACCTCATCATTAACATCATATAAAAAGGAGAGTACGATGATTTCCATCCGCGAGCAGTCTTACGGTTTGAATGTGGCGCTGTACAACGAATTTACACTGGACGATTTCCGCCAGCTTGAAGCTGCCTTATTGGAAAGCAAACAAAAAATCCACTTGCCCGACATCCTTTTGGATTTGTCCATGCTGAAAGATTTCACAATCGATATGGCGATGGAGCAAATCAAATTCCTCAATCAACATGAAAACGACTTCGGCCGCGTCGCCGTCATTACAGACGACATTTGGATCAAACTCGGCGCCCGCCTCTCCAGCCTGTTGACCAACCAACATCCGAAATATTTTGACGACGCCACTAAGGCTCAAGAATGGCTGTTGGCAAGCAATTTCAGGCAATAAAAATGAAGGGCTGAAACAGACGAAATAGCATCCCGCCCTTTTCACCTTCTGAATTTCGCTCGGAAGAGGTCGTCTGAAACATGCAAAATACACACAAAATAGCCCCGTTTTAGTGTTATCAATGACGTTTTTTCATTTAAATATGCTAAAACTCGATAATTTGTGTAAAATACACTCCGCATAAGGATAGGACCCCCATGCTGCTGATTCCCGCAATCGATTTAAAAGAAGGCCGCTGCGTGCGCCTGAAACAAGGTTTGATGGAGCAGGCGACGGTGTTTTCCGATTCGCCCGCCGAAACTGCGCTGCATTGGTTCAAACAAGGCGCGCGCCGTTTGCATTTGGTGGACTTAAACGGTGCATTTGCCGGCGTTCCGCAAAATTTTCCCGCCATCAAGGACATCCTCGCTGCCGTTGCCAAAAACATTCCCGTACAGCTAGGCGGCGGGATACGCGACTTGGAAACCATTGAAAAATATTTGGATTTGGGATTGAACGACGTCATTATCGGTACGGCGGCGGTAAAAAATCCCGACTTCGTGCGCGAAGCGTGCAAAACGTTTCCCGGGCAGATTATCGTCGGGTTGGATGCCAAAGACGGTATGGTGGCGATAGACGGCTGGGCGACCGTAACCGAGCATCATGTGATTGATTTGGCGAAACGTTTTGAAGACGACGGCGTCAACAGCATTATTTACACCGACATCGGCCGCGACGGTATGATGAGCGGCGTGAACATCGACGCAACCGTCAAATTGGCGCAAGCCGTCGCCATTCCGGTTATCGCATCGGGCGGGTTGACCAATTTGGACGACATCCGCGCTTTGTGTGCCGTTGAGAAACACGGCGTGGCGGGTGCGATTACCGGTCGTGCGATTTACGAGGGTAGTATTGATTTTGCCCAAGCGCAGCAGTTGGCGGATTCGCTGGCATAATTTGTATTGGCGGAACCCGCCACACTCGTTTTGGCGAAATTCGTTGCACTCATTATTAGCGAAACTCACTGCGTTCGTTTTAGCGAAACTCGCTACGCTCGTTTTCAGACGACCTTATTTAAAAACAACCATCCAGGTCGTCTGAAATGACCAAACGTTTTCTTACTCACTTGTCCCGCTGTTTTCAAACAATATAGCGGGGCGAAGATACACAATACTCGGTTGAACCTGTTTGCTTTCATTGTTGTCCTGTCTTCACAGGCAGGACAAAAGACGGGTTCGTCCATTTTTCTTCACAATAAAAGGCGGCTGACCGCCGAATATTGTTTGGGACTCACCATCCCACACTCACTAGTTTTATTTACTTTTCAAGGGGTATTTCATGTTTGAAGCATTTATTTTGGGCTTTTGGATTATCTGGTCGTCCGGCCGCAACGTGCGCGCCGTCAGCGAAGGTTTGGGATTTACCATCATCGCCATTCTCGTCCGTCAGCTTTCCGCGTTCGATATGCCGATGATCGACACCTATTGGATGGTGTTTAACGGCGCATTGTGGGCATTTGCCAGCGCAGTGTTTTATATCGTCGGACGCTTCAGCGGTAACTTTATGACTTCCTGCGTATTTGCCGCCATTGCGGGCGTCGGCTATTTCCAACTGCTCCAACACCTGCCCAAATGGGTGCACAACTGGCTGGCGTAACACCTGCCTTGCCGGTATCAATGATTTGAAAGGTCGTCTGAAACGGATTGTCCGTTTGGGTGGAATCCGTTGTATGGTTTTTAGCGAAACCCGCTGCGCCCACTTTCAGACGACCTCATTCCTAGATTTGGAAAGGCATTCAAAATGGCACTGGCAAAACGCATCATCCCCTGTCTAGACGTCAAAGACGGCCGCGTCGTCAAAGGTGTGAACTTCCTCGGCCTGCGCGATGCGGGCAATCCCGTCGATGTCGCCAAACGCTACAACGACGAAGGTGCGGACGAACTGACCTTCCTCGACATCACCGCCTCCTCCGACAACCGCGACACCATTTTGCACGTCATCGAAGACGTTGCCTCACAGGTTTTCATTCCGCTGACCGTCGGCGGCGGTGTACGCACCGTAGCCGACATCCGCCGCCTGCTCAATGCCGGTGCGGACAAAGCCAGCATCAACACCGCCGCCGTCACCAACCCCGATTTAGTCAACGAAGCCGCCGGATTTTTTGGCTCGCAAGCCATCGTCGTCGCCGTCGATGCCAAAGCCGTCAACCCCGAAAACACCCGCTGGGAAATTTTTACCCACGGCGGGCGCACCCCGACGGGCTTGGACGCAGTCGAATGGGCGGTTGAAATGCAGCTGCGCGGCGCAGGCGAAATCCTGCTTACCAGTATGGACAGGGACGGCACGAAACAAGGCTTCAACCTGCCGCTGACCCGCGCTGTCAGCGAAGCAGTCGACATTCCCGTCATCGCCTCAGGAGGCGTCGGCAATGTTCAGCATCTGATTGACGGCATCAAAGAAGGCAAAGCAGATGCCGTGCTTGCCGCCAGTATTTTCCACTTCGGCGAAGTCAGTATCCGCGATGCAAAGCTCGCCATGCACGAAGCCGGAATCGAAGTGCGGCTGTGAGTTGAACTTGATTGACTCAAGGTCGTCTGAAAACGAGCGCAGCAAGTTTCGCCAAAACGAGTGCAGCAAGTTTCGCCAAAACGAGTGTAACGAGTTTCGTCAAAATAAATAAGGATGCCGAATATGGATAACAGCCTGCTTGAAGCCGTCAAATTCGATGAGAAAGGCTTGGTCTGCGCCATTGCCCAAGACCGGCAGACCTGCCGCGTATTGATGGTCGCATGGATGAATGCCGAGGCGCTGCAAAAAACCGTAGAAACCGGTTTCGCCCACTATTACAGCCGTTCGCGCCAAAAGCAATGGATGAAGGGCGAAGAATCGGGACACACGCAAAAGGTGTACGAATTACGCCTCGACTGCGACGGCGACGCCATCGTAATGTTGATAGACCAAAACGGCGGCATCGCCTGCCATACGGGACGCGAAAGCTGTTTCTACAAAGTTTGGAAAGACGGCGCATGGCAGACGGTTGATGCCGTGTTGAAAGACGAAAAAGCCATTTATGGGCATACGCATCCTTAGAGGTCGTCTGAAAATGAGCGCAGCAAGTTTCGCCAAAACGAGCGCAGCGAGTTTCGCTAAAAATCGGGCGGATGATTGTCTGTTGTCAGAAACAGCGTTACGCGAAGCCAAGCAAACCGATGCCTTATCCGAATAATCCTTATCCTTCAAAGCAAAGCCGAAAATCCCATGTCCGACACCATCCTCACCCAAATCCAAAACACCATCGACTCCCGCAAAGGCGGCGATTCCGAAGCTTCCTACGTTGCCCAGCTTCTGCACAAAGGTGAAGACAAAATCCTCAAAAAAGTTATCGAAGAAGCGGGCGAAGTCCTGATGGCGTCGAAAGACGGCGGCGGCGAACACCTCGTTTACGAAGTGGCCGACTTATGGTTTCACACTATGGTTCTCTTGGCGCACCATGGTTTGCGCGCCGAAGATGTCGTCAACGAGCTTGCGCGCCGTCAAGGTTTATCAGGCTTGGCGGAAAAAGCCTCTCGCAAAGAGTCTTGAATTTATATTACAATCCGACCTTATTCGTTTTTCTGCCGTCTGTTTGACGAAACGCGCTGCACACGTTTTAGCGAAACTCGCTGCGCTCGTTTTCAGACGACCTCGGAGCCATTATGGACAACTGTATTTTCTGTAAAATCGCCGCCAAAGACATTCCGGCGCAAACCGTTTACGAAGACGACGAGATGTTGTGCTTCAAAGACATCCGCCCCGCCGCACCGGTTCATCTGCTGCTGATTCCGAAAGTCCATTTCGACTCGCTGGCACACGCCGCGCCCGAACATCAAACCCTCTTGGGCAAAATGATGTTGAAAGTCCCTCAAATCGCCAAAGCGGCAGGTTTGACCGACGGCTTCAAAACCCTGATCAATACAGGCAAAGGCGGCGGGCAGGAAGTGTTCCACCTGCATATCCACATCATGGGTACGCCTGCGTAAACCAACATTTCAAATATCCATTCTCAACTATATCAAGGATTTACTATGTTCTCTCTGTGGCACTGGATTATCGTATTAATCATCGTCGTTTTGGTTTTCGGCACCAAAAAACTGCGTAACGTCGGCAAAGACCTCGGCGGTGCCGTGCATGACTTCAAACAAGGTCTGAACGAAGGTACCGACGGTAAAAAAGACGAAGTCATCGAACACAAAAAAGACGAAGACAAAGCATAATCTATGTTTGATTTCGGTTTGGGCGAGCTGCTGTTAGTCGGCATCGTCGCCCTGATTGTACTTGGTCCCGAGCGTCTGCCCGAAGCCGCCCGTACTGCCGGACGGCTCATCGGCAAGCTGCAACGCCTCGTCAGCAGCGTCAAGCAGGAATTCAACACCCAAGTCGAATTGGAAGAGCTGCGCAAAGCCAAACAGGAATTTGAAGCCGCCGCCGCACAAGTGCGCGACAGCATCAAGGAAGTCGGTACGGATATGCAGGACAACCTGCGCGACATTTCCGATGGACTCAAACCTTGGGAACGCCTGCCGGCGCAACGCACGCCTGCCGATTTCGGTTTGGATGAACACGGTAACCCGCTTCCTTCGTTAAGCACGGAAGTTTCAGACGACCTGTCCGTTTCCACGTCGTCTGAAAACGCTATGGCGCAAGCAGACACTACGACGGATGCCGTCGAAACCGACACGCCCGCGGAATCCGAACAAGACCGCGCATGGCGCGAATACCTGACCGGCAGCGCCGCCCCGGTGTCCAATGCCGTGGAAGTCAGCTATATCGACACTTCCTCAGACGCGCCCGTGCTACATATCACTTCCCTCAAAAAACAAGCGATGAACCGCAAGCGTGACCTGCGCCCGAAATTTCATGCCAAACCCAAACTTCGCGTCCGTAAAAAGTGAGTAAACCGGTGTCCGAACCTCAAAACGAACAACCCGTCCAACCTCTTATCGAACACCTTATCGAGCTGCGCCGCCGCCTGATGTGGATCGTCATCGGCATTGTCGTCTGCTTTTTCAGCATGATGCCGTTTGCCCAGCAGCTTTATACCTTCGTTGCCGACCCCCTGATGGCGAACTTGCCCAAAGACACCAGCATGATTGCCACCGACGTCATCGCGCCGTTTTTCGTGCCGGTGAAAGTAACGCTGATGGCGGCATTCCTCGTTTCCCTACCGCACACGCTCTACCAAATCTGGGCATTCGTCGCGCCCGCCCTCTACCAAAACGAAAAACGACTGATCACCCCGCTCGTCCTCTCCAGCGTCAGCCTGTTTTTTGTCGGCATGGCGTTTGCCTATTATCTCGTTTTCCCCGTTATCTTTAAATTCCTCGCGGGCATTACCCCCGTCGGCGTCAACATGGCGACCGACATCGACAAATACTTGTCTTTTATTTTGGGCATGTTCGTCGCATTCGGCACGACTTTCGAAGTCCCCGTTGTCGTCGTCCTGCTCGCCAAAATCGGCGTTGTGACCACCGAACAACTCAAAAACGCACGACCCTACGTCATTGTCGGCGCATTCGTCGTTGCCGCCATCATTACCCCGCCGGACGTGATTTCCCAAACCCTGCTTGCCGTCCCGCTTATCTTGCTTTACGAAGCAGGTATCTGGTGCAGCCGCTTTATCAAACCCAAATCGGACGAAACCGACGAACACCCACCCCTTCCGCCCGCAGAAACTTAAATCTGCCTGCAAAGGGCAAAGGTCGTCTGAAACGGAACATTCCGTTTCAGACGACCTTTTTCATACGCCAGCGTTTGCGTTTTACCGACCTTATACCGAAATCCCCACCAATTTCCTACATTGCCCCTTTCAGACGACCCCTCTATAATCCCCGTTTCCATCCTAAAAACAGGAAACACCTCATGAACATCACAGAAATCGTCCGCCAACGATACAGCACCAAGTCTTTCGACCCGTCCAAAAAAATCGCTGCCGAAGACTTCGCCCATATCGAAGCTGCCCTGCGTAACAGCCCCTCCAGCGTCAATATGCAGCCGTGGCACTTCATCATCGCCGATGACGAAGCAGGCAAAGCGCGCATTGCCAAATCCACCGAAAAACTCCCTTACAACACCCCGAAAATCACTCATGCGTCCCATGTCGTCGTTTTCGCCGCCCGCGTTTGCGCCGACAATGATTATGTCGCCGCCGTATTGGCGCAAGAGGACAAAGACGGACGTTTCGCCACGGAAGAAGCCAAGCAGGCAGGCGATTCCACCCGCCGCCTGTTCTTGGGCATCCACCGCAACCAATTCCAAGATGAAGAGCAATGGCTTGCCAAACAAGTCTATCTCAACATGGGCTTCACCCTGCTCGCCGCTGCCGCAGCAGGCATTGACGCCGTGCCGATGGAAGGCGTCGATTTGCAGGTTTTGAATGAGGAATTCGGTTTGACGGAAAAAGGCTACAAAGCCGTCGCCGTCGTCTCCTTCGGCTACCGTGCCGCAGACGATTTCAACGCCGCGCTGCCCAAATCGCGTTTTGAAAACGAAGTCATCTTCACCAAAATCTGAACCCGATAGAAACGAAAACAAGGTCGTCTGAAACCCGACAATGCAGGATTTCAGACGACCTTATTTGTATCAGCCAATCGCGGCAACGATAAGATTAAATCGCTGCTTCCGCGCGTTCGCCCGTCCGTATCCGAATCACTTCTTCGACCGGCAACACAAAAATCTTACCGTCGCCAATTTTGCCCGACCGGGTAGTCTCTACAATGATATCGATGGCGCGTTCCACATCTTCATCTGCCAACACCAGCTCGACCTTGACTTTGGGCAGAAAATCAACCGCATACTCCGCGCCACGGTAAATTTCGGTATGCCCTTTCTGACGGCCGAAACCTTTAACCTCGCTGACCGTCATGCCGCTGATCCCGATTTCTGTCAGAGCTTCACGGACATCGTCCAATTTAAACGGCTTAATCACAGCTTCGATTTTTTTCATGATATTTTTCCTTAAATTTCAGGATGGCATAGCGTTCGACCCTCAGCCAATCCGGTTTGGATGAAACGTTGAATCAGCCTAAACGCAGCCTTGCTTCCATTTTTTACACAATATAGTGGATTAACTTTAAACCAGTACGGCGTTGCCTCGCCTTGCCGTACTATCTGTACTGTCTGCGGCTTCGTCGCCTTGTCCTGATTTAAATTTAATCCACTATATAGACCGAACCGCCTGCCCACCCTAGCGTAGAACAGGTTGAATATTATAGTGAAACCCTAACAAAACCGCTATGGTCGCGCTTTTCGTCGGCTCCCGCCCATTTTCCAACACCTCCCGTTTAACACGGAAAAACAGGAATAAAAAGCGATACAAGGTCGTCTGAAAAAGGTTTTTAGGCATAAAATTTCCTGAATATCCTATTTTTTTATTTGATTAGTATTTTTTATCCAAAATTCAGCATAATGTTTTCCAATATTCACCATTCAGGATTTTGATTTACGTTAAAATATGCCTTTTTTTGTGAAGGTCGTCTGAAAAAGACGGAGAGAATAGATGTCTGAACAACATACACACGCTTCGACTTGGAAAAGCAAAATCAATGCGCTGGGGCCCGGAATCATGATGGCTTCGGCGGCGGTCGGCGGTTCGCACCTGATTGCCTCGACGCAGGCGGGTGCGCTTTACGGCTGGCAGCTTGCGTTGATTATCATTTTGACCAACCTCTTCAAATATCCGTTTTTCCGTTTCAGCGCGCATTACACGCTGGATACGGGCAAAAGCCTGATTGAAGGCTATGCGGAGAAAAGCCGCGTTTATTTGTGGGTATTCCTGATTTTGTGCGTTATCTCAGCAACGATTAACGCGGGTGCGGTCGCCATCGTGACCGCCGCCATCGTCAAAATGGCGATTCCTTCGCTGACACTGAATGTCGGCGCAATCTCCGCGCTGATTATGGCTTCCTGCCTGATTATCTTGGCAAGCGGACGCTACAAAGCCTTGGACAACGTTTCCAAAATCATCATCGTCAGCCTGACAATCGCCACAGTCGCCGCCGCCGCCATCGCCATGTCGCGCGGCATGCAGATGAAACCCGACTTTATCGAGCCTACCCCATGGACACTGGCAGGCTTGGGCTTCCTCATCGCGCTGATGGGCTGGATGCCTGCGCCGATTGAAATTTCGGCTATCAACTCTTTGTGGGTAACGGAAAAACAACGCATCAATCCTTCCAGCTACCGCGACGGTATTTTCGACTTCAACGTCGGCTACATCACCAGCGCAGTGTTGGCAGTCGTCTTCCTCGCCTTGGGCGCGTATGTCCAATACGGCAACGGGGAGGCAGTGCAAATGGCGGGCGGCAAATACGTCGGTCAACTGATTAATATGTACGCCGTCACCATCGGCGACTGGTCGCGTCCGATGGTCGCATTCATTGCCTTCGCCTGTATGTACGGCACGACGATTACCGTAGTGGACGGCTACGCGCGTGCGATTGCCGAGCCGGTGCGCCTGCTGCGCGGCAAAGACAAAACGGGCAACATCGAACTGTTCGCCTGGAACGTTTGGGTCGCAGGTACGGGCTTGGCAGTGATTTTCTGGTTCAACAGCGCGATGGCGGAGCTGCTCAAATTCGCCATGATTACCGCCTTCGTTTCTGCCCCCGTGTTCGCTTGGCTGAACTACCGCCTCGTCAAAGGCGACAAACGCCACAAACTGACGGCAGGTATGGACCTCCTCGCCATCCTCGGCTTGATTTACCTGACCGGATTTACGGTTTTGTTCCTGCTGAACCTGACAGGTATCTTGGCTGCACCTAAGTAAGCCCAATCAAAACAAAGGTCGTCTGAAAACCGGATTTTGGTTTTCAGACGACCTTTTGTTATGTATGGCAAAATGTTCAAACGAAGGGATGAACTTCAAACCGATGCCGCAAAGCAAACCGACATCGCCGCAGCCCATCGGAAACTCCGCCATATCCTTTTGAATTTCCAACCAAACCCATTATAATATCGCCTCCTCGCGCCGTCGCGGACGACTCCCGGCGGCATTTGTTATGGAAGAATTATGAAGCCGTCTATCTTAGAAAAACTACAACAACTCAGCGACCGACTGGAAGAAGTCACCTCCCTCCTCGGACATCCCGCGGGTGCTAAAGAAATGCTGTCCGCCACCGAAAAGCAACAGCACGGCCACGATAAGGAAATGCTATGAAATGCCTATATTCTCTGATAGCCTGTGTCATACTGGCAGCCTGTTCTTTCGAAGTCAACGAAACCACCCGCACCGACAACAGTGTCGCCATCAAAGCCGCCGCCGACGCACAGGCGAAACAAGCCGTTCATCCCGACAATCCGTCGCCCTACGGCCTGACCATGGGCAAAGCCACAGTGGCCGACGCGCTGAAAAAGCATCCTCAACTTGCTAAGGCGGCTTCCAGTACCATAGGCTACAGCAACGGCACGTCCGTTCCGATGAACAATGCCTACTCAATGCCCGATGCAGACGGTTCGATTATTGTTTTCCAATTCGATGATACGCACGACACGTTGCAAAACATCATGCTGATACCGTCTAAAAAAATGTTCCACCAAGTGAAAAAGGAATTTGACGCGCTCTATCCGCCCTACCCGCGCCTGAGTCGGGAAGAATTCGAAGCCCTTGCCCCGCAAGGCACAGATTTCGAGCATCAGGAAAACTGGTTCGCGCAACACAAATCCAACATCGCCTTCTACAAACAGGGCGACACGCTGATTTTGGCCGCCGTCAGCGCGGCATCGCCGAAGGAAAGCGTCGTGATGTACCGCAACAGCAGCTACATCCCCGTATTAAAGGAAAAAGCGGCAGAAATCACCACCCGCAAACTGCACTGATCTGCAATACGGAAAAGTAATCGGTTATCATCCGCGCCAATCCGTAACGGGTCGTCTGAAAACCTTTCAGACGACCTTCAAAGAAAGACTTACATGAAACCCAGCATCATCGAAAAATTACAACAACTATCCGACCGTTTGGAAGAAGTCACCCACCTCCTCGGACAGCCCGAAGCCACGTCCGACATGGACAACTACCGCAAGCTCACGCGCGAACACGCCGAATTGACGCCCGTGGTCGAAGTGTTCCAAAACTATCAGCTGGCGCAAAGCGACTTGGCGGATGCCGAAGAAATGCTGTCCGACCCCGAAATGAAAGACTTTGCCGCCGAAGAAATCGAAGCGGCGAAAGTCAAAATCGACACGCTCGATACTGAACTGCAAAAACTGCTGCTGCCCAAAGATGCCGACGACGACAAAAACATCTTCATCGAAGTGCGCGCCGGAACGGGCGGCGACGAAGCCGCGCTGTTTGCAGGCGATTTGCTGCGCATGTACAGCCGCTACGCTGAGCGCAACCGCTGGCAGGTCGAAATCGTTTCCGCCAATGAAAGCGAACTGGGCGGTTATAAGGAAGTCATCGCCCGCATTGTCGGTTTGGGCGCGTACAGTCGTCTGAAATTCGAATCGGGCGGCCACCGCGTACAGCGCGTCCCTGCCACCGAAAGCCAAGGCCGTATCCATACTTCCGCCTGCACCGTCGCCGTCATGCCCGAAGCGGATGAACTCGAAGACATCGAGTTGAACCCCGCCGACCTGCGCATCGACACCTTCCGCGCATCCGGCGCGGGTGGTCAGCACATCAACAAAACCGACTCCGCCGTCCGCATCACCCACCTGCCCACCGGCATGGTGGTCGAATGCCAAGACGGCCGCAGCCAACACGCCAACAAGGCGCAGGCGATGAAAGTCCTCGCCGCCCGCCTGAACGACGCGCAAAAACGCGAAGCCCAAGCCAAAGAAGCCGCCGAACGCAAATCCCTCATCGGCAGCGGCGACCGCAGCGAGCGCATCCGCACCTACAACTACCCGCAAGGCCGCGTGACCGACCACCGCATCAACCTCACCCTGCACAAACTGGATTTTGTCATGGACGGCGACTTGGAAGAAATCACCAACGCCCTGATTGCCGAGCATCAGGCAGAGCTTCTGGCGGCAATGGGCGACTGATAGGGCGGTTGATGCTTGGTGCCAAAGCGTGAAGGCAGGCTTAATGGCGGGAAAACAAGTTCTGCCGCAGCGCAAATCAAGCCTCAGCCGTCGCCCGCCGCCCTTTCCGTAACCACAAAAATCCTATGCGGAAATGACGGCGCTCCTAAAAAGCCTTCCCATCGTCTTCAAACGCAAGCCCAGATAAACCGGTTTTCCCAGTCTTCCAACAATCCGCCCCTTTTTCAGACGACCCATCCCAACCCATGAACACCCCGCTCACCCGCCGCCGTTTTTTTGCCATCGCCGCCCTGACTGCCGCCGGAGCGGCCGCGCCCTTCCTCCTGAACCGCAACCGCCCTGCCCCGTTACCAACTATCGGCGAGCCCGTCATTTGGAAAGGCATCGCGCTGGGTTCCGGCGCCGAACTCCGTCTCTTCGGCGTTGACCGCAAAGAAGCCGAAATCCTCGTCAACAAAGTCCTCGCAGAAGTCGCCCGCCTCGAAAAAATCTTCAGCCTCTACCGCGAAGACAGCCTGATCAACCGACTGAACAAAGAAGGTCGTCTGAACAACCCGCCGCCCGATTTCCTCGCCCTGTTGAGCATCTGCCGCGACATCCACGCCCTGACAGACGGCGCGTTCGACCCCACTGTCCAAGTGTTGTGGAATCTCTACGCAGACCATTTCCGCCGCAACCCGCGTGCCGAAACCCCGCCGTCCGAACCGGACATCCGGCGCACCCTCAAACTCGTCGGCTTCAAACACGTCGTCTTCGACCAAAAAGCCATCCTCTTCGAACAAAAAGGCATGGGCTTATCCCTTAACGGCATCGCCCAAGGCTACATCACCGACAAAGTCACCGCCCTGCTGCAACAACACGGCATCCGCCAAGCCCTCGTCGATATGGGCGAAATCCGCGGCTTCGACACCGACAACCAACGCACATGGAACGTCGGCATCCGCAATCCCCAAAATGAAGAAGCCACCCTCCTGACCATCCCCATGCAAAACCAAGCCTTCGCCACCTCAGGCGGCTACGGTACCGTGATGGACGAAGCCGGCAAGTTCACCCACCTCTTCGACCCGCGCACCGGCACTGCCACCCCGCGCTACCGCAGCGTCAGCGTCATGGCGCCGACCGCCGCCGTTGCCGATGCCTTCTCCACCGCATTCTCCATCATGGACGAATCCGCCATCCGTACCGCCGCCCGCGCCAAACAGGCAAAAGTCTGGCTGGTCATGCCCGACAACCGCATTGAAACCCTAGCCTGAACGCCTTATCCGCTAAAATGGTGTACTACAAAGAAACGCAGCTACAAGGTCGTCTGAATGCCCAAACTCCATCAAATCATCGAACGTCATTGGCAACGCCCCAATCCGTTTTTATCTTTCCTGCTCAAACCCTTATCCAAACTATTTGCCAAACTTGCGGCGAAACGGCGCGATGATTTCGTTTCAGGTCGTCTGAAAAGCGAAAAGCTGCCCGTGCCTGTGGTCGTGGTCGGCAATATCCACGCGGGCGGGACGGGGAAAACGCCGATTGTCGCCGCGCTGGTGTCGGGTTTGCAGGAAAAAGGCATCAAGGTCGGCATCATCAGCCGGGGCTACGGGCGCAAGAGCAAGGCGGTTCATGTATTGAATGCCGCTAGCCGTGCGGAAGATGCGGGCGACGAGCCTTTGCTGCTGTTCCGCAAAACCGGCGCGCCAACGGCGGTGGGCAGCAGCCGTGCGGAGGCAGGCAGGGCGTTGCTGGCGGCGCATCCCGACATCGGGCTGATTGTGGCGGACGACGGTTTGCAACATTACGCCTTGCGGCGGGATGTGGAAATAGCGGTGTTTCCGGCGGCGGATACGGGGCGGACGGATTTGGATTTGCTGCCCAACGGCAGTTTGCGCGAACCTTTGTCGCGTCTGGATTCGGTGGACGCGGTCGTCGTCAGCGGCGGCAAGGCGGATGGTTCGTTTGTCCCGTCTGAAAACATGTTTCACAGCCGTATCGAAACGGGACGGATTTACCGTTTGAACCAGCCGTCTGAAATACTGGATACAGGTCGTCTGAAAAACCAAACCGTCGCCGCCGTGGCGGGTATCGCCAAGCCGGAGCGTTTTTTCGATTCGTTGCGGAACATAGGCATCACCTTGAACCAAACCGTCGCGCTGCCCGACCATGCCGACATCGCAGCGGCAGATTTGCCCAATGCGGACGCGGTCATTATTACGGAGAAAGATGCGGTCAAGTTTTCAGACGACCTCAATCTGAATCATGTATGGGTGTTGCCTGTTTGTGCGATAATCGAACCTGATTTGGCGGCGTTTGTGTTGGAACGGCTGAAAGATTCCCGACAGGTCGTCTGAAATCAATTGAATCTTTGTTGCTGTTTGTCTTGAATAATAAGGAAATTTATGAACCTGAAAAAACTGCTGCTCACTTTCGTTGCCATTGCCGCCTGTTCCGCCGCAACAGCCGCGCCCCCAAGCGATAAGTCTTTAAATAGATGGATGGAAGTCCAGCATATCGAACGCGACTTTCTCAAAAATTTGACCAACATGGCGGAAGCACAAAACCGACAGCTCATGCAACCGATCATCTCCTCATATCCACCGGAACTGCAGCCGCAATTACAAGCCGCGTCAGACCGTTATATGAACAAAGTGTTTAAAGCTTATTTCACACCGCAACTTAGAAACAAATTAATGAAAGAAATAAAAAAAGTTGCCAAGGACGAGTTCACTCAACAAGAGATTGATGCCATGATTGCGTTTTACGAGACTCCCGTAGGACAATCTATCGTGGAGAAAAATTCGGCATTCATAAAAAAACTCGCCAATATAGGGGCAAGCGAAGCGGATATGAAAGAAATAGAAACAATTAGCGAACACTACCTAATTGAATTTGAAAACGAAATTAAAAAAATCTTGCCTGAAGAATGTACCCCCTAAACCTTAAACAGGAGAAAAAGATGAAACTGAAAACCTTGTTATTGCCCTTCGCCGCGCTGGCATTGTGTGCCAACGCATTTGCCGCCACACCCAGCGATGCGTCGCTGGAGCGTTGGTTGGATACGCAGAATTTTGACCGGGATATGGAAAAAAATATGATTGATGGTTTCAATGTTGGATTTAAACCGTATGCAGATAAAGCCCTTGCCAAAGTACCGGAAGCGAAAAAAGAGCAAATAGCAAAAGCTATTGACCGTTATCGCGAAAATGTTTTGAGAGATTTGATAACGCCTGAAGTGAAACAAACTGTCCGCAATACTTTATTAAAGCATGCCAAATCGACATACACGCAAGAAGAAGTTGACAGCATGATTGCCTTTTATAGTTCGCCTGTCGGGCAGGCTGTTGTTGCCAAGACGCCTCTTATGCTCAATCAAGCGATGAGTGAAATATCGACGTTTGGATTTGCATTAACAGAAAAAACTGCACAGCGTCATATGCCTGAATTTGCGAAAGAGATACAAGGTATCATGTGCGGCGGCAAAAACCCTGATACAAGCTGTAAACAAGCCAAACAGATTGGGAAAAAGCATAAGAAATAAATTATAGTCGTCTGAAAATATTTCAGACGACCTCCAATTTATCAAACGAAAGAAACCCATGGAAAAAAAATTCTTAGACATCCTTGTCTGCCCCGTTACCAAAGGCAGGCTGGAATATCATCAGGACAAACAGGAATTGTGGAGCCGTCAGGCGAAGCTGGCTTATCCGATTAAAGACGGCATTCCCTATATGCTGGAAAACGAAGCGCGAGCGTTGAGCGAAGAGGAACTCAAAGCATGACCGAATTCGTCGTATTGATTCCGGCGCGGCTGGATTCATCGCGCCTGCCCGGAAAAGCCTTGGCGGACATCCACGGCAAACCGATGGTCGTGCGCGTTGCCGAACAGGCGGCAAAAAGCAAAGCCGCGCGCGTTGTCGTTGCCACCGACCATCCCGATATTCAGACGGCCTGTCAGGCGCACGGTGTCGAAGTCGTCATGACTTCAAACCGGCACGAAAGCGGCACGACGCGCCTTGCCGAAGCCGCCGCCGCGCTGAAGCTGCCGCAACATCTGGTGGTCGTCAACGTACAGGGCGACGAGCCGCTGATTGCCCCTGAACTCATCGACCGCACCGCCGAAGTCTTGGTGGAAAACAACGTACAAATGGCGACCGCAGCGCACGAATTGCACGATTTCGACGAATTTATGAATCCCAACGTCGTCAAAGTCGTCCTCGACAAAAACCGCAACGCCATCTACTTCAGCCGCGCCCCGATTCCCTATCCGCGCGATACCATGCGTGCCGAAAAACGCGAATTGCCCGCCGAAACCGCCGTCCTGCGCCATATCGGCATCTACGCCTACCGCGCCGGTTTCCTGCAACGCTACGCCGAAATGAGCGTCTCGCCGCTGGAAACCATCGAATCGCTGGAGCAACTGCGCGTCCTGTGGCACGGCTACCCGATTGCCGTCGAAACCGCCAAAGAAGCCCCTGCCGCCGGCGTGGATACGCAAGAAGATTTGGACAGGGTTCGCGCCGTCTTTGAGGCCGTCTGAAAACGAGCGAAGCGGGTTTCGCCAAAACGAACAAAGCGGGTTTCGCCAAAATCTGAAATCAGTCGGTTTCGGCATTAAGTTTCGCGAACCAAGCCCGCGCTACGGGCTATTGAATTTGCCATCATCAGGAATTGCTATGAAACGCAGCATATTGATATTTTTATCCTGCATCGCCCTGCCTGTTTACGCCGCCGATTTTTCCGCGTACGTTCCCAAAGGCTGGAAAATCGTCAAAAGCGTGAAGGGGGATTTAAACGGCGACAATCAAGCCGATGCCGTTTTGGTGCTGCAAAAGCAAGACAAGGCAAACATCATCCCAAACGACGATATGGGACTACCTGAATTGGATACCAATCCGAGGATGTTGAAAGTATTGTTCAAGCAGGCAGGCGGTTACAAGACGGCTGTCGAAAACACAACGCTAATTCCGCCTGAAAGCGATAAAGACAATGGCTGTCTTGATGACCCATTTTCTGATGTATCCATCGATAAAGGTCGTCTGAAAGTGAGTTTGCAGTGGTTTTACAGTTGCGGAAGCTGGTGGATGGGTCACAGTGACTACCTATTCCGTTACCAAAACGACCGCTTTCTTCTGATTGGGCATACCAATTCCCAACATAACAGAGCTTCAGGCGAAATTGAGGAGTACAGCGACAATTATCTGACTGGAAAGCGGAAGAGAACGACTGGCGGCAATGTGTTCGATTCGTCAGAAGACCATCCGAAAGTCAGATGGGAAAGATTTAAAAAGAAACCTTATTATTTGGACGAGCCTTATCGCCATCCTAGAGCAGAGAGATAGGTCGTCTGAAAATGATGAGCCTTAAAAAGCTGTTTTTCAGTAAACACCAAACCCAATAATCCGTTCTACCCAAACACCGACAGAAAGCCCTTTATGACCGATTTACGCCATTTGAGCCGCGAGGAGCAAAAACTGCTTGCCGATGTTGCCCTGCTGGTTCAAAACGACGATCAAGAGTTTAACTATGAAATGCTGAAAGCTGCCGCGCCGGACGAAGCCAGCGGCGAGTTTTGGTTCCGTATGGCAGAAACGCTCAGTGCGCTGCCGCCGAACCGTTCGCTGGATTTGCGTTTGAACGGGGGCAGGCTGACAGTTGCCGTGTCGATTTTGTCGGTATTGCTGCAAGACAGCCCTGAAATTCCGCAGCTTTGGGCGCAAAAGGTAATTGCGCTCAACTACTTGGCACACGGGCATCAGACCCGCGCGCTCGGTTTGGCGCAGCAGGCGGACAAGGCGGCGGAAGCCAACGAGGAAGAGTATTTGGCGAAGACTTTATCGCAAAACCTGCTTTCCACTTTGAAAGACGCATTGGAGCGGTTTCCCGAAGACACATGGTTTGCCGAAATGCGCGATGACGCATGGAAACATTTCGGCGCGGAACAGGCCGTCTGAAGTTTTGAACGATAAACGCAAGCCGTGTAAAATCATTTGAATTACGTTTCAAATCCATATCACTTAACAAGAAGGAACACCCATGAAAGTATTATTGTTAGGCGCGCCGGGCGCGGGTAAAGGCACTCAGGCACAATTCATCACCGCTGCGTTCGGCATTCCGCAAATTTCCACCGGCGATATGCTCCGCGCTGCGATTAAAGCAGGCACGCCGCTGGGTTTGGAAGCGAAAAAAATCATTGATGAAGGCGGCTTGGTGCGCGACGACATCATCATCGGCATGGTGAAAGAACGCATCGCGCAAGACGACTGCAAAAACGGTTTCCTGTTCGACGGCTTCCCGCGCACGCTGGCACAAGCCGAAGCGATGGTCGAAGCGGGCGTGGATTTGGACGCGGTCGTTGAAATCGACGTACCCGACAGCGTGATTGTCGACCGTATGAGCGGCCGCCGCGTTCACTTGGCTTCCGGCCGCACCTACCACGTTACCTACAATCCGCCCAAAGTCGAAGGCAAAGACGACGTAACCGGCGAAGATTTGATTCAGCGCGACGACGACAAAGAAGAAACCGTCAAAAAACGCCTTGCCGTTTACCACGAGCAAACCGAAGTGCTGGTCGATTTTTACAGCAAGCTGGAAGGCGAACACGCGCCGAAATACATCAAAGTTGACGGCACTCAGCCGGTAGAAGCCGTGAAAGCCGAAGTATTGGGCGCATTGGGCAAATAAATCGAAAAGGTCGTCTGAAAACAGGAAATCAGGTTTTCAGACGACCTGTTTTTGATAAACAGCGTGTTGCAACCGAAAAATAATCATTCGGCGTCATTCCCGCGCAGGCGGGAATCCATTTCTGAATTTGGGCAATCGCTGTTTAAATCTAATGAACTGAGTTTTATCAATGGATTCCTGCCTGCGCGGAAATGACGGCTGATGTACCGGTTCAAATTTATCCGAAACAGTTTGTCGGGGGCTTGAGTCCGCGTAGGTCGGACATCAATGCCCGACCTACGGTTTGAATTTACGTTGTACTGCGAAAAAGACGATAAAGGTCGTCTGAAAACCCAAAACGAAAACACCATGAATCCTTTAATCACCGACTTCCAAACTCCGCAACAACGCACCCCCGTCATCGTTGCCCTTGATTTTGCCAACGAAAAAGACACGCTCGGATTCGTCCGCAACCTTGATCCGACCTTGTGCCAAATCAAAATCGGCAAAGAGCTGTTTACCGCTACGGGGCGCAGTTTGGCGGAAAGCCTGATTCATCAGGGTTTCAAACTCTTTCTCGATTTGAAATACCACGACATTCCCCACACCGTCGCGCAAGCCTGCAAAGTTGCCGCCGACATGGGCGTGTGGATGGTCGATATGCACGCATCGGGCGGCCGCCGCATGATGGAAGCCGCCGCCGAAGCCGTTGCCGGATACGGCACGAAGCCGCTCTTAATCGGCGTAACCGTGTTGACCAGTATGGAACAAAGCGATTTGGCGGAAATCGGTTTGAACATCGCCCCTGAAGAACAAGTCATCCGCTTGGCAAAACTGGCGCAAAGTTCGGGCTTGGACGGCGTGGTCTGTTCCGCCCAAGAAGCCTCACCGCTGCGCCGCGAATTAGGGCAGGATTTTGTCTTGGTAACGCCCGGCATCCGTTTGGACGTTACCGGCAACAACGACGACCAACGCCGCATCATGACGCCCGCCGAAGCATTGGCGGCAGGTTCGACTTATCTGGTGATGGGCCGCCCTGTTACCCAAGCTGCCGATCCGGTAGCCGTATTGCGCGAAGTGAACCGCGTGGCGAACCTTGAAGCAAACTGATTTTCAGACGACCTTACAGGTTGAGGCCGTCTGAAAAAACACAACGGAGGCAATATGCCCACCAAGTTCCAACAAGAAACCCTCAAATCCCGCTTCGCACAAGCCAAAGTCCTTGTTGTCGGCGATGTGATGCTCGACCGCTATTGGTTTGGCGACGTGTCCCGTATTTCGCCCGAAGCGCCCGTGCCGGTGGCCAAAATCGGACGTATCGACCAACGCGCGGGCGGTGCAGCGAATGTTGCGCGCAACATCGCTTCGCTGGGCGGCAAAGCAGGGCTGTTGTCGGTAACCGGCGACGACGAAGCCGCCGACGCGCTCGATGCGCTGATGGCGCAAGACGGAGTTGCCTCCTATCTGATGCGCGACAAACAAATCGCCACTACCGTCAAACTGCGTGTCGTCGCCCGCAACCAGCAGCTTATCCGCCTTGATTTTGAAGAGCATCCCAACCGCGAAGTGTTGGAGCAAATCAAGCAGAAATACCGTGAAATATTGCCCGAATACGACGCAATCATTTTTTCAGACTATGGCAAAGGCGGCCTGTCGCACATCTCCGATATGATAGATTGGGCAAAACACGCAGGTAAAACCGTATTAATCGACCCCAAAGGCGACGATTACGAAAAATACGCCGGCGCCACGCTGATTACACCCAACCGCGCCGAATTGAAAGAAGTGGTCGGCAGTTGGAAAAACGAAAGCGAGCTGACCGAAAAAGCGCAAAACCTGCGCCGCCACCTCGACCTGACCGCCGTTTTACTGACCCGAAGCGAAGAGGGCATGACCCTGTTCAGCGAAGGCGAACCCATTTACCAGCCCACCCGCGCCCAAGAAGTTTACGACGTATCCGGCGCAGGCGACACCGTCATTGCCGGAGTGGGTTTGGGGCTGGCGGCAGGCTACACCATGCCCGAAGCCATGCACCTCGCCAATACCGCCGCCGGCGTCGTCGTCGCCAAACTCGGTACGGCGGTTTGCTCGTTTGCAGAGTTGAACAAAGCATTGGAAGAGCAGTAATTTCTTTTTCAGACGACCCCGTCTTTCCAAGGTCGTCTGAAACGAGTGCAACGAGTTTCGCCAAAACCAAAAATCAAAGGAAACCCAATATGACCATCATCGTAACAGGCGCGGCCGGCTTTATCGGCAGCAACATCGTCAAAGCCCTCAACCAACGCGGCATTACCGACATCGTCGCCGTTGACAACCTGACCCGTGGCGAAAAATTCAAAAACCTTGCCGAGTGCGAAATCGCACACTACCTCGACAAACACGAATTCATCCGCCAAGTGTGCGGCCATCTTCTGCCCTACGAAAACATCGAAGCCGTCTTCCACCAAGGCGCGTGTTCCGACACCATGAACCACGACGGCCTCTACATGATGGACAACAACTACCAGTACACGCTCGACCTTTTGGACTGGTGTCAGGACGAACGCATCCCCTTCCTCTACGCCTCCAGCGCCGCTGTGTACGGCAAAGGCGAAATCTTCCGCGAAGAGCGCGAACTTGAAAAACCGCTCAATGTGTACGGCTACTCCAAATTCCTGTTTGACCAAGTATTGCGCCGCCGCATGAAAGAAGGTCTGACCGCCCAAGTCGTCGGCTTCCGCTACTTCAACGTTTACGGACAACACGAACAACACAAAGGCCGCATGGCATCCGTCGCCTTCCACCATTTCAACCAATACCGCGAACACGGTTATGTCAACCTGTTCGGTGCCAACGACGGCTACGGCAACGGCGAACAAACCCGCGACTTCGTCAGCGTCGAAGACGTCGCCAAAGTCAACCTCTACTTCTTCGACCACCCCAATCTCTCCGGCATCTACAACCTCGGCACCGGCCGCAGCCAACAGTTCAACGAACTCGCCGCCGCCACCGTCAACGCCTGCCGCGCCGCCGAAGGCAAACCTGAATTGAGCTTAAAAGAACTGATAGAAGAAGAACTTATCCGCTACATCCCCTTCCCCGACGCGCTCAAAGGCAAATACCAAAGCTTCACCCAAGCCGACATTACCAAACTGCGCGAAGCCGGATACAAGGAAGAATTTTTGGATGTCAAAGCAGGTGTCGAGCGCTACGTCAAATGGATGCTGGAAAATTTGGCTTAATTTGAAATGCGTATAAAAGAGGTCGTCTGAAAACTCGGATTTGAGGTTTTCAGACGACCTTTCCCATACAAACCTCGTCTGAAACCCCTTATAATCCAACCTTTCTCTATTCTTCCCTCTCCCGATGTCCGAACTCTTCGCACCCTCCTCCATTTCCGTATCCGAACTCAACGCCCTCGCCAAAGCCTTGCTGGAAGACCATCTTGCCGGCTTGTGGATTGCGGGCGAAGTGTCCAACCTGACCCGTGCCGCCAGCGGACATTATTATTTCTCGCTCAAAGACAGCCGTGCGCAGGTGCGTTGCGCGATGTTTAAAGGTGCGGCGGCGCGTTTGGCGAAACCTTTGAAAGAAGGCGACCATATCGAAGTGGCGGGGAAAATCAGTATTTACGAGGCGCGGGGCGAATTTCAGATTACGGTGAACGAGGTGCGGCTCAAAGGCTTGGGGCAGCTTTACGAAGCCTACGAGCGGCTGAAGGCGCAGTTGCAGGCGGAAGGCGCGTTTGCGGCGGAACGCAAGAAACCTTTGCCCGCCCGACCGCAATGTATCGGCATCGTAACCAGTCTGGCGGCAGCGGCTTTACGCGATGTCGTTACCACCTTAAAACGCCGCGCGCCCGAAATTCCCGTCATCGTTTATCCGACCGCCGTTCAGGGCGCGGGCAGCGAGTTTCAGATTGCCCAAGCAATTAAAACCGCATCGCAACGCGCCGAATGCGATGTGTTGATTGTCTGTCGCGGCGGCGGCAGCATTGAAGACTTGTGGGCGTTTAACGAAGAGATGGTCGTGCGCGCCATCGAAGCCTGCGCGATTCCGGTCGTCAGCGGCGTAGGACACGAAACCGATTTCACGCTTGCCGATTTCGTCGCCGATGTGCGTGCGCCCACGCCGACCGGCGCGGCGGAACTGGTCAGCCCCAACCGCCAAGAATCGCTGCACCGCCTCGCCCAAGCCAAAGGTCGTCTGAAAACCGTTTTGGAACAACGCTATTTCGATGCCAGCCAAAAGCTCGACTGGCTCGCGCGGCAAATCCGCCACCCGCGCCAAAAACTCGGCGAACAGCGCACCTACATCCACAAACTGGCGCAAACCCTGTCCTACTCGATGATGCAAAACGTCCGCGCCCACTCCGCCCGTTTCGAACGCCAAACCCAAGCCCTGAAACATTGCCGCCCCGATATTTCCGTTTACCGGCAAGACATCGACCGCTTTCAGACGACCTTGTCGCACTCTTTCCGCCAACTGCTCACCCACCGCCGCCAAAGCCTGACTGCCCAAACCGCCCTGCTCGAAGCCGTATCGCCGCAGCAGATTCTGGAGCGCGGCTTCTCCGTCGTCAAAAACACACGCGGACAAGTCATCCGTAACGCTGATGTTTTAAAGCAAGGGCAAAAACTGCACATCACTTTTGCCGACGGCGAAACCGACGTGCGCGTGACCAAAGAGCAGGCGCAGCGGGAATTGTTTGATTAACCGTCGGCTTGGATGAAGAAGGTCGTCTGAAAACGAGCGTGGCAAGTTTTCAGACGACCTTTTGATTTTGATGGAAGGCAAGAAACAGGACTATCGTAAACTCAGATATAGTGGATTAACTCGAAACTGATCCCAAACAAAAAGGTCGTCTGAAAATGTTCAGACGACCTTTTGAGTTCAAACAATGAACGATTAGTGTTGATGCGCGCCACCGTGGTCATGACCATGGCCGTGATCCATGCCGGATTGCGGCGCGGTTTTCACTTCCAGTTGTACGGTTTGAGGTTTGGCATTTTTGAATTTCAGGGTAACCGGTACTTTTTCGCCTTCTTTCAGCGGTTTTTTCAGACCCATGAACATAACGTGGTAGCTGCCCGGTTTCAGCTCGGTTACGCCTTTTGCCGCCAGAGGAACACCACCTTTGACTTCGCGCATGCGCATCACGCCGTTGTCGTTGACATGGGTATGCACTTCAACGCGGTCGGCTACCGGGCTGCTGCCGCCGACCAAGAAGTCTTGTTTGGCTTCATCGTTGTGGATCTTCATGAACGCGCCGCCCATTTTCATACCTTCGACGGTGGCACGCGCCCAACCGTCTTCAACGTGAACACCGGCTGCGGAAGCGGTGGATACCAAACCTGCTGCGATCAGGGTTGCCAATAATTTTTTCATGTATTGCTCCTTTATGATGAAATGGGTGGTTTTGTTGCGGCAAAAGCTTTCCGCGCGACATTGCATGTCGGTAATACTGTTCTCATCCTACATGCAATGGTCGTCTGAATGCTTTGACTCAGATTAAACAAAATGATTCAAATTAATTCATGAGAATTAATACTTAGTAAGTATAAATCATCTCAAAGTAAATTTAAACATACCCGCGCCACAATGCGATCGCCCACACGATACCCAGCATCGTCAAAGCGAGCAATTGCGCGGCGGAGCCGGCATCTTTGGCGCGTTTTGCCAATTCGTGTTTTTCGGTGGAAGTGTGGTCGACGGCGGCTTCGACGGCGGTGTTGAACAATTCGGTGATCAACGAAACAAACGACGCAATAATCAGCAGCATTTTGGTCGCGGAGTCGAAATTAAGGATAAAGGTCAAGACAATCAAAATCAGGTTCAGCCACAATACTTGGCGGAACGCGCTTTCATAGCGGTAGGCGGCGGCAAGCCCGTCTTTGGAATAGCCGAATGCGTTGATGATGCGTTTGATACCGCTTTTACCTTTTTTATCGGCAGCGTAAGAAGATGGTTTCATAAGTAATGTTTGTATCAATATTTATATTTGTAAAAAGGGGTCGTCTGAAAACGAGCGAAGCGAGTTTCGCTAAAACGAGCGAAGCGAGTTTCGCTAAAACGAGCGAAGCGAGTTTCGCTAAAACGAGCGAAGCGGGTTTTACTAAAACGGATTCGGGTTTCAGACGACCTTTCGGGATTATTGTTTGGACCAAGCTTCGACAGCGTCGGCAAACATCGCAGCGACGTCGAAGTTTTTTTGTTTCATGATTTCTTGGAAACCGGTCGGGCTGGTAACGTTGACTTCGGTCAGGTTGCTGCCGATGACGTCCAAACCTGCCAGCAAGATGCCGCGGCGTTTGAGTTCGGGGGCGAGGGTTTCGGCGATTTCTCGGTCGCGTTCGCTCAATTCCTGCGCCACGCCGCGCCCGCCTGCCGCCAGATTGCCGCGTGTTTCGCCGTTTTGCGGAATACGCGCCAAAGCATAGGGGACGACTTCGCCGCCGATAATCAGGATGCGTTTGTCACCGTGGACGATTTCGGGAATGTAGCGTTGCGCCATGATGGTGCGGGAATCAAGCTGCATCAGGGTTTCAAGGATGCTGCCGATGTTGGGGTCTTTTTCGGTCAGGCGGAAAATGCCCATGCCGCCCATGCCGTCCAGCGGTTTGATGATGATGTCGCCGTGTTCTTTCAAAAATGCGCGGACATCGGCGGAACGGGTCGTAACCAGCGTAGGCGCGGTGAACTGGCTGAAATTCAAAATCGCCAGTTTTTCATTGAAGTCGCGCATCGCCTGTCCGCTGTTAAAAACCTTCGCGCCCTGCTGTTCCGCCAGCGTCAGGAATTGGGTGGCGTAGAGGTATTGCATATCGAACGGCGGGTCGGTGCGCATAATGACGGCATCGAAGTCTTTCAAGATCGTCTGAACTTTGTCTGCCGCTTTAAACCATTCATGATCATCGTCGCTTTTTGCACCGAGAAACTCAAACGGCGCAGCCTGAGCCGTCACCAATCCTTGCTGTACGGACAATTCACCGCTCAAGGTATGGAAAAGCTGCCAGCCGCGTTTTGCCATCTCGCGCATCATGGCGTAGGTAGTGTCTTTGTAGGTTTTGAAACTTGCCATCGGATCGGCAATAAACAGGACTTTCATGGAAATTTCCTTATAAACGAACGACGTAATCATACCTTGTATTGAGGTCGTCTGAAAGGGCGCGGGCGGTTTGGCAAAAAGGTCGTCTGAAAAGCGGTTTGTGAATGGTTACACAAACTTCCTTTTCAGACGACCTCTCCGATTCTGCGTTTAAGCGGCGGCAAGGCTGATTAACTCTGCCGCATGGCTGCGGGTCGTGTCGGTAATGATTTCGCCGCCAAGCATACGGGCGATTTCTTCGATACGCTGCTGATGCTCCAACACGCTGATTTCGCTGACGGTTTGTTCGCCTTCGCTGTGTTTGCGCACCTGCCAATGGTTTTCACCGCAGGAAGCGACTTGCGGAAGGTGGGTCACGGCGAGCACCTGATGTTTTTTACCCAAAGCACGCAGGGCTTTACCGACCATTTCTGCCACGCCGCCGCCGATACCGGTATCGACTTCGTCAAAAATCAGCGTGGGGACTTGCGTGTATTGGCTGGTGACCACCTGCAAGGCAAGGCTGATACGGGCAAGCTCGCCGCCGGACGCGACTTTATTCAGCGGACGGGACGGATTGCCTTTGTTGGCGGCAACTTGAAACTGCACCTGCTCCAAACCGTGCGCCGTGGGGGAAGACGGCAGCAGGACGATGTCAAAACGCGCGCCTTTCATGGCGAGATGCTGCATATGCCCGGTCGTTTCCTCGCCCAACCTGCCCGCCGCCTGATGGCGCATGGCGGAAAGAACGTGGGCGGCCTCCTGATATTCGGCAAGGTTGCGGGCAACGGTTTGCGTCAACGCTTCCAAATCGGCAGCGGCTTGCAGGCTTTGCAGGCGCTCGTCGATTTCAGCCAGCTTTTGCGGCAGGGCTTCAGGCTCGATGCGGTATTTCCGCGCCATCCCCATCAGCTCGCCCATGCGCTGCTCCTGCGCCGCCAATTCATTGGGATCGATGTCGCTTCGGCCTGCGACGTCGCGCATATTGGCACTGATTTCGCCCAATTCGGCTTCAATGCTCGCCAGCATATTCAGGCTTTCGGCAAAGCGCGGCTCAATGTTTTGCAGATTGGTCAACAGCTTTTGGCATTGATAAATTTGACGTTGGATGCCGTTGTCGCCATCGATGTAGTCGCCGACTTCTTCGGCAGCCTGCAACAGCTCGGCAGAATGGGCAAGGCTGTCGTGGCTTTGGCTGAGGGCTTCCCATTCGCCTTGTTTGACGTCCAACTGGTTCAATTCGTTGAACTGCCATTCCAAACGCTCACGCTCGATAATGATGGTCTCGGCGTGTTCCTGCGCCTCTTGGAGGGCTTTTTTCGCATTGACCCAGTTTTGATAAAGCTGTCTGACGGTTTCCGCCTGCGCCTTACTGCCCGCAAATGCGTCCAACAATTCGCGCTGGGCGGATTCTTGATTGAGGGAATGGTGGGCGTTTTGCCCGTGGATATCGATAAGCTGCCCGCCGACGGCTTTAAGCTGCGCCAGCGTGGCTGCCTGATTATTGATAAAGCTGCGGCTTTTCCCTTTGGCGTCGATGATGCGGCGGATGCTGAGTTCTTCCGCGTCTTCGTCTAAAAAACCCTGCTCCTGCAATTGGGCTTTGAGATCGGGCAAAAGGCTGATGTCGAACAATGCCGACAACTGCGCTTCCTTCGCGCCGCTGCGGACTTGGCTGTAATCGGCTTTGTCGCCCAACAAAAGCCCGATTGCGTCCAACGTAATCGATTTACCCGCGCCCGTTTCGCCGGTCAAGACGGTAAAACCGCTTTGGAAATCCAGATTGAGGTTTTCAACAATGACAAAATCGCGCAGGGAAAGTGCCAACAGCATGGTAGTATTCCTTAGTAAATCGACCGCACATCGGCGGCTAACTTTAGATATGCTGATTATAACTAAGATTTTTTATAGTTTGAATAAGGTTTTCCTTATTTTATATCTAACAAACTGAATACAATGATATTATTTTTTAAAAAAAGGTCGTCTGAAAACCTATTTCCAGTTTTCAGACGACCTTTGCCAATCCTGCCTGATTTAATTAATCAGCCGCTCCGGCGTTTCTTCCTGCTCCTCTTCTTCGCCTGTCGGCGGCGTTTCGATCAAATCAGGCAAAACCAATTCGCCTAATTCTGTCAGCGGCGGCAAATCTTCCAAACTGTCCAAGCGCAAATCGCTCAAAAACGTCGGCGTCGTCGCCCACAATGCAGGCCGGCCGACCGAATCACGATGCCCGATCACTTCAATCCAACCCCTGTCCTGCAAGGTCTGCATCACGTTCTGCGACACCGCCACGCCGCGTATGCCCTCGATATCACCGCGTGTCACCGGCTGCTGGTAGGCAATAATCGCCAGCGTTTCCATCACAGCGCGGGAATAGCGCGGCGCACGCTGCTCCTGAAGGCTGCCCAGCCGCTCGAAAGCCGCCTGCGCAATTTGAAACCGCCAGCCCTCGTGCGTATGCACCAGTTGCAACGCCCTGCCCTGCCAACGCGTTTTCAACTGCGCCAGCACGTCGATTAATTTGTCCTGCGACAGCGGCGGCACACACAATTCGCGCATGGATTTTTCGTTTAGGGGTTCGGTTTGGGTCAAAAGCGCGGCTTCAATGAGCGCGTCGGGAGGGAGTTTTTCAGTCATAACGTTAAGATTTAATTGTTTTAATATTGGTCAGTCAGCCTTGGATAAGGGTTCTTTTCTTTTTTATATGTTGGTTTTAAATTTTACAAGCAGGCCGTCTGAAAAATTTATTCTGAGGTTTCAGACGACCTGTTTGAAGATAGTGAAACCTCTTTTGGCATTCCACCATACCGCCCTACTCATCCGCCGGCTTCTGCCCTTTGCGTTCTGCCTTTCTGGCTTCGCGCACGGCTTTGAGTTCGGCTTCTTTTTGACGGGCTTTTTTGAGCCATGTTTCCCATTGATTCGGTGTTTCGAGGGTGATTCTGCCGATTTTGCCTTCGCGGAAGTCGGTGAGGATGTTTTCGGCGGCTTTTTGGTAGTTGACCCGTCCGCCGCTGAGGACTGCGCCGCGTTTTTTGGCTATCCATTCGAGCCATGAGTTGTCGTCCCAGTGGCTGCTGGGGTCTTTGTCGGCTTGGTAGCGTTCTTGCAGCATGGGGAGGTAGTGGCGGCGGAGGTAGTCTAAAAGCTCAAGGGCGACTTCTTCTTCGTCCAGCGCGTTGCGTCCGACTGCGCCGCCGGCGGCGAGGTTGTAGCCGCCTTCTTCGACGATGATTTTCGGCCACAGCATTCCTGGGGTATCGTAGAGCCAGAAGTCGTCGGCAAGAAAGAGGCGTTGTTCGGCTTTGGTGATGCCGGGTTCGTTGCCGGTTTTGGCGGATTTTTTGCCTATCATGCCGTTGATGAGGGTGGACTTGCCAACGTTGGGGATGCCGCAGATAAGGACGCGCAGGGGTTTGTCTATGCCTTGGCGGTGGGGAATCATGGCGCGGCAGGCTTGGGTGATTTTGCCGTGTGCGCCGGTTTCGGAGGAATCAAGGGCGATGGCACGGGTGTCGGGGCGGCTGTTGTAGTGTTCGAGCCAGATTTTGGTGCGTTCGGGGTCGGCAAGGTCTTGTTTGTTGAGGATTTTGAGTTTGGGTTTGCCTTTGGAAAGCTGGGCAAGCAGGGGGTTTTCGCTGGAGGCGGGCATACGTGCGTCCAGCATTTCAATCACCATGTCGACGCTTTTTGCGCGCTCGGCGATGGCTTTTTTTGCTTTGTTCATGTGGCCGGGAAACCATTGGATTGCCATGTTTTGTTCTTTCTGTCTGATTTGCGGTGGGGTCGTCTGAAAAGTGGTTCGGCGGTGTTTTCAGACGACCTGAGGTTTGTCCGTTTTCTGTGCAAAGGTCGTCTGAAAGCCTTCGCGGTTTTTCAGACGACCTTTTGGTTTGGGGCGCTCAAGGTTTAGAGGTTGCCGTGTTCGTAGCGGTAGTAGCCGGCTTCGTCCATACATTGTTCAAGGGATTTGGATTCGCGTCCGTGTTTGGCGTCGTGTTGCGCTTGTGATTTGCAAACGTTGATTTGGCGGGAAACGTCAGATTCGCTTGCGCCGGTGCGGTGCCAGCGGTAGGCGGGGACTTCGGTGGCGCAGGCGGCGAGTATGCAGGCGAGTGCGAGGGTGATGATGGGTTTCATGGTTTTCTCCTTTTATATCGAAAAGGTCGTCTGAAAAGGGAATCAGCGTCCGGACAGGTTTTGCGCCTGTCTGTGGCGGACCAGCAGTTCGTAATGCCCTTGCAGGCGTTGGGCGAGTTTTTCGACGACATAGACGGAACGGTGCTGCCCGCCGGTACAGCCGATGGCGATGGTAACGTAGCTGCGGCTTTCTTTTTGCAGGCGCGGGAGCCAGTGGTTCATAAAGTGGTCGATATCGTCCACCATTTCCTGCGCCAGGGGCTGCTGGTCGAGATACGCTTGAATGGGGGCGTCCATGCCGGTGTAAGGGCGCAGCTCGGGATCGTAATAGGGATTGGGCAGGCTGCGCATATCGAACATGAAATCTGCGTTGTTCGGCACGCCGTATTTGAAGCCGAAAGACTCGAGGATAACCAAAAGCCCTCTGCGCTCAATGTTGAGCCATTGTTGAACGGCGTAACGCAATTGCTGCGCGTTCATTTTGGATGTATCGATGCAGTAGGCGATGTCTTTGAGCGGGAACAGCCATTCGCGCTCTTTTTGCAGGCTTTCCAGCAGGGTAAGGTTCAGTCCAGACAGCGGATGGCCGCGCCGCGTTTCGGAAAAACGACGCACCAGCACGCTCTCTTCTGCTTCAACAAACAATACTTCGACCTGATGGCCTTCATCGCGCAGGTATTGGATTTGCTCCTGCGCTTCCTGAATGTTGATGCCGGAGCGGACATCGACACTCACGCTGAGTTTGGTTTCATCGGCGCGCTCGATATGGTGCAGCACCAGCGAAGGCAGCATTTCCAGCGGCAGGTTGTCCACGCAGAAATAGCCGAGGTCTTCAAGCTGTTTGAGGGCAACGGACTTGCCCGAGCCGGACAATCCGCTAATCAGGACGATTTTCATGGTTTTGTTCGTTTTCTTTGAGTTGTGTTTGATGGCGTTCGAGGAATTCTTTGGTACTGTCTTTGCCGCGCAACTGGAGGATGTAGTTGCGCACTGCCGCTTCAACCAATACGGCAAGGTTGCGGCCCACGGCGACAGGCAGGGTGACGGAACGGACGTTAACGTTGAGGATGGACTCGGTTTCCGTGCGTATGCTCAAGCGGTCGAGCTGCTTCATGTAATCGTCGTCGGCAGCGACCAGGTTGATAATCAATTGGAGGATTTTTTTCGGACGGATGGAGGTTTCGCCGAAAATGTGGCGGATGTTGAGTATGCCCAAACCGCGCACTTCAAGGAAATCACGCAACATCGGCGGGCAGCGGCCTTCGAGCGTTTCGGGGCCGGTACGGAAAAGCTCGACCGCATCATCGGCAATCAGGCTGTGTCCGCGCGAAATCAATTCCAACGCCAACTCGCTTTTACCCAAGCCGGAATGACCGGTAATCAACACGCCGACTTCAAATACATCGAGGAATACGCCGTGTTTGACGATGGAAGTCGCCAACGTGCGTTGCAGATAAATCCGCAACACGTCCATCAAATACGGGCTTTCGAGCTTGGAGGTCAGCAGCGGGATGTCGTTTTTATGGCAGTAGTCGCGCAATTTGGGCGAAACCGCCAGACCGTTGGCAACGATGACCAGCGACATGGGGATATCGAAGAGTTCGCCGAAATCGTAATTCAACTCGCCCGATTCGAGGCGCTTGAGATATTCGGCTTCGGCAACACCGACGACTTGGATTTGATTGGGATGGATAAAATTCAAATGGCCGACCAACGCCAAAACGGGTTTGTCGGCCTCTACTCCGATGCGGTTGTCCGCACCCGAATTGCCTGCCGCCCAAGCAAGTTGGAGCTTGTGCTGATTATCGGAAAACAGGCGGCGGACGGATATACTGGGCATTCTTTACTCTTCTGCCAGAAGTTTGCGCACCTCCTCGGCAGAGGTCGCGGACATCAAGGCTTCACGGACGGCTTTTTGCGAGAACCTGCCCGCCAGTTTGGACAAGACTTCCAAATGCTCGCCGGTCGCATTTTCCGGCACCAACAAAGTGAAAATCAGGGATACGGGTTTGCCGTCGGGCGCATCGAAAGCGACCGGTTCTTTCGTGCGGATAAACGCGCCGGTGGCTTTTTTCACGCAGGCATGGCGGCCGTGCGGGATGGCAACGCCCTGCCCCAGGCCGGTCGAACCCAGCTTTTCGCGGGCAAACAGGCAGTCGAAGACATCGCCGTGAGGTAATTCTGCTTCATGTTCAAGCAGCAGTCCCGCTTCTTCAAACAAGCGTTTTTTGCTGCCGACTTCCAAGTCTAAAACGATATGGGACAAAGGCAAAATTTCGCCGATAAGGCTCATAGAAATCTCTTTTGATGTGGCAAAATGAAATGGAATTGTACCGACTGTCTGTACAAACCTCAATCCTGAACACGCAATTTACACTCAGATTGCTAACAAGAAACGCTGCTTCTTTGATATTTCTTAACTCATACACAAGGTCGTCTGAAAACGGCGGCAAGTGTTTTACAGCAGGTTTGGCTACCAGACAAAACTCCGCCACCATCGTCAACCCGCCCTGCCCCAAAAGCAAAACGTCGTCTGAAACCCTTTTCAGACGACGTGTTAACCATTTTATTGCCTTACAACCGTGTGGCAGCCAAAGCCCACAAATAATGCCCCGCCAAACCCAAGAACCACAGCAGACCGATATAGTTGTTATCCAAAAACACTTTAAAACAAGTCTGGCGGTCGCGCGTTTTGATGGCATGGTATTGACCGATTTGCAGCCACACCACCGCAGGCAGCATGATCCAATACGGCCATGTCGCGCCGATTTTCACGCCCAACACCGCCATCAGCGCGGTAAACCAAAAATGGCAGAGCATAGAAGCGGAAATATCGTGATCGCCGAACGTGATGGCCGAAGTTTTAATCCCGATTTTCAAATCGTCTTCTTTGTCCGACATCGCATAAATCGTGTCGTAGGCAAGCGTCCACAAAGCATTGGCGGTAAACATCAGCCACGCCGTAGAAGGCACGCCGCTGCGGACGGCGGCAAACGCCATCGGAATCCCGAAAGAAAACGCCAGCCCCAAATAAAACTGCGGCAGCGGGAAAAACCGTTTGGTAAAGGGGTAAGTCATCGCCAAAAACAGCGCGGGAACGCTCATCACCCAAGTCAACAGGTTCAACGGCGTCATGCAGAGGGCGGCAAGCAGGCAGAGGATGACGGTCAGCAGAATTGCTTCTGTTTTGGAAACCAACCCGCGGGCAAAGGGGCGGTTTTTCGTGCGCTCGACCGAGCCGTCAAAATCGCGGTCGGCAAAGTCGTTGATCACGCAGCCTGCGCTGCGCATAAAGAACGTACCGGCGGTAAACGCCCAAAAAATATCCGCTTCCGGAATGCCTTCCGAAGCGACCCATAACGCCCAATAGGTCGGCCAAAGCAGCAGCAACGTGCCGATAGGCTTGTCGATGCGCATCAATTTGCCGTATATGACCATCCGTCCGACGGCATAGCGCGGGAAAAAATGTAGGAGAACACGTCTTATCTTCATGCGAATGTGAAAAATATGTTATTGGTATAATAAATCAATTTGTAATTATTGCTTAGCGTATTATGTTCATTATAAATCAATTTTTAGATTTTACTATTTTATTTAGACCCTTATCCCCAACTTTTACAGAAAGATACAAAAACGGCATATCCGCGCCCTACACAAACTGCGCCAACCCCGCCAAAAAATATTCCGTCAGTTCCAACACCTCGCCATCCCAATCGAAATAAGACCTGCGGGCAGCGACAGGTCGTCTGAAATCATCCTGACCGCCTGCGTTTTCCATCAGACAAAACTCGAACGCCGAACGCTTCAAGGGTAGCGTGCCGTCAAACAGCCGCTCGCCCAAAGGCTGCGTGCCGCAATCCAACACGCCGCGCCAGGCTTGCGATTGCGGGCTGCACGCGCTGCGCGCCTGTACGACGGGCACGCCGTCCAGATGCAGCAAAACGTCGCGGACGAATTGCGGGGCGGCGGTTTCGGCATAGTTTCCGCCAAACGGATTACCCAGCCCGTCCAGTTCGCCCATATACAGCACTTTTACCATAAAGCTGCCGCCCAAGGCGCGTAAGGCGGCGGTCAGCGATTGCACTTGGCACAAAGCGGCGGCGCGTTCGTTCCAGCCTTGCGGCAGCTCGTCGGGAAGTTTGTCTTGCCAATTCAAAGGGGGATTCATGGGGTTTAGATTGATGTGTTTCATAGCATAATAAATAACTTTCAGACGACCTCCACATCACTTGGAGACCGTCTGAAAATCGTTTAACGGCGGTAATCAGGATGGAAAGAACAACCTGAATAGCGGATAGTGCATTTATACGATTTACCTTCTTCACAGAAAGCAATTGCATTTCTTTCGGCTTCTTCTAGTGTGGGCGCACCTTGTGCCGAAAGATTCCCGCTACCCTTTACGCCCCCAAGAGCAAGAGCTCCACAACCATTACGATACTGTGTCACCATATGACAACCTTTCCCATTTTTTGCTATTGGATTTTGACCTCCCCCAGCCTTAATACAACTTGCTAATGCTTCTTTGTTAGCAGAACGAAAACCTTCAGTATTATTCTCAGAATATCCGATAGCCCAATTTGCCGCATTAAAGTAGATAGCCCCCCACCGACTAGGGATATTAATAACGCGGTTGCTTTGTCCGATGGCACGGTTATTTCCAGCACACCCTGGTAAATCAGGATGATAAACACACGGATTATTCATTTCATTAGCATAAGATAAAGAATTAGATAAAAACAATGCAATAATTAAAAATATTTTTTTCATTTCATGTCCTTAGCGCGACCATCATTAATCCAAACCACTCCATATGATCGTAATCTGAGCAATGCCTAGTCGTGATGGAATATTGCTTGGTTACCACATAAAATTTTTCAGACGACCTCAAATCTTAAAAAGACCGTCTGAAAAATCAAATCAATCAATAACGGTAATCGGAATGACGAGAGCAGCCAGAGTAAAGGATTTTACAATCATTGGAATATTGGCTACATCCGCCAAAAGCTTTCCGTTCTGCTTTCTCCAGATAATCATCACTTTTTGCACTAGTGCTTTTACTGCCCACAGCAATTGCACTGCAAGAATTACGAACTTCCGTCATCTTACGACAACCTTTACCATCTCTATGCAATGGATTTTGACCGCCTCCTGCTTTAATGCAGTTTGCCAATGCCTCTCTATTGGCGGAACGATAACCTTCGGTATTGTTTTCAGAATATCCCACCGCATCATTGGCAGGATTGTAGTAAATAGCTCCCCAACGGTTCGGTACTTTATAAACCCTCTGTGTTGCAACAGAACCGTTTGCCCCGCACCCTGCCAAATCAGGACGTTGAATACAGGGATTCATCACCGGATCATTGATGGCATTCAGCCCTTCGGCAGAGATAAACCCACTTAATGCCATAGAAAATACTAAAAATATTCTTTTTACCATTTCATCCTCCATTTCTTACTACAAGGGACACTGTTACTCCCTTTATCCTTAATCCCTAGGCACATTAGCAACAAACCTAAAAAACTTCAGTCCCTTGGAAATACTGCTTGGACGAATCATACAGTAAACACAAGCTGAACCCCAGTTCCGTCAGTATCGCCAGCGACAGCGCAATTTCGTTCAGCAGCAATGCTCCGCCACTTTTAATCGTTTTCAGACGACCTTTCGTCCGTCTCCACCTTATCCAACTCCATCCACTCCGCATCGGGAAAATCTGTTTTCAGACGACCCTTTAGATATGCCAAGCTGTCTTGGGCGATGTGTTCGTCGCGGCTGTCGTGGATGTGGTTGAAAATCAGGCTGTGCAAGCTGATGCCGTATTGTTTGAGCGCGGCGAAGCTGAGCAGGGTGTGGTTGATGCTGCCGAGCCGCCCGCTGGTAACGAGGATGACGGGATAATCCTGTTGCTGAATATAATCAATGGTCAACAGGTTTTCCGTCAGCGGAACCATCAATCCGCCCGCGCCTTCGACCAATACGATTTCGTATTGTGCCGCCAGTTGCTGCGTGGCGGTGCGGATTTTGTCCAAGTCCAAAGTCCTGCCGTCCAGACGGGCGGCGAGATGGGGCGAGGCGGGATAGCTGAAGATTTCGGGCATGGTCAGCCGCTGTTTGTCGGCTTCCTGCATGGGTATGCCCATGATTTTGCGGTGGACGGCGATGTCGTCGGCGATGTTTTGGCAACCGGTTTGCACAGGCTTTTGCGTGATCACGCTTTTGCCCTGCTGCAACAATTGTTTTGCCAACATGCCGGTGGCGACGGTTTTGCCGATGTCCGTGTCTATGCCGCTGACGAAGTAAACGCCTTTCATTTGTTGTGTTCCTTCAAGATTTGTATGGTTTTGTCGGCAAGTTCGGTCAAGAGGTCGTCTGAAATGATGTAAGGCGGCATGAGGTACACCAGCCTGCCGAATGGGCGCACCCAAATGCCCTGCGCCACGCAGTCCGCTTGAAAACGCACCATATCCACGCCTTTTTCCAGCTCAATCACGCCAATGGCACCCAAAACGCGCACGTCTTTCACGCCGCGAATGTCCCATGCAGTTTTCAGACGACCTTTTAAGATGCTTTCGATGCGGCGGATATTTGCCTGCCAATCTTGGGACAAAAGCAGTTTGACCGAAGCGCAGGCAACGGCACACGCCAGCGGGTTTGCCATAAACGTCGGCCCATGCATAAACACGCCCGCTTCGCCGCGCGAAATCGTTTCGGTGACTTTTTGCGAAGTGATTGCCGCCGCCAGCGTCATATAGCCGCCGCTCAAGCCCTTGCCGATACACATAATATCCGGCACGACCTCCGCGTGTTCGCAGGCAAACATCTTGCCCGTGCGCCCGAATCCGGTGGCAATTTCATCAAAAATCAAAACGATATCAAACTCGTCGCACAAATCGCGCAAACTGCGAAGATACTGCGGATGATAAAAATACATGCCGCCCGCGCCCTGCACGACCGGTTCTAAAATAAAGGCGGCAATATCCGCATGATGCGCTTCAAACAAGGCGCGGACAGGCTGCAAATCCGCCCCGTCCCATTCATCGTCGAAACGGCTTTTCGGATTATCGACAAAATAACGCTGCGGCAAAGCGCTGCCGAAAATATGGTGCATCCCCGTTTCCGGATCGCAGACGGACATCGCGTTCCAAGTATCGCCGTGATACCCGCGCCGCACCGTCGCAATATTCTGCTTCGCGGTCAAACCCCGCGCCTGCTGGTATTGCACCGCCATCTTCAGCGCGACTTCTACCGAAACCGAACCTGAATCCGCATAAAAAATACGGTCCAGCCCCTGCGGCAAAATCCCGACCAACAACTTGCCCAGTTCCACCGCCGGCTCGTGCGTCAAACCGCCGAACATCACATGCGACATTTGCTTAATCTGCGCCTCAACCGCCTGATTCAAAACGGGATGATTGTAGCCGTGTATCGCACACCACCAAGACGACATCCCGTCAATCAGCCGCGTACCATCCGCCAATTCAATATGCACGCCCTCCGCACGGCGCACCGGATAAACAGGCAACGGGTCGGTCATGGACGTATAGGGATGGAGCAGATGGGCGCGGTCGAAATCGAGCAGGGAGGAAGTGTGTTCGGGCAACATATTTTCTGAGAAGGATTTATATCAAATTCCGCTATTTTAACCCACTCTGATTAGATGAAAACCTGAAAAGTCCCTATCGGATAAGGGAAAGGTCGTCTGAAAACCTGTTTTCGGTGATGTGGTTCATATCCGGCATAGTATGCAGAAAAATTTCAGGCAACCTAAAAATAAGCCGTTTGAAAGGCGGACTTTCAAACGGCTTGTTTTGAGAATTTCAAGTGAGATAGCTAATCACGGCGTGAACATGAATACGCCCTATATTCTGTCGATATCCCAAAACCAAAGACATTAAAAGACAAATTCAGGTCAATGAAGGCAGATTAATGCAGCGTACTGTTTGATCCTTCATCAGAGTCGCAGAAATTGCAGTAATGATAGACGTCGACGTCTATTTCCGTACCCGTCAGATAACAAAATTCTATGATTTCCCGACTAAATCCTATATAGGGATTTTGTTCTGCATCCACAACATATTCAGGGACAACTTCCAACCAAAATTTTGCTTGGTATTGCCGACGGAATCGGGCAAGTGCATCAATGTTCCCGTGTAATTGGCGGACAATCCGCAGGCACTGCCCTTCTACGTCATTGACCGGCTGATCTTGGCGGCAGCCATTCCATGCGCTCCAATCAGCCGGCTGTGGGCGTAGCATTCCATTAGCTAAATGCGTCTCTCCACACCGGGTAACAGAAAACGGCTGGATACCGAGCAATTGCGTCAATTCATCGGCGCAATTGTGGTCGGATACCATACGGAAATAGCTGTAACAATTGGGGAGAATCATCATATTTTTGTTTTCAGACGACCTTCACATCATCCCTACAACTCAATCCCTTTCAGCTTCGCCACGGTATTGATGTCTTTATCGCCGCGGCCGGACAGGTTGACCAGAATCACTTGGTCTTTGCCCATCTTCGGCGCGTTGGCGACTGCCCATGCGAGGGCGTGGCTGGATTCGAGCGCGGGGATGATGCCTTCGAAGCGGCACAACAAATCAAAGGCTTCGAGTGCTTCGTCGTCTTTGGCGACGGTGTATTCGACGCGCTTGATGTCGTTCAGGTGGCTGTGTTCCGGGCCGATGCCGGGGTAATCCAAGCCTGCGGAAACGGAGTGCGTACCCAAGACTTGGCCGTTTTCGTCCTGCATCAGGTAGCTGCGGAAGCCGTGCAATACGCCGATGGGGGCTTTGCTGGTAATCGGCGCGGCGTGGTCGGGGGTGTCCACGCCCAAACCGCCGGCTTCCACGCCGACGAGGCGCACGTTTTCTTCGCCGATATACGGGTGGAACAGGCCGATGGCGTTCGAGCCGCCGCCGACGCAGGCAACTGCGACGTCGGGCTGTCTGCCGATGGCTTCCTGCATCTGCGCTTTGGCTTCATTACCGATAACGCATTGGAAATCGCGCACCATTTCGGGATACGGCGCGGGGCCGGCGGCGGTGCCGATGATGTAGAACGTGTCGTCCACGCGGGCGACCCATTCGCGCATGGCTTCGTTCATCGCGTCTTTCAGCGTGCGGCTGCCGCTGTCGACGCTGACCACGTTCGCGCCCAATAATTTCATGCGGAACACGTTGGGCATTTGACGCTGGATGTCGTCCGCGCCCATGTACACGTCGCAAGTCATGCCGAAGCGGGCGGCGACGGTGGCGGAGGCCACGCCGTGCTGACCCGCGCCGGTTTCGGCGATGACGCGTTTTTTGCCCATGCGGCGGGCGAGCAGTGCCTGACCGATGGTGTTGTTTACCTTGTGCGCGCCGGTGTGGTTCAAGTCTTCGCGTTTCAACCAGATTTGCGCGCCGCCCAGATGCTCGGACAATCGCGCGGCATGGTAAACGGGGCTGGGGCGGCCGACGTAGTGTTTCAAATCGCGGTGGAACTCTTCCCAAAACGACGGGTCGTTTTTCGCTGCTTTATAGGCATCCGCCAGCTCTTGCAAGGCGGGAATCAGGGTTTCGGAGACATAAAGCCCGCCGTGTTCGCCGAAAAAGCCCTTCTCGTCGGGCGCGTGGTAGTTTTTCATCGGATTTCTTCCTTGTCTGTTTTTTCAGACGGCCTCGGTCTGCTAAAGGCCGTCTGAAAGGGGAAATTGTCGGCAATTATAACTGTTTTTCACACAAACCCGCCATTTCGAAAAACGCCCGATACGCCGCCGCCTTTTTCGCCAAACTCAAAGGATAGGCGCGCGAAGTGGACGGCAGGCGGGTCAGGGTCAAATCCCGTCCGGCAAACGGAAACGGCACGGTTTCGCCCGTTTTCGGCATTTTGATGCCGCCGCCCTGAATATCGAGCAGGATTTCCGTCGCCTTACCGCCGGTGGTGCAGATATGGCGGCAGTCGGGCATCTGCGCCAACACCGCCGCCAAATCGACAGTTTCGACCACTTGCAAAAACTTGTCCGACGCATTGCCGTGTTCCCGCACCGCCTTTAACACGGTTGGACAGGAAGCAATCCCCCGTTCGCGCAAAAACGCCTTGATTTTCTCCGCATCAAACGCTTTTTCAGACGACCTTTGGAAATGCGCCGCATCATTAAAAAACACCAGCCCGTAGACGCGCCACATATCGTTTTGAAAATTCGGATAATGAAACTGCATCGCGCGTTTGTCTTCCTTGGGCGGAAACGTCCCCATCATCATCACCGTCGCCTGCGGCGGCAGCAAGGCGGGGAAAGGATGGGTTTCGATTTCAAGCGGAGCGGACATCATGATTTCCTTGATAAAAAAATATTGAACACAAAGCAGCCGGTTGCCGCCTTTTCAGACGACCTGCCGATTAATACTGATAGACAAGTTTTCTCCCCCAACAAGTTTCCGGCTGTTTCACATTATGCTCTTCCACCAACTCATTTTCCGCTTTCGGGCGGGCCGACACCGTCCAGATATCCGGTCGGTCACGATTCCAAGTCAGCAAGGAAACATTGTCAAATACGCAACCCAAAATATTGGTTTGTTTGGGTTCAATCTCTATTTCCACAATATTCTTTTTACCGTCCAGCGTGATCAAGCCTGTAAAAGGCATATTTTCAGAAGCCAACCATGCCAGCCAAACTTTGCCGGATTCAATGTATCTCACTTCATGCAAACCGAGCTTCACATTTTCGCCCAATTGCGGCACCGGCAGCGCGAAAGACTCATCCAGCTTACACCCCATCAGCCGGTAATCGTCAGGCGAAGGCGTTCGCTTATCCTTCGTACCGACATACTTCCACCCAAAATCTTCAGCGTCCACACGGCACAACCAACCTTCCGACCAAACCGGTTTCCGATCGGCTACTTCCGTCGGCTTCAGAAAGACGCCTTCGCCCATATTTTGGTCATAAAACTTCCGTTCCACCGCCTTAATCATCACGCCTTTCCATTCGACGGGCTTGGGGAAGACTGCATACTCGTAAGATTCAATATCCTTTTTCCACCGAAAATGTAACTTTGTTCCGGTGGGCAATGGAAAACCATCTACCACCGTATCTTCCCGAAGCACATACCCTTCCGGTTTTTGCTGCCCCATCCACACGCTCCACGCCTGTACGCCCAAACAGCACAGCAAAAACACGTTGAACCTGACAGCCATTGCTTTAAACAACGGTCTTTCAGCCTTCAACATCATATCGACAAGCATCAAGCCCAGTATGGCGACCACCGTCAGCCAAATAAAGTTAAAAACCGGCAGCATTTTTTCTTTCTTTATCCGTTATATTGAAATTTAACCCACTATAAAAGCCACGTTACTTCTGTTTACCTATTATAAATAAAAGGTCGTCTGAAAACCCAATTTCAATACAGTAAAAATACTTGAAAAAGGATTCAGATGACCTTTGTCTTGTCCCGCAATAAGTTGACATGGCGATCGCAGCCTGATCGTTATAGTGAATTAACTTTAAACCAGTACGGCGTTGCCTCGCCTTAGCTCAAAGAGAACGATTCTCTAAGGTGCTGAAGCACCAAGTGAATCGGTTCCGTACTATCTGTACTGTCTGCGGCTTCGTCGCCTTGTCCTGATTTAAAGTTAATCCACTATAGAAAAACCTTTTTCAGACGACCTTCTGCCCATACCGCATCAGCGTCATGCCGCCGACCGCCGCCGCGCAACCCGCGACCAGCGAAATATGCAGCGGTTCGCCCAAAACCCACGCCGAAGACAGCATACCGAAAATCGGTACGAGTGTAATATACGCCGCCGCGCTGCCTGCGCCCAAAGTCTTCACGCCTTCGAAATACCACGCGTAGGCCAATACCGTCGCGCCGATGACCAGCCACGCCAATGCCGTCCAACCGCGCGCATCCATCGCCGCCATTGCCTCAAAAGGCAATCCGTCCGTCCACAACGCCACCACTGACAACATCAGCGCGCCGATGAACGACGTTGCCGCCGTTACCGTCAGCGCGTCTATCCCGCGCAAAACCGCACGTCCGATTAAAGTATAAGCCGCCCAGCAGACCACGCAGCCGAAAATCAGCCACTCCCCCGCCTTGATGCCGCCCGACAATACCTTCAAAGGCTGCCCTTGCGTTACCGCCGTTATCGCACCGCCGACCGCCAGCAGCATACCCGCCAAAATCTTCGCATTTAAACGCTCGCCGAAAAGCCAAGCCGCCAGCAGCAGCGTCAGCACGGGATTCACCGCCACGACCACCGCCGCCTTACCTGCCGGCATAGTCTGCAAACCCAGCATAAAAAACACCGCATAGCCGCACACGCCGACAGAAGCCGCCGCCGTCAAACCCAGCCATTGCCGCACCGACAAAGCCGCCAAAGTTGCAAACCTGCTGCGCGCAAACAACCAGCCCAACAACAAAACCGAAGCCAAGACAAACCGAACCGCCCCGCCCGTCAGCGGCGGCAGCGACTGCCCCAGCATCCGCCCCATCGGCCAAGACGCGCCCCACAACACCGCCATTCCCAGCAGTTTCAAATGTACAGAATAACGTTCCATCTCATTCCTTTTATCGACAAAGGCCGTCTGAAAATGTTTCAGACGGCCTTTATCCACTTAGGATTTTACAATACGACCATTAGGGTAAATACTGCGGTAAGCAATATAAGGGGACAGCAGTAAAACTGCGCTGACAGGTAGGAATAGTAAAAGTATGATCATGATAATCCACTGGCCTAACATGCTGCCTAATACGCCCCACATAAAAGAATAGAGAGCCACACCTACAACATAAACTAATATTGCAGGAATATTACACATAGCCGCTTTAACATTAGCTTTAATAGCCTCCCATGGCTTCAGACCATCTAAAACAATCAAAGCGGGGGTTAATAAAAATATAGACAAAAGGACAATAACAATCAATACAACACCTATCATCATTGCCCAATGACCTGCAAAATATAGCGGAATGATAAGCAAACTAACAGCTATACTGAACAGCACCTGAAGTAACAATAAAATGAAAAAACTCATTTTTTTATCTAAAAAAACAATAAAAAAATCTTTCACATCAAATGCTTTTCCATTATTGATATTGTTAGCAACATACATAGCTCCGCCTACTAAGCATGAACCCACCCAGCTGAATACAATACCTTTTAAACTAGAAAGCGCATTAATTCCTAGTAAGTCAATAATAGAAACCACAAAGCCTACGACCATATAAGCCAATAATACGCCTATCCATTTCCACGGATGAAGTTTGAAAATACCGAAAGCGTCGGTAATCCACTTGATGCCTGCAGAAGCAGGAAGGCGTTTGGGTTCGTGATATCGAACTTCCTGTGAAGTGGGTATTTGGTTTTCCATAAAATTCCTATTATAAAATCAAAAATTTAAACACAATAAAGGCAGCCAGTGCATACTGACTGCCTTCTTACCAATTATTTTGCCTGCCAAGAATCTTTCAGTGTCACAGTGCGGTTAAACACCGGTGTGTCTTTGCTGTGGTCTTTGCGGTCGGTGACGAAATAGCCGATGCGTTCAAACTGCCAACGGCTTTCTGCCGGCAGATCTTTTGCGACAGGCTCGGCGTAGGCGGTGATTTCCTTAATGGATTCTGGGTTGAGGAAATCGGTAAACGGCAGGTATTCGCCGTCTTCGCCACGCACGGCATCGGGACGCTCGACGGTAAAGAGGCGGTCATACAGGCGGACTTTGATTTCGGCGGCGTGTTCGGCGGAAACCCAGTGAATCACGCCTTTGACTTTTCTGCCTTCGGGATTTTTGCCCAAGGTGTCATGGTCGATGCTGCATTTGAGTTCGACCACATTGCCCGCTGCGTCTTTTACGACTTCGTCGCACTTGATGACATAGCCGTGGCGCAGGCGTACTTCGCCGCCCGGAGTCAGGCGTTTGAAGCCTTTGGGCGGATTTTCGGCAAAGTCGTCTGCCTCGATGTAGATGGTTTGGGACACAGGGATTTCACGCTCGCCCATTTCTTCGTGATTGGGATGGAACGCGGCACGGCGGCTTTGGGTTTTGCCGGCTTCAAAGTTGGTCAGGGTGACTTTGAGCGGGTTCAAAACCGCCATCAGGCGCGGGGCGGAGTTTTCCAACTCTTCGCGAATCGCGCCTTCCAACACGCTCATATCGACGATGTTTTCAGATTTGGAAATACCGGCGCGTTTGGCAAACAGGCGCAGGCCTTCGGGCGTGTAGCCGCGGCGGCGCATACCGGAAATGGTCGGCATACGCGGGTCGTCCCAGCCGGTAACGTGGCCGTCTGAAACCAGTTGGTTCAGCTTGCGTTTGGACGTGATGGAATACAAAAGCTCCAAACGGGAAAACTCGTATTGGCGCGGGCGGGTGGCGTGCGGCGCGGGGATGTTGTCCAACACCCAGTCGTACAGCGGGCGGTGGGCTTCAAATTCGAGCGTACACAAGGAATGCGTGATGCCTTCGATGGCATCGGAAATGCAATGCGTGTAGTCGTACATCGGGTAGATGCACCATTTGTCGCCGGTGTTGTGGTGATGGGCGCGGCGGATGCGGTAGATGACGGGGTCGCGCATATTGATGTTGCCTGATGCCATGTCGATTTTCAGGCGCAGGGTTTTGCTGCCGTCGGGGAATTCGCCGTTTTTCATGCGCGTGAACAGGTCGAGGTTTTCTTCGACGCTGCGGTCGCGGTAAGGGCTGTTCTTGCCCGCTTCGGTCAGCGTGCCGCGGTATTCGCGCATTTCTTCGGGTGTCAAATCATCGACATACGCTTTGCCGTCTTTGATTAAACCGACGGCGTAGTCGTAAAGCTGGTCGAAATAATTGGAAGCGAAACGCGGCTCGCCCGCCCAATGGAAACCGAGCCACTCGACGTCTTCTTTGATGGCATTGACGTATTCGTCGTTTTCTTTTTCGGGGTTGGTATCGTCGAAACGCAGGTTGCACAAGCCGTCGTAAATATACGCCAAACCGAAGTTCAGGCAGATGGATTTGGCGTGGCCGATGTGCAGGTAGCCGTTGGGTTCAGGCGGGAAACGGGTTTGGATGGCTTCGTGTTTGCCGCTTTTTAGGTCTTCTTCGATGATGGTGCGGATGAAATGGTTGTCCGCGAATTGGTCTTTGTTGAGCATGGTCGGGAGCTATCTGAAAATATGATGTCGTGCCGATTTTACCTGAAAACAGGACGGCTTTACAGTCAATACAAGGTACAGAGGTCGTCTGAAAACCGTTTCAGACGACCTCTGTATGGACAATTACGAATCGGATGAAAGATTGGAATGGTCGGAAGTATTGCCTTCCGGACGTTTTGATGCCGTTAATGAATCGATCAACTTGACCAGCAGGTTAATCAACAGAACGATACCCAAAATAATCAAAAGTGCGATTGGGTAAAAAATCCAAAGCAAACCGGCATTGCCGATAAAAGACCAGCTCATAGACGCCCAAAATGCTTGAAGCGAGGATTTTTCCAAAGAGAGCAGCTTGGTGCGGGCTGCGGTAGCGATAATGGAAGCAATCAGCGAGATGCCATAGAATAAAGGCAACACAAACCATAAATCACCTGAACCGTGCCGAATGTAAGCGAGCTCATCGAGTACCTCTATCATATACCAAACCCAAACGATGGCTGTCGCCCACAAGCTGCCCGCCAACGTGGCGGGACGCAAACGCCGGTAAAACAGGGCATAAACCAGATTCGCCGAGACAAGCATCAACATACCGGCAATCAATGTGCTGTCAAAATCTTCAGGACCTACCTGATAGAACCATATCGAAGTAGTGATGATAATAATGATACTGCCTGCCAATGAAAGGCCGGCAAATTTTTTTTCGCTAATACGGGGGAAATTCATCTTTACGACTTTTCAAAACTGTTCTTCTGAATCAAAGAACATTCACATACGGATGATTGGTTTTCAGACGACCTATCCGTCAAATAGCAGACCTCTGTATAGACAATTACGAATCGGATGAAAGATTGGAATGGTCGGAAGCATTGTCTTCCGGATGTTTTGATGCCGTTGATGAATCGATCAAATTGACCAGCCGGTTAATCAACAGAACGATACCCAAAATAACCAAAAGTGCGATTGGGTAAAAAATCCAAAGCAAACCGGTAGTGCCGATAAAAGACCAGCGCATGGACGCCCAAAATGCTTGCAGCGAGGATTTTTCCAAAGAGAGCAGCTTGGGGCGGGCTGCGGTGGCGATAATGGAGGCAATCAGCGAACCAACATAAAATACAGGCAACCCTAGCCACAAAAAACCTGATCCGTGATGATCGTAATTAGGGGAGTAAGGATCATTATGACTGTCAGCACTGTCTACCGCCATCATAAACAACAACCAAAGTATGGTTGTTATCCACACGCTGCCCGCCACAGTAGCAGGTCGCAAACGATGGGAAAGCAGGACATAAACCAGATTCGCCGAGACAAGCATCAACATACCGGCAATCAATGTAATCCCGAAGCGTTCGGGGTCTGCCTGACTGAACCATATCGAAGTCGTGATGATAATAATGATAGTGCCAGCCAATGAAAGGCCGGAAAATGTTCTTTCGCTGATACGGGGGAAATTCATCTTGATGTCTTTTCAAAACTGTTCTTCTGAATCAAAGAACATTCATATACGGATGATTATAGTGGATTAACTTTAAATCAGTACGGCGTTGCCTCGCCTTAGCTCAAAGAGAACGATTCTCTAAGGTGCTGAGTGAATCGGTTCCGTACTATCTGTACTGTCTGCGGCTTCGTCGCCTTGTCCTGGTTTAAATTTAATCCACTATATTTTCAGACGACCTGCCCATTCAATAGCAGCCCTCTGAAAACGCTTCCCCATTGTACCCGAATTTCATTAACCTTTTGTAACCCCCGAAATCAAAGCGGCACAGGCTCGGCAACCAGCCATTCTACGCCCGCATCACCCAAAACCTTCTGCATGGCGGCTTCCGGTACGCGGTCGGTAAATACTTTGTCAAACGAGCCGATGTCGCCCAGCCTGACCAAGGCATTGCTGTTGAATTTGCTGTGGTCCACGCCCAAATACCTGACCCGCGCATTGGTCATCATCGCCTGCATTACGCTGACTTCTTTATAGTCGTAGTCCAAAAGCGAGCCGTCGCTTTCCACGCCGTGCGTACTCATTACAGCATAATCGACTTTAAACTGATTGATAAAATCGACCGTCGCCACGCCCGTAATCCCGCCGTCCAAGGGGCGCACGACGCCGGAAGTGATGATGACGGTGTAGTCGGTGCGCGCGGACGTGATGGAGGCGACGTAAATATTGTTGGTGATAATCCGCAGGTTTTTACGCTGCTTGACCAACTCGGCGGCAACGGCTTCCATCGTCGTGCCTATACTGATAAACAGCGACGAATTGTCGGGAATGTGGGCAGCAATCAGGCGGGCGATGGCGTTTTTTTCATTTTGGCAGTGTTTTCGCTTGCCTTGCGCCACGCCGCCGGAAATATCGCCGACCGACGCTCCGCCGTGGTAACGCTTCAACTGCCGCGTTTCGCTCAATTCCTGTATGTCGCGGCGTATGGTCTGCGGGGTCACGTCCAAGGCTTCCGCAAGCTGCTCGACCGTCATGAAATGCTGCTCGCGCACCAGGGCGAGGATGTGTTCGTGTCTTTGTATTTTCGGTTTCATCTGGATTCGTTTCAATTCGTTCCGGTTCGTTTGAATTCGGATTGTACGCCTTTTGCCCAAAATCGGAAAAGGCTGCCGCCGATTCGGCTTTACCCAAAACCAAAGGTCGTCTGAAACCTGAATCCCGGTTTTCAGACGACCTTTTTGCTGTGTCCGTGTTATTCCGCTTCGTATTTGCGTTCCAAACGCTCCACGCACGCGCTTAAGTGTTTGCGCATGACTTTGACGACGCGGTTGCGTTTGCCGTTGGTCAGCAGGTCGAGGATTTCGCGGTGTTCGGAATGGGTGTGGGTGTTGATGGTGCGTTTTTCATGACGCTGCGCATCGAAGACGGCGACGATGAGCGAAGAGCGGGCGCACAGGGTGTTCATGATGTCGAACAAGACGTTGTTGTCGATCAGGCGCGCCAGTTCGACGTGGAAGGCGTTGGACAGGCGGTTCCAACCCACGCGGTCGCCGCTGTCGGACGCCTGTTCTTCACGCTCAATCATGGCGTAGAGCGGCTGGAGGCGGGTTTCCAAATCGGGCATATCGGACAGAAGGTTCAAAATCATGCTTTCCATTTCGATACGCGCGTTGAACACGTCCTGCATTTCCTTCAAATCGGGAACATGGACGAACGCGCCGCGATTGGGCTGCAAATCGACGATTTTGTCGTGTGCCAACAGGGACAGCGCGCCGCGCACGGTATTGCGCGAGCAAACCATCTGGCGGCACAGCTCGGATTCGGTCAGTTTTTTGCCGGGCAGCAAAACATGGTCGGTAATGCCGTCCAAAATCAGGGCGTAAACACGGAACAGCTCCGAATCATGCCTGCCTGCCGGCATCATGGAAGAAGGGGTAGGCGCATGGAGGGTATCGTTATCGGTATTCATTATTTAAGCTCTCCTCATAGTCTGGCGTGTCATATCGTTTGAAATAACAGAAATTTTGCGACGGCGGCAACCCGCCCCTTATCGCTTTTTGCTTGATTCCATTTCGATATAGCACAAAATCTGATTAAGATATAATTAAAAATTGTTGACAATCTCTAGTGAAGCTTGCACAATATCCTCACAAGGCCAAGTTATGAAGGCTGATAGAGAGAGAATCCACAATAAGCAAGCAGATATATTCATAGTGTAGCGTGAATATATCTGCTTTTTTGTCGGGCGGCCTTTATTCACGCTTTAACAATATTCCGCCTCTAAACGCTTTTCAGACGACCTCTGAAAGATACGGGAGGTCGTCTGAAAAATTACTCTGCTTCAACGGTTTCAAAACTGTGGGTGATTTTCGCTGCCTTGCCCAGCATAATCGAGGCGGAACAATATTTTTCGGCAGACATCTGCACGGCGCGCTCGATGGCGGATTCGGTCAGGTTGTGTCCGATGACTTTAAAATGGATGTGGATTTCGGTAAACACGCGCGGGGCATCGTCGGCGCGCTTCGCGGTAACCGTCGCCTGGCAGTCCACCACCTTTTGACGCTGCTTCTCGGCAATTATCACGACATCGATGCTGGAGCAGCCCGCCACACCCAAAAGCAGCATTTCCATCGGGCTGGGACCGCGTTTCGCCTGCCCTTCCGCCGCCGCACCTTCCATGACGACGCTGTGTCCATTTTCGGTCGTGCCGACAAAGCACATTCCGTCTATCCATTTTGATGTAACTTGCATGATTTCTCTTCCGCGAAGTTGAAGTTGGTTTGCCCAATATTGTAAACAAATTTGACTGATAAATATAGCAAGAGGTCGTCTGAAATTTCCGTTTCAGACGACCTTATTCAATCCCGATAAGCCCAATGATTGACCGGACCGTGTCCCGCGCCGATGTTCAAAGGATTGCGAATCGCCTCGGTAATGTATTTTTTGGCGGTTTGCACGGCTTCGAGCGTCTCGAAACCTTTTGCCAGCTCGGCGGCGATACAGGCGGAGAACGTGCAGCCCGTACCGTGCGTATGCGTCGTCGGGAAGCGGCGGTCGGCAAATTCAAACACGTCATCCGGCGTAAACAGCCAGTCGGTGCAGTATTCGCTGCGGCTGTCGCCCAAATGCCCGCCTTTAATCACCACGTTTTTCACGCCGCAATCTTGCAGGATTTTAGCGGCGCGTTCCGCATCTTGGCGGTTTTCAATGCGAACGCCCGTCAAGGCTTCCGCTTCAGGCAGGTTCGGCGTCAGAATGTCCGTGTCGGGCAACAGCAGACGTTTCATCGCTTCGACGGCAGAATCCTGCAACAGCGGCGCGCCGCCTTTGGCAATCATCACCGGATCGAGGACGCGCTTGCCGAAACGGCATTTTTTCAGATTTTCGGCAACGCATTCAATCACTTGAGCCGTACCCAGCATCCCGATTTTATAGGCGCGGATTTCAAAATCGGCGCGGACGGCCTCGATTTGCGCGGTAATGATGTCGGTCGGCACCAGATGCACCGCCGATACGCCGAGCGTATTTTGCGCGGTCACGGCGGTCAGTACGCTGGTGCCGAACACGCCGCGCATCTGAAACGTCTTCAAATCCGCCTGTATCCCCGCTCCGCCGCCGGAATCCGAGCCGGCGATGGTCAGCGTTTGGACGAATGTTTCTTCCATTTGGCTTCTCCTATTGTTTGGTTTGATGAAACGGTTCGGATGGCGGTTTGAAGTTCTTTTCGTTTGTTTGGACCTGTCAGCCCAATTTTTTTAATTCTCGGCTCAAAATGCCGTGTATTTCCAGCGCCGTTTCGTAGCGGTCTTCTTTGGCGGGAACCGGCTCCAGAAAATGCAGCTCCACCTTGCTGGAAGGTTGGCTGATGATCATGCAGATGGATTGCCACAGGCTGGTATCGCCCACATAAGCCGCCTGAAGGTTCGGACTGGTGCCGTCGGGATTGGGGTAGCGGCAGAGCATGGGGATAATGGGAACGCCTGCATCGTAGGCAGTTTGGAAAAAGCTGGGCTTGAACGGGAGGATTTCATAACCTTCCGTACTCGTCCCTTCCGGGAAAATGGTTACGGTATCGCCGTTTTTGAGGGCTTCCGTTACGGTGGCGATTTTAGCGGTATTGCCTTTGGTGCCTTTATTGCGTGAAACGTAAACGGTCTGCGCCTGCGTGGCGAGATAGCCGACTACCGGCCATTTGGCGACATCGTCTTTCGCCACAAACCGACCCGGAAATGCGCCGTTGACCGCCATGATGTCCAACCAAGAGATATGGTTGCTGATTAACAACTGCGCCTGCCCTTCCTGAGGCAGCGTGCCGAAGGTTTCCAGCTTCATGCCGCATGAAGCGAGAACGCGCAGCGACCAGATTTGGATGGCACGCAGTTTGCGCCGTTTGCTGTAAAAGGGAAACAGGAAGAACATTTCCGCCATACCGTAAAGCAGGCAGATGCCGATGCAGAGCAGGCGGAAGGTAAAACGTAGTTTGGCAATCATAAGGTTGTGGTGTGTGCAATCTTGGTATAGGGTGAAACCGCTAAAAATCGGTTATTTGCTGATTTCACAATAGTTGAGGTCGTCTGAAAAGGTTTTCAGACGACCTTTTGGTCTTTATGGTTTAGGGGCAAAACGTTGGAGGTAACGGTCTGCCAGGCGGGTGATGTCCATCATGATGAGCACGTCGGCGCAGTTGAACGCTTCATCGACGCAAGGCTCGCCGCAGAACCATGCGCCCGCATTGAGGTAGCCTTTAATCAGTGGCGGGACATCAGGTTTGTCCGACGGGGTAATTTCGTCCCACTTGAGCGGATTGAGCGGCTTGACGCACCATTTTTCAGGCGCGAGGTATTTGGATTTCAGGGCATGATACAGACCCGCCGCATCGCTGCCGCCGTCGTGCATATCGATGCTGCCGCAGCCTATCATGAAGCGCAGGTTTTCGTCTTTCATGAATTTGACCAAACCCGACCACAAAAGCATGACCAAACCGCCGTTGCGGTAGTCGGGATGGGTGCAGGCGCGTCCGAGTTCGACGGTTTGCGGCAAGATGTCTTTCAAAGGGGACAAGTCAAATTCGTGTTCGCTATACCAGCCGCCGACTTTTTTGGCGGTTTCTTCGGTAATCAGGCGGTAGCAGCCGATGACTTCTCCGGTTGCATCGTCAAAAGCCAAAAGGTGGTGGCAATGTTCGTCGTAAGGATCGACATCGCGACCGTCGTCGCTTTCGATTTCTGCACCCAGCTCTTGGGCGAATACCTGATAACGCAGGCGTTGTGCTGCTTCAATTTCCACCTGCGTTTCCGCAAGGCGCACGCTCAGACCGATTTTGGGGCCGGTTTGGTTGAAACGGCTTTGGGACATGAATTTTCCTGTCTTGTACATTGGATAATCGATTTGCGATTATAGCGGATATAGGGCGGAATTTATATTGAGTTCGGACAAGTGAAGCAAATTAGGGATGAAATGACTATGCAAAAAGAATTTTTTACAACAGAATGGGGATAACAGTTTTCAGACGACCCCTCCCCTGTTTTGAAAACATCCTGCATCCCCTTTCCCCAATACAGACAACCCCTTCATTGAAATCCCACCGCATGATTAAAGGAAGACAAAGTGTGTATCAACCAAGCGGTTACCTGAAAAACGTTTTATGTTTTTCGGGTAGCCTCTTGCCAAATTGCCTATTCCTTTCTTATTATTCCGCCCTTCATTTTAATGACAGGAAAACGCATTATGCCCTCCAAAATCTCCATAGGCCGTGCAGCCCTCCTTGCCGGTCTCGTTTGCCTCACTGTCGGCTGTGCCAGCTTGGACAAACGTATGAAACGTTTCGTCGGCAAACCTATCGATGCCGTTATCAAATCCTATGGCGTCAAACCCACAGAAGGTGGAGTCAAATCGGAAAACGACCGCTATGCCTACCTCTGGCGCTATACCTACTACTCCTACGCTGGACGTGAATACGAAGGCAGCAGCCAATACGGACCCATCATTACTAACTACTATAGCAACGTCTGCTACGGACAAGACCAAGACCGCATTTTCTACACTGACGATCAAGGCATCATCGTAGATTATTATTGGCAAAACAGCGATAAATGGCGCGTGAATTGCCGCACTCACCAAATCGGCCGGTATTTCCGAAGATCCCTGTAATCAAACACATCCCTCAAACTACGTTAGCGCGTTTAATATGAAGGAAACAGTTAGCCGCAACGAAACCCAATCCAATTAAACAGTTGGAAAATATAGTGGATTAACTTTAAATCAGGACAAGGCGACGAAGCCACAGACAGTACAGATAGTACGGAACCGATTCACTTGGTGCTTCAGCACCTTAGAGAATCGTTCTCTTTGAGCTAAGGCGAGGCAACGTCGTACTGGCTTAAAGTTAATCCACTATAAGAATGGGACAAGACGGCAAACTTTAAACAGACGGATAATAAAACCGCCCGAATGTTCTGACAAACAGGACATTCAGGCGGTTTGTTTTCGTTTCTTCAATCACAATTTAGCTTAGAACTTCCATTCCAGTGATACGGCGTAGTTGCGACCGGGCGCGCGGTAGCGGTCCAAGCCTTTGCCGTCGCGGTCGACCCCGTTGGTGGTGCTGTAACTGTACAAACCGCGCAGGGAATCCCAAGTGGTGTCTTTGCGGTTGAACAGGTTGTACACGCCCGCACGCAGGGTCAGATTTTTCACCGGTTTGTAGAAGCCGTACATATCGAACACATAAGCCGATTTGTTCAGCCACGGGTAATCCTGCACTTTTTTCTGCAAAGGCGTACCCCAGCCGTTGTTTTCATAAACGGTGTATTGCGCATCTTTCGCCTTTTTCGCGCCCAAATAGGTCAGGCGGGAGAACACGCCCCATTTTTCGCTCGGACTTTCATAGTCGATACCGGCAATCACTTTCAGCGGCTGGGTGGACAGCAGGCTGTTGTCGCCCGACAGCTTGCTTTTCGCGTAACCCACGGAACCAAACAGCTTCCAGCCTTCAGGGACAAAAGAGACTACTTTGTCCAAATTCAGACGACCTGTCAGCTCAAGACCGCGAACCCTTGCCTTGTCGATATTCTGCATCTGCCAATCCAGTTTTTCGGTGTAGGGGGCGCTGCACAGACCGTAGTAATAATCCATCTGGGTGCAGCCGGGTTCGCCGCTGGCGGTCAGTTTCTGCTCTTCAGACAGGAAATTGCGGTAGTTGCTTTGATACAGGTTGGCATCCAGCGTACCTTTTTCGCCGCGTCCTTGCAGGGAGAGGGTGTGGGTGGTGCTGCGCTCGGCTTTCAGGTTGGGATTGGGCAGCCAATTACCCGAACCGTGGTTGTAGGTGAAATACACTTCGGACGCATTGGGGACACGGTAGCCGGAAGTGATGTCGTAACCGACACGCCAAGCCTGATTCAGTTGCGCCGCCAAACCGGCGAAACCGCTCCAGCCGCTGTAAGTATTGGGTGCGGGCGGTGTTTTGTCGCAGGCATGACAGTCGGCATTCAGTTGCTGCGGCGTCATTTTGGTGTGGTCGTAACGGATGCCCGTGCGGCTTGAAAACACATTGTTCCATTGGATTTGGTCGGACAGCGAGAAACCGTAGTTGGTGGTTTTCACCGGATGCTGGATGGTGCTGGTGGTTCGGACGATGCGGCCGCTGAAGAAATAATCGTCGCGGTTTAAATTTTCAAAATCACGGCGGCTGGCAAAGGCCTTGAACGACAGGCGGTGCTGCCCGCCCAGTTGTAGCGGCTGGCTGTCCAAACGCAGGGTGATGCGTTTGAAGCGGGTGTCCATGCTGCGGTTGTATATTTCGTCCAAATCCTTCTGATTGTAGTTGCGCGTCCAGGTGGAATAATCCATCGGGAACGAGCCTTTGTTGTTAACCGCCGCCACTTTGGTTTTCTGATAATCGAAGTCTGCCTTCAACAACGACAACCAATTTGAATCAGGCGTCCATTCGTAAAACAGGTTGGCATTGCGCCGTTTGTTTACATCGTCGGCTTCGCGCCAGGAAGAATCGGTCAGGTTATAAGACTCTTCAACCGTGTAATTGTGCCCCTGCTGGCCGTTGAGCGATGCGCCGATACGGTGGTTCTCATTAATCTGATAACCGATTTTGGCCAAGAAGCTGTGGTATTTGTGTTTGGACGGATCAGGAATGCCGCGTGCCGAACCGCGGATATTCGTGCCGCTGCCCTTGCCTTCCACCGCATAGCCGCGGTTGCCCGCGCTTTCGGTTTCATGGCCGCGCCGTTGTGAATACAGCAAGGCTGTATCGACGCTGCCGTTATCCATGCCGAAGCCGACTGTGTTCGTCCATTCGCGGTTGCGGCTGCTGTAACCGTTTTTCATCATCACGCCGAACTGCCGCTCCGGCAGCAGCAAATCACGTCCTTGCAGGGTTTGGTAATTCACACCGCCGCCCAAGGCGCCGCTGCCGGTATTGAAAGAGTCCGCCCCTTTCACGATGTCGATGTTGCGCACCAGTTCAGGGTCGATGGACAAGCGCGAACTGTTGAAATTGCCGTAACGGGCATACAGTGAGTTTTCTTCCGAATCAGGCAGGCTCACGCCGTCAATACTGACGCCGACACGGTTGCCTTCCACGCCACGAATGGCAAAGCCTTTTTGATGGCGGCCGCTGTCGCTCAGACCGACATCGGTGGAATAGCGCACCAAGTCTTTGTTGTCGCGTATCATTTCCTGTTGGATACGGCCGAGGTTGACCCGTTCCACGGCGGCGGGCGCGTTGCGATGCCCTTTTACCGTTACCTGTTTCAGTTCAGCTTGCATGGGCTCGGCAGCCGTTGATTGCGCAGCATTATCCGCCGCAAACACGGGATTGCCGAAAATACTGCCGACAAGGGCGGCAATAGGGAGTATGTGTGATGATTTCATGGTTCAAAACCTCAGAAACAATAAAATTGACCAATATTCAGCTTAATTCAACAATGAAAATTTTTGATAATCATTTATATTTCTATTGAAAGCAATGATGAATATAAATCCCTGTAACGGATGGCCAATAAATTTTTAAATACGGAAACGGAAACCGGATAAAAGCGGCCTTCCTTGCCCATACCATATGTAAGGGGTTGATATTTCAGACTTCAACTGTTTTCCGGCGCAAAATATTGCGCCGGAAAACATATCGATGGCCTATCAATAACCTGCATTTAGTGGCGGTGCGGAACAAAGCCTTCCGGTGCTTCCGCGCCTTCAGGCAGGCCGAAGGTTTCGCGCAGAACGACTTTGTAGAACGCAAACGCATCTTTTGCACCTTGAATCGCCTCGGCTTCGGCTTCGGGGCTTAAGCCCAAAGCATTCAAATGTTCGACAAAGGCACGCCAATGTTTGCCGCGTCCGTTCGGATGGGGAGCGAGGTGGCGCGCACCGTGTTCGCCGTTGTAATCCAGCTTTTGCGCGTGTTTAAACAAAAATGCCGCGCCCAAATTGGAACCTTCGGCGCAATACAGCCAGCCGATGGCTTTGTTGCCGGTTTCATGCGGCAGCGGTTTGCCGTATTCGTAGGGTTTGTCGCCCAAATCCGCCAAGTCTTGCGTTACCGCGTCGTAACGCGCCATGTATTCCAGCTCGGGAATGGCTTTGTTCAACTCGGGGTCTTTATAGATATGATCGACCGCTTTGTGGAACACGGATTGCAGTTTCAAGAATTTGATGTAGTTCTCTTTGTTGGTAAACGGCTCGACAGACATAACCAAATTGTCCACGCTGTCGTGAATGGTAGCGGTTTGCTCTTTCAGCCGTTTGGCAAAGGTCAGCTCTTGTGTTTCGCTCATGTGAATATCCTTTGATGATCTACGAAATTTAATTGACGGTTTTGACGAAACCTGTACAGCAGGTTTTTCAGACGACCTCAAATGAAGGCTGCCCGAATCAATAAAAAATAAGTGATGGGAAATCTGTGTTTGAGAATGGAAATTTATGATTTTAAGATATTTAGGTACTGAATCGTTTATGAATGAACAAATGAAATCTGTCATATTACAAAACAATTTAGGAATATATATCATTTCTATTACATCATCAAGAATTTAACTTGCTATTATTTACATAAATCTGTTGTTTTCGCATATTTGCAACAAATATGGCAAGGGGTCGTCTGAAAGCGTTTCAGACGACCCCGAATTGATTGCAAACAATACTATTCACATAGTCATAATTTATTTTCCAGACACTGTCTCCCCCATATGTAAGCAATTTGGGCTATCCCTATGTTTTCCTTTATAATACCTGCCTCTTTGGCCTCTTCCCTCCTCCATGAAACCGATTCCTAGCTATACGCGCTGGTGGCGTTATAAATCCTACCTGCCCGACGCATCGCTGCCGGCGCATACGGTGGATTGTCCGGACTGCGGCAACCGCATGGATATTCCGCGCCTGCGGCAGGGGCAGGAAGCGCATTGTCCGGTGTGCAATCATGAAGTGGTTGAGGTGGAAAACAATCCTTATGTTGCGCCGCTGGCTTACGCGACGACTTCGCTGATTTTGATGGCGTTTGCGTACAGCATGGTTTATATCCGCGTGGAACTCTTTGGCGTAACATCCGTCCTGTCGCTGCCTGAAATGATGCGGCTTTTGATTTATCAGGATTACGGTTTTCTGGCGGAAGTGATGTTCGTCCTCACTTTCGGTGCGCCGGTATTGTTTTTGCTGCTTTGTTTGTACGTTTATACCGCGTTGGTGCGCGAGCGGGCGTATCCTGCGCTGCGGTTTGCGACGCGGGTTTTGGTCAGGCTGCGTCATGCGATTATGGTGGATGTGTTCTTTATTTCCACTTTGGTGGCGTATATCAAGCTCTCGTCTGTGGCGGAGGTTGAATTCGGCTCGGCGTTTTATTTGATGTTTGCGCTGTCGGTCATGCTGATTCGGACTTCGGTCTCGATTCCGCAGCATTGGGTTTATTATAAAATTCACAGGCTGACGGGCGGGGACGCGGTGCAAACGGCATCCGAAGACAAAACCTGTTGCAGCCGCTGCCTGTATTTCCGCGATAAAGACGAGCAGCCTTGCGAGGTTTGCGGTGCGGATTTGTACCGCCGCCGCCCAAAAAGCCTGAGCATTTCGCTGGCGTTTTTGATTGCGGCGTTTATCCTGTATTTCCCCGCGAATATTCTGCCGATTATGATTTCGTCGAACCCTACCGCGCTGGAAGTCAATACGATTTTCAACGGCATTGTGTATATGTGGAACGACGGCGACAGGCTGATTGCAGTGATTATTTTCAGCGCGAGTATTTTGGTGCCGGTATTGAAGATTATCGCGATGGCGGTTTTGATTGCGTCTGCTTATTTCAAACCGCCGATGAGCGCGCCGAAAATGTCGGTGCTTTACCGGATTACCGAATCCATCGGCCGCTGGTCGATGATTGATATTTTTGTGATTATTATTTTGATGAGTTCGTTCCACACCAATATGGCGCGCGTTGTCCCCGGCGGGGCGGCGGTTTATTTCTGCCTGGTGGTGGTATTGACCATGCTGTCTGCCTATTATTTCGACCCCCGTCTGATTTGGGACAGGCAGCAGCAGCTTTCAGACGACCCCGATTCCGACGATAACCAGAAACAATGAAAAAACACGATTCTTCTCAAACGCATCGCGTACCCGCGCGCGTCAAAAAAACCAATGTCTTCACGTCTATCGTGTGGCTGATTCCGCTGATTGCGCTAATTGCGGGCGGCTGGCTGCTGGTAAAGGACATCCGCAACCGAGGTCCGGTCGTCACGCTTTTGATGGACAGCGCGGAAGGCATTGAAGTCAACAACACGGTGATTAAAGTGTTGAACGTCGATGTCGGACACGTTACCCGCATCAAGCTGCGCGACGACCAAAAAGGCGTGGAAGTCACCGCCCAGCTTAACGCCGATGCGAAAGACCTCATCCGCAGCGATACGCAGTTTTGGGTGGTGAAACCACGCATCGACCAAAGCGGCGTAACCGGTTTGAGCACGCTCCTGTCCGGCTCGTATATCGCGTTTACGCCCGGCAAAAGCAATGAAACGAAGGATGTATTTGAAGTGCAGGACATCCCGCCGATTGCCGCCATCGGACAAAGCGGCCTGCGCCTGAAGCTGGTCGGTCAAAACGACAAAATCCTCAACGTCAGCAGCCCCGTGCTTTATGAAAACTTTATGGTCGGACAGGTAGAAAGCGCGCATTTCGAGCCTGCCGACCAAACCGTGCATTACACCATCTTCATCCAAAGCCCGAACGACAAACTGATTAATTCGGAAAGCCGCTTTTGGCTGGAGAGCGGCATCAATATCGAAACCACGGGCAGCGGCGTGAAACTCAATTCCGCTCCCCTGCCTGCGTTGCTTTCCGGCGCGATTTCGTTTGATTCGCCGAAAACCAAAAACAGCAAAAATGTGAAAAGCGAAGACAGTTTTACGCTTTACGACAGCCGCAGCGAAGTGGCAAACCTGCCCGATGACCGTTCGTTGTATTACACCGCGTTTTTCAAACAGTCCGTGCGCGGTCTGACCGCCGGTTCGCCCGTCGAATATAAAGGACTGAATGTCGGCGTGGTTTCCGACGTTCCCTATTTCGACCGTAACGACAGCCTGCATCTGTTTGAAAACGGCTGGATTCCCGTGCGCATCCGCATCGAGCCGTCGCGCATGGAAATCAATGCCGACGAACAAAGCAAAGAGCATTGGAAACAACAATTCCAAGCCGCTTTGGGTAAAGGTCTGACCGCCACCATTTCCAGCAACAATTTGATTACCGGCAGCAAAATGGTCGAATTGACCGACCAGCCTTCGTCTTCGCCCAAGCTGCGACCGCACACCGTTTACGCAGGCGATACCGTCATTGCCACACAAGGCGGCGGTTTGGATGATTTGCAGGCAAAAGTGGCGGATTTGTTAGAGAAATTCAACAATCTGCCGTTGGATAAAACCGTTGCCGGGTTGAACGGCTCGCTTGCCGAACTCAAATCCACCCTCAAATCTGCCAATGCCGCCCTAAGCTCCATTGACAAACTGGTCGGCAAACCACAAACGCAAAACATCCCCAACGAGCTGAACCAAACCCTGAAAGAATTGCGCCAGACCCTGCAAGGCGTATCGCCGCAATCGCCCATCTACGGCGACGTGCAAAATACCCTGCAAAGCCTGGATAGAACCCTCAGAGACATACAGCCCGTCATTAATACTTTGAAAGAAAAACCCAATGCGCTGATTTTCAACAGCAGCAGCAAAGACCCCATCCCGAAAGGAAGCCGATAATGCGCCTCTTCCCGATTGCCGCCGCCCTGACGCTTGCCGCCTGCGGCACCGCGCAAAGCCCGCAATATTTCGTCCTGCCCGACAGCCAATACATCCGGCCGGCGGCGCAAGGCAGTGAAATCGCGGTCAAAGTCAACCTTGCCGAACCGCTCGCCAACGGCGGCCTCGTTTACCAAACCGACGCGTATCATGTGAATCTGGCGAAGAACCACCTTTGGGCGGCACCGCTCGACGGCGCGTTGGCGGCAAACCTCAGCAACAAACTCAACCGCCTCAACCCGCGCCATACTTTCGTTCCCGCCTCACGCAGCCAAAGCAGCCAAACCCTGAAAATCTATGTTGAAGCCTTCCAAGGCAGCTATCAGGGGCAAACTACCGTCAGCGGCTACGCCTTATGGCCGGACGGACGCAACAAACCGTTTGACGTTACCACCCCGCAACAAGGCGACGGCTATACCGCCATGTTGGAATCTTTGGAAAACGGTTTGAACGAAGCGGCAAAAAGCATCGCCTATTGATGAGGTCGTCTGAAAACCCATGTTGTGGGTTTTGCCAAAACCATTGATCGTGCAAAAGGAAGAAACATGCAAAACATCACGCTCTATACCCATCCCTTTTCACGCGGCAGATACGTCGTATGGATGCTCAAAGAATGCGGCGCGGAATACACCGTCGTACCGGTCCAGTTCGGCACGCAAATGAAATCCGCCGAATATCTCGCCATCAATCCCCAAGGGCAAGTCCCCGCACTGAAATTCGGTGATGCCGTACTGACCGAATCGACCGCCATCATTACCTTTTTGGCAGAACAATTCCCCGACAAACACCTTATCCCCGCCGCAGGTACGTTGGAGCGCGGCGAATACTACCGCTGGATGTGCATATTGATGCACCTCGAATACGCAGCCTTCAACAAACTGCACAACCTGCCTGTCGATACGCCCGAATGCCGCCGCCAAATCGGTTACGGCGATTTCGATACCGCATGGAACACATTGCGCGAACACTTGAAAAACCGCGACTACATCGTCGGCAACAGCTTTACCGCGATGGATTTGTACTGCTCCGCGCTGATTCTGCACTTAACGCAAAATTGGAAAGTGTTGCCCGCCGATGAAACCGACGTATTGCAACGCTACGCCGCCAAACATCTCGCCCGCCCCGCTTTCGCCGAAACCACAGCATGGATGCTGGAAACCGCCGCCCAAATGCCGCCTGTTGCATAAATCAAGATTATTAGAACCGAAAGGTCGTCTGAAACCTACTGCGCGGGTTTCGCCAAAAACATTCACAACGCAAAAGGAAAAGACATGCAAGACATCACGCTCTACACCCATCCCTTTTCACGCGGCACATACGTCGTATGGATGTTGAAAGAATGCGGTGCGGAATACACCGTTGTCCCCATCCAATTCGGCGCACAGATTCAGTCCGCCGAATATCTCGCCATCAATCCCCAAGGGCGGGTTCCCGCGCTCAAATTCGGCGATACCGTATTGACTGAATCGCTCGCCATCATTACCTTTTTGGCGGAACAGTTCCCCGACAAACACCTCATCCCTGCCGCAGACACATTGGAACGCGGCGAATACTACCGCTGGATGTGCCTGTCGCTGCACCTCGAATACGCAGCCTTCAACAAACTGCACAACCTGCCTGTCGATACGCCCGAGCGCCGCCGCCAAATCGGTTACGGCGATTTTGATACCGCATGGAACACATTGCGCGAGCACTTGAAAAACCGCGACTACATTATCGGCAACAGCTTTACCGCGCTGGATCTGTACTATTCCGGGCTGATTCTGCTCTTAACGCAAAACTTTAAAGTATTGCCTGCCGATGAAACCGATGTATTGCAACGCTACGCCGCCAAACATCTCGCCCGTCCCGCCTTTGCCGAAACCATGGCATGGGCGCAGGAAACCGTTGCCCAAATGCCGCCTGCGGAATAAATCAAGGCTATTAAAACAAAAAGGTCGTCTGAAAACCCTTTTCAATCGGGTTTTCAGACGACCTTTTATCAGACGATTGGAAAATCAGTATTTCACCGAATCATTGCCGCTGTTTTTTTGGATAAATTCAATTTTATAACCGTCAGGATCTTCCACAAAAGCAATAACGGTCGTACCGTGCATCATCGGTCCCGCCTCGCGCACGACTTTGCCGCCTTTTTGTCTGACCCGTTCGCAAGCCTCATACGCATCATCCACTTCCACTGCGATATGACCGTAAGCGTTGCCGATATCGTAGCTTTCCGTATCCCAGTTGTGCGTCAATTCCAGTACGGTATTTTCGGCCTCATTACCATAACCGACAAACGCCAAAGTAAACCGTCCTTCGGGATAATCGTGGCGGCGCAGTAAAGACATACCTAAAACATTTTGATAGAAGTCCAAAGATTTTTCGAGGTTGCCAACGCGCAACATCGTATGGAGCAGTCGCATAATGTATTCCTTTTATATTGTTTTAAAAACAGATTTTATCATAGTTCGCCCTAAGCGCCGATTGTCTGCACGGAACGAAATAGCGACACATTTTATCCATAAGAAACAACTTTTTCATCCGTCAGGCAGCCATCCTCGTTTTTCAGACGACCTTGCTTTATAATTATGCTTTATGTGTTTTTCAGAACTATCATGAAGTTAAGACAAACAGCCGCTCTTTTATGGCTGTCCATCCTCTCTTTGCCAGCATTTGCCATCGATTTCGGCCGCATCCCTCAAGACGAAATTTCCGTGTATGTTCAAGAATTGGACAGCGGAAACGTCTTGGTCGATCACCGTTCGAATGTGCCGGTCAACCCCGCATCAACCATGAAGCTGGTTACAGCGTTTGCCGCATTTAAAGCTTTGGGCGGCGATTACCGCTGGACGACCCAATTTAAAAGCGACGGCACGATTCAAGGCGATACCTTGCAAGGCGATATTTACTGGGTCGGCAGCGGAGACCCTGTTTTCGACCAAGAAGGCTTGATCGGGATGCAGCAGCAATTGCGCGATAAAGGCATACGCAAAATCACCGGCGGCTTGGTACTCGACCGCCATTTATGGGGAGATATTCAAAATCCGAGCGATTTCGAATCCGATGTCGGCTCTCTATTTATGACGCCGCCCGACCCGCATATGCTGGCTTACAAAGTCGTATCGGTCAAACCGGAACGCAATGACATGGGCGGAGTGGATCTTGTGACCAACCCGCCCCTTCCCGATATTAAAATCGACAACAAAATCAACGTCACACCATCAAACGCATCCTGCAAAGCCTTACAAAACCATATGCGCGCAAACTACAAAGGCGGCGTATTGCATGTTTCCGGCAAAGTTCCGGAATCGTGTTTGGGCAATGAAATGTACGTCAACATGTTGAACATGCGTGAATTTGTACAAAAAAGCTTTATCAACCAATGGCGTCACTCAGGCGGAGAAATTACCGACGGTATCAGGGCCGCATCCGTGCCGCCTCATGCCAAAACACTAGCGGTACACCAATCCAAACCCATGTCTGCCATTTTGACGGACATGAACAAATATTCGAATAATCTGATTGCGCGCTCCGTATTCCTGAAATTGGGAGGCGAGCATTCCGGCAACTCCGCCTTGCAGCAAGCCTCTTCAGCCGTAAAGCGTGAATTGGCTACCGCGGGCGTGGATACGGAAAACTTGGTCTTGGAAAACGGTTCGGGCCTATCCCGCCGTGAACGCGTCAGCGCCAATATGTTGGCGCAAATGCTGGAAAAAGCCTATTTCAGCCCGTTCAAACAAGACTTCATCGATACCTTACCCATTGCCGGCAAAGACGGCACGCTGAAATACCGCCTCAAACAGGCAGGCCCTGCCCTGCGCCTGAAAACAGGCACGCTCAAAGATGTACGCGCCCTCGCCGGATATTGGCTGGGAGACAAACCCATGATCGTGGTGGTGGTGATTAACAGTCCGAATGCCACCAACTATCTGAATGATTTGGATAAACTGGTTTCAAAAATCGTACAGCCTGGCGGTGACGCTTGGATTGATGCGAAAATGAAGTGCGCAGAACGAATGGAAGCTTAAAAAGCATCAAAACACTTCAGGCAGCCGGAGAAATGACTTTCCGGCTGCCTGAAGTGTTTTTCAGAGGTCGCAAATCCTACTGTTCCGTTTTACTGCATGAAGCGGGTCACGAATCGGCTTTACCTTTATTTTTCTTATCAGGGAAAATGAAGGAAGCGGCAATCCCGCAGGTCAGCACAACCAATACAACCAGCAAAGACGTATTGGGCGAAATGTCCCATCCGTGATGGAACATATGATTGCTCGCCGACAATCCCAGCTTGGTAGCAATGAAAAACAGCAATACGACCACTGCCTTTTCCAAATGAACCAAATAGCCTTTCAACGCTTCCAATACGAAATAAAGCGTACGCAAACCCAAAATAGCAAACATCATGGCACTGTAAACAATCAACGGTTCTTTAGATACGGCAATCACCGCAGGTACGCTGTCAAACGCGAACATCACGTCCGACAACTCAATCACTGCCAAACATAAAAACAGCGGCGTCGCGACCAACTGCCCTTTACGCATTTTCTGAGGATGGTTATTTTCAGGATGCTTGAGGTCTTCACCCGCCGGCTCAAGCCGCACCTCGGGATATTGCTCATGCGCTTTTTTCAACTCCTCGCCTTTTAAGAAAAAATGGCTGCCGTAAAGACGGGGAAACACAGGAAAAAAACGATGGACTGCACGATATGCCAAATGTTCGGAATAATCGGCATCTTCTTCGCCCTCCCCTTCATCCCGCCGCAGCATCATAACGGCGGTATAGCCGACAATGACGGCAAAAACCACTTCCACAATCGGCCCCAATGCCAACAGTCCGGCACCGATGGCGACAAAAATCATGCGGAAAATAATCGCGCCGATAATCCCCCAGTACAAAACGCGGTGGCGCAGGCCTTCAGGCACTTTAAACCAAGCAAAAACCGCCATCATTAAAAACAGATTATCTACGGACAATACTTTTTCCAAAGCATAGCCGGTAAAGAACAGGCTGGCGGCTTCACTGCCGTGATGAACCCACAAAAATGCGCCGAACAAAATCGATATCAATACCCAAAACAGCGACCATATCGCGGCACTTTTCAGCGACATCGGTTTGTTGTCCCTATGGGCGAATAAATCGATGGCAATCGCGCCCACAGACAAAATCACGAAAACGGCGACGGTTTCAATGGGGAAACCCAAATGGTTCATAAAAAGCCTTTGTTATCAAAATAAAGCGTAAGTATAGTGAAACAACGCGGAATAATATAGAGAAATCCAATAAAGATAATGTAATATAGTGGATTAACTTTAAACCAGGACGGCGTTACCTCGCCTTGTCGTACTATCTGTACCGTCTGCGGCTTCGTCGCCTTGTCCTGATTTAAATTTAATCCACTATATTTCCGACAACCGGCACAAACCCGATTCCGCTCTTTATCCACGCCCGACAGACCAGTAAGGGGTCGTCTGAAAATTTCAGACGACCCCTTGCCTTTTCTCATCGACTTCCTAAACCCTATCCGATTTATAGTGGATTAACTTGTTGTCTGATTACATTCAATCCGCATCCGTTTCCAAATACTTCAGAAAGATAGTTTCAAGCCTATTTAAATGCAATATTTTTCAAGATAATTTGTAAACTAATGTTTTTAATATGGTTTGAAAAATATTTCAGTAAAACCGGCAAGCAACGGTCATCATAAGCTTTGCAAGCCTACTGTTTTCAGGTATCCTCAAACGGATTATTTACAATTTAATATGTTTTAATTACATATCTAATTGAATTAATAAATGATTTATTTCTAACAAGCTACAAAAAATAGAAATTTCCGCTGTATTTTAATTAGAAAAATGTTTGGGCGTGGATTGCCTGCAATTTCATCAGCCCGTGATTTTGAAGTTTTAGATGAGGAATAGTACATGAATCCCATGTATATCACTTTTGCAATCTATCTGATTGCCGTTCTCTTGATTGGTCTGGCCGCGTATTTCTCCACGCGCAATTTCGATGATTATATTTTGGGCGGCCGAAGCTTGGGCCCGTTTGTTACGGCGATGTCGGCAGGCGCGTCCGATATGTCGGGCTGGCTTTTGATGGGTTTGCCCGGCGCGATTTATTTGAGCGGTTTGAATGAGGCTTGGATTGCCATCGGTTTGGTGATCGGCGCGTATTTCAACTGGCTTTTGGTGGCGGGCCGTCTGCGCGTACATACCG
>CAUSKT010000001.1:0-77742 GCA_963532335.1 uncultured Neisseria sp. | reverse complement strand
ACCAGCACAAACCCGAAACCGTCGGACAGGCAAGCCGCATTTCCGGCGTAACCCCCGCGGCAGTGGCATTGCTGATGGTGCATTTGAAGCGCGGGTTTAAGGGAGCGAAGTAGGCTTACCTGCAAATAGGGAAAGGTCGTCTGAAACCGAAAATCAGGTTTCAGACGACCTTTTTTAATACCGACACATATTTATGTAGATTAAAATAGGACGTACCCTGTCGTCATTCCCGCGCAGCGTCGTAGCAACTGATAGCTAGGCGGTGTATTGAAAGCGATGGCAAAACCCGCTTCTCTGTTTTCAGACGACCTCAGCCCGTTTTGGGTTTATAATTTCCTTTTTCCAACTGATTTTCCCGTTTACCATGATCGATTTAGAAACCAAACGCCTTGAAACCCAAGCCATGCTTGATAATGCCGAGCTTTTGTTCGACCAAGACCAATGCCGTGCCGCGCTGCAAAAAGTGGCGGACGAGATTACGCGCGACTTGGGGGACAAATATCCGCTCCTGCTGCCTGTGATGGGCGGGGCGGTGGTGTTTACGGGGCAGTTGCTGCCGCTGTTGCGCTTTCCGTTGGACTTTGATTATGTTCATGTTTCCCGTTACGGCGACAAGCTGGCGGGCGGCGCGTTCAACTGGAAACGGATGCCCGACCCTGAGCAGATTCGGGGGCGTCATGTGGTCGTATTGGACGATATTTTGGACGAAGGGCACACGATGTCAGCGATTCAGTCCAAGCTCTTGGAGATGGGGGCGGCAAGCTGCCGTGCGGCTGTGTTTGCCAACAAGTTGATCGACAAGGAAAAACCGACCAAGGCGGATTATGTCGGAATGGATGTTCCCAACCGTTACGTCTTCGGCTACGGTATGGACGCAGCGGGCTGCTGGCGCAATTTGGGCGAGATTTACGCGCTCAACCAAGGCTGAGACAAGATTAAAAAAGGTCGTCTGAAAACCTTTTCAGACGACCTTTGTGCCACCATATCGCGCTATGTGGCGGGTGAACAAACGATACCTTCGTCCACACCGGCCGAATAAAATCATCAGAGAACACATCATGATCAACCTTTTAATCATTACCCACGAGGCAGTAGGCGAAGCCTATCGCAGCCTGACCCATCATTTCTTCCCGACGGGCATGCCGGAAAACATCCGCATTCTCGGCGTGGAGCCTGACGAAGACCAAAACGACATTATCAACAATGCCATCGCCGCGCTGCAAGAGTTTCCTGAAAACCACGGTGTATTGATTATGACCGACATCTTCGGCGCGACGCCGTGCAACGCCGCCCGCAGGCTGGTTCGCGCGGGCAAGTCCGCCATCCTGACCGGACTGAACGCGCCGATGATGATTAAAGCGACCCAATACTCGCCCATGGCGGAAGACCTCGCCGCCTTTACTGAAACGGTCAGGGAAGCCGCCGTCAAAGGCATTTTCGCCATCACCGCCGAACCGGAAGATTTGGTGTGCAAACAGCACGCCGAAGCCGTCTAACCCGACCGACACGTTTTCAGACGACCCCGCACACCCGAAAGCCGAACATGCAAAAACAACAAATCGAAATCATCAACAAACTCGGACTCCACGCCCGCGCTTCCAGCAAATTCACCCAAACCGCCTCTCAGTTTCAAAGCGAAGTCTGGGTAACGAAAAACGGAAGCCGCGTTAATGGCAAAAGTATCATGGGCTTAATGATGCTCGCCGCTGCCAAGGGCACGATCATCGAGCTGGAAACCGACGGCTTGGACGAAGCCGCAGCTATGAAGGCATTGACCGACTTAATCAACGACTACTTCGGCGAGGGCGAATAATGAGTATCGTGCTGCACGGTGTCGCCGCGGGCAAAGGCATCGCCATCGGACAAGCCCACCTGATTACGCGCGGGACGGCGGAAGTGCCGCAATATGACGTTTCAGACGACCTCATCGACGCCGAAGCCGCCCGTTTCGACGCCGCCATCAAAGCCACGCGCAAAGAGTTGGAACAGCTTCGCAGCGCGATTCCCGAAAATGCGCCGACCGAATTGGGCGCGTTTATTTCGCTGCACCTCATGTTGCTGACCGACGTAACCCTCTCGCGCGAACCCGTCGATATTTTGAAAGAACAGAAAATCAATGCCGAATGGGCATTGAAACAGCAAAGCGACAAGCTCGCCGCCCAGTTTGACAACATCGAAGACGACTACCTGCGCGAACGCAAACAAGACATGCTGCAAGTCGTCCGCCGCATCCACAATAACCTTGTGGGGCAAAGCAACGACTTAAACCTCAACGAAGGCTTGTTTGAAGACACCATCCTAATCGCCCACGACCTCTCACCCGCCGACACCGTCCTCTTTAAAGAGCAGCGCATCACCGCCTTTGTTACCGATGTCGGCGGCCCGACCAGCCACACTGCCATCTTAGGCCGCAGCCTCGACATCCCTTCCGTCATCGGGCTGCACAACGCCCGCAGGCTCATTACCGAAAACGAAACCGTCATCGTTGACGGCATCAACGGCGTCCTCATCATCGATCCGGACGAAGTCGTCCTCAACGAATACCGCCGCCTCGCCCGCGAATACCGCCTCCACAAGCGCGAACTCAACAAGCTCAAAAAAACCGCCGCCACCACCGCCGACGGCATCAACATCGAGCTGCTCGCCAACATCGAATCCGCCGAAGACATCAAAGCCCTGCACAACTTCGGCGCAGACGGCGTCGGACTCTTCCGCAGTGAATTCCTCTATCTCAACCGCGACACCATGCCGACCGAAGACGAGCAGTACGAAGTGTACAGCGCGATTGTGAAAAAAATGAAAGGCAAAAGCATCACCATCCGCACCGTCGATTTGGGCGTGGACAAAAACCCCCGCTGGTTCGGTCAAAATTCCACCCCCAACGGCAGCCTCAACCCCGCGCTCGGACTCACCGGCATCCGCCTGTGCCTCGCCGAACCCGTCATGTTCCGCACCCAAATGCGCGCCATCCTCCGCGCCGCCGTCCACGGCCCCGTGCGCATGATGTGGCCGATGATTACCTCCTTGTCCGAAGTGCGCCAATGCCTGATCCACCTCGACACCGCCCAACGCCAGCTTACCGAACGCGGCGAAACCTTCGGCACGGTCAGCGTCGGCTGCATGATTGAAATCCCGTCCGCCGCCATGACCGTCGGCAGCATCCTGAAACTGACCGACTTCATCTCCATCGGCACCAACGACCTGATCCAATACATCTTGTCGGTTGACCGGGGCGACGACAGCGTCAGCCACCTCTACCAGCCAGGCCATCCCGCCGTGTTGAAAACCATCCAGCACATCATCCGCACCGCCAACCGCATGGAAAAAAGCGTCTCCATATGCGGCGAAATGGCAGGAGACACCACCTACACACGGATGCTGCTGGGCATGGGGCTGCGCCGTTTCTCCATGAACCCCAACAACCTTCTGCCCGTCAAAAACATCATCCTGCACAGCAACACCGCCCTGCTCGAAACCGAAACCGCCAAAATCCTCCGCAGCGAAGACTCGGAAAAAACCGAAAAGCTGTTGAAATTACTCAACAGCGCGGAACACGAAGAAGAGCGGCCGGAAGAAGACAGCCCGATAGCGCAGGCGTAAACAAGGTTTCTATAGTGGATTAACTAAATCAGGACAAGGCGACGAAGCCGCAGACAGTACAGATAGTACGGAACCGATTCACTTGGTGCTTCAGCACCTTAGAGAATCGTTCTCTTTGAGCTAAGGCGAGGCAACGCCGTACTGGTTTAAAGTTAATCCACTATATAAACCAAAAGGTCGTCTGAAAACCAACTTCGGTTTTCAGACGACCTTTTTATGTCAACACGACAAATTATTTAGCAGCGTCTTTCATTTTGTCCGCAGCTTCTTGAGTCGCATCAGCAGCTTTGTTCAAAGAATCTTTGGCTGCATCGGTAGCCGCTTCTTTGGCTTTACCGGCCGCTTCTTTAGTTTCGGTAACGGCTTTATCTGCCGCTTCTTTTACATCGGTAGCTGCTTTGTCGGCAGCTTCTTTAGTTTCAGTCATGGCTTTATCGGCAGTTTCTTTTGCATCAGCCGCAGCGTCTTTGACTTTATCTTTCGCTTCTTGGGCGGCAGAAGCTGCAGAATCAGCGGCAGAAGCTGCAGTGTTTTTAACATCGGACGCAACGGCTTGTGCCGCTTCCTTAGTCTCTTGCTTGGTCTCTTGGGAACAAGCCGCCAAAGCAGCCGCCATCATTGCGGCAATCAGTAATTTTTTCATGTCCTATCCTTCTTGAATTTTTGGTTAAGATTTTGGTTAAAATGCTGTTTTATATAAACAGCCCGAAAAATTGTAACACATATCATGTTAATAATCTCTTCTATATGACGATAAACAGTGCTTTAAGTTCTATTTTGTTCCGAAAAAATACAGAAAAACATTGACACTGCTCATCTGTTTCTATAAAATTCACAGCTTATCGGGTCGTTAGCTCAGTCGGTAGAGCAGCGGACTTTTAATCCGTTGGTCGAGCGTTCGAATCGCTCACGACCCACCAAATTTAAAAAGCTGAGTTGAAAAACTCAGCTTTTTTATTGCCTTTCTGCCTTAGTTCTAACATTCAGACCGCGCCATCGTTAATCAAAGATCAGGTCGTCTGAAAACAGGATGATGTTTCAGACGAGCTTCCCTCAACTTCCTGTGTAGTGGTCGAAGTCAGTTTGAATCAAGACAAGGCGAAGCAACACCGCATTGATTTCAGCTTAATCTTATACCGTTTCCCATCAAAGCAAATCCGAACCGTCTCGACGCTTGGCTGTTTTCCCATAAAAAAACGCACCTTATTGCAAGGTGCGTTTTGATTTGTACAGCTTAGAATTTGGCGCCGGATTGGTTTGCCATATAGTCAACCGCCGCTTTGACTTCGTCATCGCTCAGGCTGGTGTTGCCGCCTTTTGCCGGCATGGTGTTGAAGCCTTCGAGTGCATGTTTATGCAGGGTTTCTTTGCCTTGTTTGATGCGCGGAGCCCAATCATCATTTTTACCGACGACCGGAGCGCCCGGGATGGTACCGCCGTGGCACATTTTACAGTTGGCTTCGAAAACGGCTTTGCCATCCACTTTGGCGGACGAGGCATCTTTTTTCTCGTTGGCAGGCGCAGCTTCTGTTTTTTCTGCCGGTTTGGCTTCAGAGGCAGGAGCTTCTTTTACTTCTGATGCGGCTTTGGCGGCAGTATCTTCTACTTTGCTCGCCGCTGCTTGAGCGGAAGATGCAGCAGCATCGGTAGCAGAAGCCGCAGCGTCTTTAACCTCGGAAGCTACGGCAGAAGCCGCTTCCTTAGTTTCCTGCTTGGCTTCTTGGGAACAAGCCGACAAAGCGGCCATCATCATCGCAGCAATTAGTAATTTGTTCATGTTCTATCCTTCTTAAATTTTTTAGTTAAGGTACTGTTTTATAAAACAGCTGAAAAAATTCTAACACACATCATTTTCATGTTCCCGCCGATGTAGTGGGTTGTAGTAACAAATATTGGCATAAGTCATGTTTTGTTCTGAAAAAAGGCGGAAAATGTTGACACCCACACAGTCATTCCTATATAGCCTCCGGCTTATTGGGCGGTTTGAACCTTGTTTGCCATGCCTTTAAATCCGCCCCAATCCTGCCCAATTTCAAAATCCCGGCTTTAAAAGCCGGCTTTTTATGGGCGCGCCATTTCATCCCAACTCATGCTCAAACCAATCAATCCCTATTTTCTTTCATGCAAAAAAGGTCGTCTGAAACCCTACATCAGGTTTCAGACGACCTTTTTATAGTGGATTAACTTTAAACCAGTACGTCGTTGCCTCGCCTTGTCGTACTATCTGTACTGTCTGCGGCTTCGTCGCCTTGTCCTGATTTAAATTTAATCCACTATACCTTATCCGCCAGCCTCAAAACATCTTTTTCATGGCTTTATGAATAAGATCGAGTTGTTTTTTATATTCGCGGCAATGGGGGCATATCAGCAGGTGACTGCCTAAAAAGACACGTTCGGGAACGGTCAGGCGGGTTTCGTCCTGTTTTTTGGAGAGCAGGTAGGCGGCTTTGCGGCATTTGTTCATCGTGGTTTCCTAACGGGTTTAACCGGCATGTTCTGAATTGCCGAACCATTTGATTTGCAAACATTGGCGCAGGGTTTCGCGGGCGCGGTGCATGATGGTGTGGTAGTTGGACGTGCTGATGCCGCATTGCTCGCGGATTTCGTCGGACGAGAAGCCGAGGATTTCTTTCATGGTAAATACGCGGGCGGTGTTTTCGGGCATTTGGTAGAGGCAGGTTTGCAGGATTTCACGAAACTCTTTATTGTCCAACGTTTTTTCGGGCGAGGCCCAAGTTTGCGGATGCCCGTCCGCCGTCCAATGACCGTCTGATGCAAACCGTTCTTCAAAGATTTCATCCAACATTTCTTCCGCAGGCGTGGCGAATACTTCACGCTGCCGTCCAAGTTGGCGCAGGCAGTCGGTGATTTTGTTTTTCAGAATGGCAAACAACCAGCTGCCCACTTGTGCATCTCCTTTGAAACCTTCGGCAGCGCGGTAGGCGGAAAGCATGGTTTCCTGCACAAGGTCTTCCGCCAAATCGGGGCGGTCGGGCAATTGGATGCGGGCGAAACGCAGGAGCAGCTTGCGGGATTCGGCAAGCTCGGCGTCAGTCAATTCGGGGAGGGACATAATGTATCAGCATTGAATGAATTATTGCTAAGAGCCTCTGATTTTACGCTGATACTGAGCGTGTGTGTCATCAAATACATAAACGATTGACGTAATTTTTTTTGTTTCTCAGTAACCGGTTACGCGCTTTCAGACGACCTGCCAAGCCTTTTCATCGGTCTTTACCCCTTCATAAAAAAGGTCGTCTGAAAGCGGTAAAGGCAGCCGACATTTCGATTTCTTTCTGTCTCTGCCCTTTCCTTCTGAAAGAGGGGGCTGCGGTAGTGCCTTTATAGGAATTTCCTTCTCTCTCTACGTCAATTCCAAATTTCAGACGACCTCGGCTTATGCGGTGACCAAAATACCTTGTTCCAGCCAATCCGCCCATTTTTGCCTTAATGCGTCCTGCCAGCCGTTTTCAGACGACATGAACTCTGCCAGCATGGCTTGCAGACCGTTCAAGGAGGCGGGCGTGTCTGCCAGCGTTTCCAGCAATAATGCGTCGAAATCGTCGAGGGTTTGATACATCACGTCGTCTTCGCTGTTACGCCACACCAAAACGGCGGTTTCGATCGCCTGCAATTCGTCGGTAACGTCGTAGTGGTAACGGCGGACGAAGGCGGCGGGAGAAAGGGTGTATGCCAAATCGTCTGAATCGGCGGGCGGGGTTTGGCTGTCGGTTTGGGCGACTTCGGCGAGCAGTTGGGTGTGTTCGAAGTCCATCAGTGCCAAAAGGTCGTCTGAAAGCGGCAGGCTTTGGCAGTATTGGAGGAACTCTCCGGCAATTTCTTGAAAATAAGGGGTTTGCGCGCGCGCGTCGCGGATGAAACCTTCTTTCAGACGACCCCATTCTCCGCTGTCGAGATATTGCGGCGTTTCGATATAACAGCGGTCGATGAAGCTATGGATATTGTTGCGTATCAGGCGGATATAGACGTTCAAGCGGTCTTGTGGCAGCCCGTCGGCGGCTTCGCCCTCGCGTATGGCTTGGGCAAAGCGTTGTTGGTATTGGGCGGAGGTTTCAGGCTGCACGGCGGTATTCCTTTCCGGCACGCGTTTGATATTCGGCGATTTTGGCGACTTCGGCTTCAAGTTCGGCAAAAGGCGGGAAATTGAAATCGCGTTCCAACAGGGTAGGCGGGATGGTCGGCAGCTTGGTGTAGGCGAGTTCGAGCAAGTCCCAAACGGTCGGTAAAACCGCCGCACCGTGGGTATCAATCAACAATTCGGGCGTTTCGACATCGTGTCCGGCGATGTGGATGTAACACACGCGCTCTGCATCAACGTTTTCCAAAAAGGCTTCGGGCGACAACAGTCCGTGGTTGACGGCGTTAACGTAGATATTGTTCACATCGAGATGAATGCCGCAGTCGGCTTCGCGGGCAACGGCGTTGAGAAACTCGACTTCGTTCATTTCGGCAAGCGGGGAATGCAGGTAGTAGGAGGTGTTTTCTACGGCGATGCGGCAGCCCAATCGGTCTTGCACTTCGCGGATACGCTGCGCGGTATGCCGTACCATTTCTTCGGTGAAGGGCAGCGGTAACAGGTCATAGAGATGACCGCCGTCGTGGCAGTAGCTTAAATGGTCGGAGAAAAACGTGCAATCATAACGGCGCATCATTTCTTTGATGCCGTCTATCAAGGCGGTATCCAGCGGGGCTTGTCCGCCCAGCGACATGGATAATCCGTGCAACGCCAGCGGCAGCCGTTCCGCCACGCGGTCAAACTGTTTACGCGCCCTGCCGCCCATTTTCAGCCAGTTTTCGGGGGCGGCTTCGATAAAGCGTATCGGACTGTCGTCTGAAAGCGAGAGGAAGTCTTCCGCCAAGTCGCGGCGGTAGCCTAAGCCTGCGTGTTGAATCATGATGTTGCTCCGTTTTGGATGGTGTTCCGACGGTTTTGGTACGAAATGGCTGTCAAAATCGCATAAAAAGCCGCATTTATCAATAAAATGCGGCTTTTTGTTCTAAATTATTTAGAACCGCATTTGCCTTCGCCGCATTTGCCTTCAACTGCTTTGGCTTTTGCAGCTTTGGCGTTTTTAGCGGGGGCTTTTTTTACGGTTGAACCGCATTTACCCTCGCCACATTTGCCTTCGCCTGCTTTAGAAGCAGCGGCGCCGCATGAACCTTCAGCAGCTTTAGCCGCACCGCAAGAGCCTTGGGCAGATTTTTGAACGCCTGCTTTGCTGCTTACGGGTTTGTCAGCGGCAACAACGCCGGCAGCCAAAGACAAAGACAAAGCACCTGCAAGGGCAGCGGCTACATTTTTTTTCATATTGATTTCCTTTTTAAAGTATCAAGTTAAACAGATTAAGAATTTGAGTTGGCGCGTTTAAAGTCCGCTCCCCGACCTTTTTCATTGATTTCCGACGCGGCATTTCGGGCAAAAACGTTTTTTCAACAGCGCATCCAGCGATAAACAGCCCGCACCTTGAAGCAGAATCGGGATTAAAACCACGATATAAATCAAAGCCATTTTATAGCCGTTGTCGCAGACATTATAACCCGCACCGGCATGGACTGCCGCCCACGCCACCCCCGTTACAATGATCAATCCTAAGGCGGACAGGCGGGTCGCCAATCCTAAAAGCAGCAAAACCGGAAAAACCAGCTCCGCCCACATCGCCAAGTTCCAATTCACGCTGTCGGGCAGCAGATAGAACGGAAAGGGGAATTGGTCGTTGATTTCGGCAAACCAGTTTTCGCCGCTCCATTTCTGCATGCCCGATTCCCAAAATTCGTAAGCGGCAAACAGGCGCAAAACCAATAAACCTAAAGCCGATTGCCACGGGGCTGTGATATTCGTTTTCATGATAACCGTTTCATAAAATCATTTCATGCCCGATTAGACGTGGCAGCTTGAAAATGCTTACAAGCCAATTGAAAAAATTTTGTTTGTTATTGTTTTATAAAGATATTAATATTGAGAAGGTCGTCTGAAACAGGTTTTCAAGGTTTCAGACGACCTTTTTCTATATCTTTTAAACCGTCAATCCGCCGTACAGATTTCTACGATTTCTTCGCCGTATTTGTCCAACCATTCCCCGCTCACGTCATCTATTTTAGAAAGCGCCGTCAGATTTTGCGGCCGGGCTTTGGCGATGGCGCGTAAAGTCTGTTTTCTGGCGACGGCGTGCATCTCTCCGCCTTCATATCGGGCGGTATCGAGACACCATTGGAACAAGCGGCGGGCGAGCTGACGTTCTACCTGTTTCGGCTCGGAAAGCCCGTCTGCGTAAGGGCGGCAGATGTCGAGTATTGCCTGCCCGTATTGGGCAATTCTGTCGCTGCCTATGCCGTAAATACCGAGCAGGTCGGCTTCTTCGGCGGGTGTGAAGACGACAAGGTCGGTCAGACTGATGTTGGAAAGGATTTTGCCCAAGGCGCATTGTTTGGAGGCTGCCTGCTCGGCACGCCAAGTTTCCAGCTTTTGCTGTAATTGCTGTTCGCGCTCGGTTTTGGGGATGAATAGAGATTCTTCGTTGCCCGTTTGTCCGCTTTGGTTTTCGGCGGCGTTCTCGCAGACATTGAGGATGTCGATGCCGAATTTGTTGATTTTTGCTTCGCCCAAACCGTAGATTTGGTGCAAATCTTCCAGCGTTTGCGGCATTTTTTCAACGATGTCGCGCAGGGTTTTGTCGCCGCAGACGACATAGGCGGGGACTTCTTCGGCATGGGCGCGCTGCTGCCGCCAACGCCGCAATGCCTGCCACAGGCGTTCTTCGCGTTCGGTACGCAGCCAGTTGTCTTTGGGCTTTTGAGTGGCGGCTTTTTCGCGGCGCAGTGGGCGCAACATAACTTCGGTTTCGCCTTTAAGGACTTTTTTTGCGGCTTCGGTCAATTGCAATGCCTGATATTGGGCGGTATTGACGGTGAGGTAGCCGAGGCTGATGCATTGGCGGATGACGCTGCGCCATTCTTTGTCGGTTTGCCCGCTGCCGATGCCGAAGGTAGAGAGTTTGTCATGGCCGTTGCGCTGTATCCAGTCGTCGCTTTTACCGCGCAGTAGGTTGGTGATATAGCCGGCGGCAAAGCGTTGTCCGGCGCGATACACGCAACTGAGAAGCTTTTGTACGAGGACGGTGCCGTCGAAGCGCACGGGCGGATGCAGGCAGTTGTCGCAATGTCCGCAGGGGGCGGATTCTTCGCCGAAATGCTTGAGCAGCAGGACGCGGCGGCAGGCAGCGGTTTCGCAGACGGAAAGCATGGCATCGAGCTTCTGCATTTCGATTTGTTTCTGCACTTCGTCGCTGTTGCCTTCGGCGATGCGTTCGCGCAGCAATACCCAGTCGTTCAGCCCGTAACACAGCCAACTCACGGCAGGCAGCCCGTCCCGCCCGGCGCGGCCGGATTCTTGGTAGAAATGTTCGACGCTTTGGGGCATATCGAGATGGGCAACGAAGCGCACGTCCGGTTTGTCTATGCCCATGCCGAAGGCAACGGTGGCGACGACGATAATGTTGTCTTCGCGGGTAAAACGGCGTTGGTTTGCCTCGCGCACTTCCATGCTCAATCCGGCATGGTAGGGAATCGCGTCCAATCCGTTTTCGCAGAGGAATTGGGCAATGTCTTCAACCTTTTTGCGGCTTAGGCAATAGACGATGCCGCTTTGCCCTTCCATTTCTTTGCGGATGAAGTCGAGAAGCTGCTTTTTGCCGTTGTTTTTTTCGATAACCTGATAATAGATATTCGGGCGGTCAAAGCTGGAGATGAATTCGGGCGCGTCTTCCAGATGGAGAAAATGTTTGATATCGGCGCGGGTCGCCGCATCGGCAGTCGCGGTCAGGGCAATGCGCGGCACTTGCGGATAGCGTTCGGCAAGCAGCCCTAATTGCTGGTATTCGGGGCGGAAATCGTGCCCCCATTGGCTGACGCAATGCGCTTCGTCTATGGCGAAAAGGCTGATGGTTTGCTGATCGAGAAAACGCAGGAAACGGTCGGTAACGAGCCGCTCCGGTGCGACGTAGAGCAGTTTCAGACGACCTTGGGCGAGTTTGTCCGCCACTTCGCGGGCTTCTTCCACCGTCGTGCTGCTGTTGACCGCTGCCGCCTCTATGCCTGCAGCGTGCAGGCTCGCCACTTGGTCGTTCATCAGGGCAATCAGTGGCGAAACGACGATGGCGACGCCTTCGCGCATCAGCGCGGGAATTTGGTAACACAACGACTTGCCCCCGCCCGTCGGCATCAATACCATCAGGCTTCCGCCGCCTGCCAATGTATTGACGACAGCCTCCTGCTTGCCGCGAAATTCGGGATAGCCGAATACTTCGTGCAAAATCTGTTGGGCGGAAGGCTGGGACATGATGGTTCCATAGGGAGGGAAAAGCGTTATTTTAGCGGTTTTAGACACTGCCTGCATGGGGGATATTTGAGTTATCCACATGGGGTCGTCTGAAAACGGATTATGCTTGGTTGGGTATCGTGGATTGATTTTTGATTGAGACAAGATGGCGGAACTGCTGACAATACGGATATGGGAAACTGATTCACTCAATGCGTTACCGTTCTCTTTAATCTCAGGCAAAGCGGCGGCATACCGGTTTCAAGTCAATCGGCTAGAAAACCTGTTTTCAGACGACCTTTTCATTTTTTGGCGGTTTTAAGACTTTGCAAAGCCGATTTACTGCCCCGCCGTCTTCGCGCATAATACGGCAGTCTAATAATTTATCCTAAGCAACCAAAACTTATGAACATCAAACACTTTTCCTTTATTTCGACTTTATCGGCAACCCTACTCCTGAGCGCCTGTCAAACGACTACGACCACAAGCGGCGGCGTCAGCGGCAACTGGGACAACATCGGCACGATTTCCGACGGCAATATCAAAGTGGCGATTGATAAAAACAGCATCAAGAAAAACGGTACTTTGGTTACTTTCCGCGATAGAAAAACCGTGTCAAAGATGAAAGAAGAACGCTTCGTCAACACGCCTGCCTACAAAACCGCCATCGGCGACTGGGAAATCCACTGCACCAACAAAACCTACCGCCTGACCGCTTTGCAGCTCCTCGACGAACACGGCAAAGAAATTTCCAAACACAGCTACACGGCGACGAATATCCGCCCGATGAGCGTAATGAACGGCACAATTACCGAAAAACAATTCGAAGCCGTATGCGGCAGCAAGCTCTAATACTCAACTTATCTACATACTTATCCACAAGATAGTTAAATCAAAAGGTCGTCTGAAAACCATGAATATGGGGATTCAGACGACCTTTTTGATTTTTTTCGGGAAAGTTATATTCAGGATTATCCACATTTTATTGAAGTCGCGGTTTATCGGTTCAAACCATAATTTCTGCTCATCTCATCCATCCGATTTCTAACGCAAACGAACACCTGTTTCCCCATCAATAATCTGACTCGGCAACTTTTGTTTGCCGATTAAACCGTCGACTACCCATACATCTCTTCCAAACTGCCTTCTTACTTCCCGCTCCGTCCTACACGCGCGTTTGCCTGCGCGGTTGCACGAAGTCGAAACCAAAGGTGTTTTCAAAGCCTGACACAAGCGGCGCGCACCTACATGGGCAGGAACCCTGACCGCCAGTTTGCTGCGCCTTTTTCCGCGTAATGCGGGCAAAACGTCAGCAGCAGCAGGAAGCAGAAAGGTTTTGGGCGCAGGCCATTCGTTTCTGAGCATAGTTTGAATGTTTTCAGACGACCTTTTGAGCAGGGGCTGTAATTGCTCCAATTGGTTGCCAATGACAATCATGCCTTTATGTTGCGGTCTTTTTTTCAGATGAATCAGTCGGTTAAGTGCTTTAGGCAAGGTCGGGATACAGCCTATGCCATAGCAGGACTCGGTAGGATAGGCGACCAAGCCGCCTTTTTTAAGATGGGATTGCAGCTTGCGAAGCGTCGAAGCTGAAAGGATTCTGGGGAATGACATGACAGGGAAGGTCGTCTGAAACACAATCATGTTTTCAGACGACCTGTTTCTTTGATTAACGGTTGATGGCTTTGTCGGCAATGTCTTTACGGTATTGCATACCGTCGAAGCTGATTTTTTCCAATGCGCTATACGCCTTGGCTTTGGCTTGAGCTACATCGTCACCCAATCCTACGACACACAATACGCGACCGCCGTTGGTCAATACATCGCCTTTCTCGTTTGCCGTTGTGCCTGCATGGAAAACTTTGCCGATTTGGTTGGCTGCATCCAGACCGGAAATAACCTCACCTTTTTTGGGCGTTTCGGGGTAATTTTGCGCCGCCAGCACTACACCTACGGCAGTTTGCGGGTTCCATTCCGCTGTTATGCTATCGAGTTTGCCGTCTATTGCCGCTTCGACCAAATCCGACAAGTCGCTATTCAGACGACTCATAATCGGCTGGGTTTCGGGATCGCCGAAACGGCAGTTAAACTCAATCGTATAGGGTGCGCCGCTTTGATCAATCATCAAACCTGCGTACAGGAAGCCGGTGAACTCATACCCTTCCGCTTTCATTCCCGCTATGGTCGGCAAAATAATCTCGTTCATCGCGCGCTCGTACACGGCGGGCGTTACCACAGGCGCGGGACTGTACGCGCCCATACCGCCCGTATTCGGGCCTTTATCGTCGTCTAAAAGACGCTTGTGGTCTTGGCTGGTCGCCATAGGCAACACATGATTGCCATCAACCATGACGATAAAGCTCGCTTCTTCGCCTTGCAGGAAATCTTCAATCACAACGCGCGCGCCGGCATTGCCCATTTTGTTGCCCAGCAGCATATCGTCAATCGCGGCATGCGCTTCATCTAAAGTCATCGCCACAATCACGCCTTTACCTGCCGCCAAACCATCGGCTTTGATGACGATAGGCGCACCTTTCTGATTGACGTAATCGTGTGCAGCATCGGCGTTTTCAAAGGTTTGGTATTGCGCGGTCGGAATATTGTATTTCGCCATAAATGCTTTGGCGAAATCTTTAGAACTTTCCAACTGCGCCGCATATTGTGTCGGACCAAATATTTTCAGCCCTGCGGCACGAAAATCATCCACAATACCCGCCGCCAAGGGCGCTTCAGGTCCGACGACGGTAAAAGCAATATTTTCTTTACGGCAGAATTCAATCAAATCCTGATGCGCAGTCAAGGCGATGTTTTGCAACTTGGGTTCAATCGCCGTACCGGCATTACCGGGCGCAACAAATACTGTTTCCACTTTGGGCGACTGCGCCAATTTCCAAGCCAATGCGTGTTCGCGACCGCCATTACCGATAACCAGCAGTTTCATGCCATCTCCTTGACAAATATGTACTTTTAACGAAAACTCGATACAAGGGGACTTTTGTCCCGTTTGAAGAAATTTTAGTGGAATCAAACAAAAGACCGCTTCAGTCCACTCTGCAACCTATTTGACTTATCCACAAAATTAAAAAAGGACAAGCAACCATGCAAAAACGTATTGATGAAATCCAAAACAAATACCGCGAATGGTGTCATTTACTACCGCAATTGGAAGAAGACATCCGGCGTTGGAAACATGCTGTCGCTTTGATTCGCGATATGGACAATTTTTATACCCACGAGTATCAGGCGTGCCATCAAGCCATTGAGGACGGGGCAGAACTGGATTTGAGTACGGAAGGCGAATACAGCATTATGAGTGAAGATGCGTTATGGAACGCGCTGGGCGAATTCCATCAATTGGCATGGCTATATTTGCGCTCCAGCATCGATGCCTTAGACAGATACACACAAGAAGATTTATGAGAGAAGAGGTCGTCTGAAATACCATCACAAAGCATTTCAGACGACCTTTTCATTCAAAAGGCTTTTCTGTATTTACTTCAATTTGCCGTGTATTCTTCCAAGCCGCAACACAGGCCTCATAATTTGCCAACGACAAACTTACCGTCAATCGGCAATCCAACTGTAAATCCTGCTCCAATATATCCGCCTGATATTGTTTAGCAATGCGTATAGCTTCGTTCAAAAACGGATATTCACATTTCAGCCAAACGGTTTTTTCAATATTCTTTTCAACTACTTCCGCAACTGCCAACGCCTGAGCCGTTGCCTCTTTATACGCATGTATCAGACCGGGAACACCTAATAAAGTACCGCCGAAATAGCGGACGACCACGACCAAAACATCGGTTACGCCCACCGAATCAATCTGCCCCAAAATCGGCCGACCCGCGCTTCCTGACGGCTCCCCATCGTCGTTGGCACGAAATTGCGTACCATCCACACCCAGACGATAGGCATAGCACCAATGCCGCGCTTTATGATGTTCTTCCTTTAACGGATCGAGATATTTTTTCACATCAGCCAATGTCCGAATCGGATAGGCAAATGCGATAAAACGGCTGCCTTTATCTTTAAACTCAGCCTGTGTCGGGGAAGTAATGGTTTTATAAGTCGTAATCATGCTGAAATGTTTTCAGACGACCTCATTAACAACAAGGTCGTCTGAACGTTTCACGTGAAACATCAATTTTTCAATGCTTCTGTTAATTGCGGGACGATTTCAAATAAATCGCCAACCAATCCGTAATCGGCCACATTGAAAATCGGCGCATCAGCATCTTTGTTGATTGCGACAATGACTTTGCTGTCCTGCATACCGGCAACGTGTTGAATCGCACCTGAAATACCGATTGCAAAATAGAGCTGAGGCGCAACCACTTTACCGGTTTGTCCGACTTGTACGTCATTCGGCGCATATTCGGCATCAACTGCCGCACGGGATGCACCAATTGCCGCACCTAAAACATCCGCCAACGGTGTCAGCACTTCATTGAATTTTTCCGCACTACCCAACGCACGGCCACCGGAGACAATGACTTTTGCCTGAGTCAGCTCAGGTCGATCGGAATGGGAAAGCTGACGGTTCACAAAACGGCTCAAGTTTTGAGCAGGGGTCGCTTCAACATTGATTTCTTCAGCGTTACCACCTTGCGCCGGTGCTGCATCAAAAGCCGTCGCACGGAAGGTCAGCACCAATTTTTCTGAATCAGCTTGCACGGTTTCAAATGCATTCCCTGCATAAATCGGGCGCACAAAAGTCGTGTTATCCACAATTTCGGTCAAATCAGAAATTTGCGGTACATCTAATAATGCGGCTACGCGGGGCAGAAGGTTTTTACCGAATGTGGTTGCCGTTGCTGCAACATAGCGGTAATCCGCTGCCAATTTGACAACCAGCGGAGCCAGTTCTTCAGCCAAACCTTCGGCATAATGGGCAGCATCCGCAACCAAAACTTTTTCCACACCCGCTACTTGTTTCGCGGATTCCACTACGGCCGATGCGCCGTTTCCAGCAACCAATAAATCGACTTTGCCCAGTTTGGCAGCAGCGGTAACGGCATGCAAAGTGGCAGGATTCAACTGTTTGTTGTCGTGTTCAGCAATAATCAATACACTCATTTCAGTCTCCTCAAATCACTTTGGCTTCGTTTTTCAATTTTTCAACCAATTCGGCAACGCTTGCTACTTTTACGCCTGCCTGACGCGCTTTAGGCTCTGCGAATTTCACCGTTTTCAGACGAGGTGAAATATCGGCAACCAAATCGGCAGGAGCCAGCTTTTCCAAAGGTTTTTTCTTTGCCGCCATAATATTGGGGAGTTTGACGAAGCGCGGTTCGTTCAGACGCAAATCTGCGCTGATGACTGCAGGCAGTTTCAACGCAATCGTTTCTTCGCCGCCATCAATTTCGCGCACAATCTGCACTTCGTCACCTTCAATTTGCACTTTGGACGCGAACGTACCTTGCGCCGCATTCAGCAAAGCAGCCAGCATTTGCGCCACTTGGTTGGCGTCATCATCAATCGCTTGTTTGCCCAAAAAGAAAATTTGTGGATTTTCTTTGTCCGCAACGGCTTTCAGCAACTTGGCAACTGTCAGCGGCTCCAATTTAGTATCGGTTTCAACATGAATTGCACGGTCGGCACCCATCGCCAAAGCTGTACGCAACGTTTCTTCGCATTTTTTCTCACCCAAAGAAACCGCTACGATTTCGCTTACTTTTCCGGCTTCTTTCAAACGGACGGCTTCTTCCACAGCGATTTCGTCAAACGGATTCATCGACATTTTGACATTGCCGATATCCACATCCGAACCATCGGCTTTTACACGAACTTTGACGTTGTAGTCCACTACGCGCTTTACTGCGACCAGTGCTTTCATTGAATTCTCCTAAAAAGAACGTTGCTTTCACCATCCAACGGAAACCAAACCTTCTTCTCTATAAAATCAAATCCGTTCTTTCTTAAAAACGAATTCATTCAGAAATCTTTCGGATAATGCTTGCCGATTATACCATTTTTAAAGCATTTACTCAGGCTGGTAGATATACATTCTTATGCTTAACAAACTGGAAAATATCAGGCGCTATATCAGTTTCAGACGACCTTTTAGCCTTTGTCTGCTGCGACACAATCCATCAGCGTTTCATAAACCAAATCCGCAGTTGGAATTTGCCCGATATTGCCCAAATTTTTTGCAACAGCCGAAACTTGAACGCCTGTTTTAATCGGATCGGTATCGGTATAAATACCGACCACAGGTTTTTCCAAAGCATTTGCCAAATGCAGCAAACCGGTATCCACACCGACAATTCCGACCGCGTGTTTCAGCAGATACGCCGCCTGCAATAAATTCATTTTGTCGCACACAATGGCAAAAGGCAGTCCGTCTGCAATTTGTTCGGCACGCGTTTTTTCAGTTTCATTTCCCCACGGCAGGTAAACATTGCATTGTTGTTCTTCATTCAGTTTTTGCAGCAACGCCCGCCAGTTTTCCACAGGCCATAATTTACTGTCCCGGCTGGTCGCGTGCAAAGCCGCATAATACGACTGCTCCAAATTTTTCAGACGACCTGCTTCGGGAACGGTCAAACCGAATACCTGCGTTTCCGGCATCGCATACCCAAATACTTGAGCAAACAGTTCACGGTTGCGCCAAACAGCATTTTTCCCTTTCGGCACAGCATATGTTTTCGCATACGCCAACGCAGCCAACCCCTCGCGCGCGCTGTTTTTATCTAAACCATAAATAGGGGATTTTGCCATTTTGGCGAAACACGCGCTTTTAATCAGACCTTGACTATCCAATACAAAATCAAATGCTTCTTGCCGCAAAGCCTGTTTCAGACGACCTATTTCCTGCCAAGTTTCTGCTTGAAAAAGATGTTTGCGCCATTGCCGCCATTTCATCACATGGATTTTTTTCACAAACGGATGCAGGCGCGCAATATCCGCAAATCCAGCTTCACACAACCAATGAAGTTCCGCATCAGGAAATTGTCGCGCCAAATCTTCGATTGCGGGCAAAGTGTGAATTAAATCGCCCATACTGGACAAGCGGACAAGCAAAATTTTCATATTTAGGAAGGGTGTTTCACGTGAAACAATTTTAACTTATTGATTATTAATATATTTTTTAATTTCTTCAGCGTTTTTTAAGATAATAGCACCGGCAGAACGCATTTCCTGCCATGCCGTTTCGATGGTTTCCGGCGCAATGCCCCGACAAGCCGCTTCATTGACGATAACCTGCCAATTGCCGCCTTTGAGTAACTGCAAAACCGTTGTTTTCACACAATAATCCGTAGCCAACCCGCCGACAATGACCGTATCCGTATTTTGACAACGCAGCCATTCAATCAGCCCTGTGCTCAGTTTTTCCTCAATATCATGAAAACACGCGCCATAAGGATGCAATTCAGGATCAACGCCTTTCCAAACGCAATAATCGTATTCCTTAGCAGAAGGCAGTCCGTCCAACAATTCATAGCCGCGCGTACCGACCATCGCATGAGCCACCCAAGTCAAATCCGCATCGGGCAAACCTGTCGGCTTTAACATATCAACAGGGTTATCCACAAGCCATTTTGCTGCCGCATGATGCGCATCTTTCGTCATCACGCGCAAATCCGCCAAAGCGGCTTGGGCATTCAACTCTTCGACAATCAAATGCCCCTCGTTCACAGGCAGCTCTTTAGGACACAAAGGCGTAAAAGTTTTTTGTGCATCAACATCAATGGAAACAATCATCTCATCATTTCAACACAATTAAAATGCCCTGTATTATAACAAATTACTGCCCAAAAGCGGTAAAACCGACTGTGATAAGATAACGTTTTTCCGAAAAACTTATCCACAATCCTCATGACTTACACCATCGTCCCCATCGCCACCGCCCGCTCGCCCTACAAACAAAAATTCGGCGTCGCCCGTCAGCCCGGTTTGGTTCCCGCCGCAGAAGTCTGCATCGAGCTGAATCCCGAATTTACCGCAGACAGCGTACGTGGATTGGAACATTTCGATTATGTGTGGATAAGTTTTATTTTTCATGGCGTATTAGATGAAGGCTGGGCGCAAATGGTTCGCCCACCACGTCTCGGCGGCAAACAAAAAATGGGCGTATTCGCCACGCGCAGCCCCCACCGCCCCAATCACCTCGGACTGTCGCTCTTAAAACTCGAACGCATCGAAACCGGCAAACCCGTCCGCCTCTATTGTAGCGGCGCAGACCTGCTGGACGGCACACCAATTGTCGACATCAAACCCTACATCCCCTTTGTCGAATCCAAACCCGACGCATCATCCGGCTTCGTCAGCGGCAAACCCGAAGAGCTTGAAGTCGTATGGCTTGAAAACATCGGCGCAGAAAATTTATCTGCCAGCACCCAAAACCTGATCAGCCAAAGCATAGCCCAAGACCCGCGCCCCGCCTATCAGAATATTCCCGAACGGATTTACGTCATGAATATTGCGGATTATGAAGTCAGGTTTCAAATCGAGGAAAACCGCGCGACGGTTATTGGGATAAGCCTTGTTTAAATTTTTAGTGTCCGCTCCCATTCAAAAAGGTCGTCTGAAAACCGAATTACACGGCGAAATATGGTTTTCAGACGACCTCTTCAAAAAATTGGCATAAAACTTGCATGAAATTCAACCGAGAAATTCACGTTTCACCCAAAATTTGATTAAACATCAAAAGAAACAACCAGTAACGCGATTTTACCCGTGCCAAACACACGCTTGCCTGAAGACGATATACCATTGCTTTCATTTATGTCCGTATGAAATTGTTACAAAGTGACAATAAATGTCAACAGGATGAAAACGGCGGCGCACGGATAACATCGAATCTTGACCATGCAACGGCGGCCTGATTGAAATTGCCGCAACAAAAAAGGATTAACCATGAAAACGTCCCGCATCGCCAAAACCGCCCTTTACCTCGCTGCCGCAGCCGTACTGTCCGCCTGCGCCGGCAAAAGCCACGTTAAAGCCGACGGAACGACGGACAACCCCGTCTTTCCGAAACCCTACTCCGTAACCTTCAACAAAAACCAAGGCACATTCCCTACCGCCGATGAACTCGAACAGATGAAACCGGGTCTGAGCAAAGACGACATCTACAAAATCCTCGGTCGTCCGCACTACGATGAAGGTATGTTCGGCGTGCGCGAATGGAACTATCTCTTCCACTTCCGCACTCCCGGCGTTCCCGCCAATCCCGATATCGGCTCCAACGTAGAAGGCATTACCACCTGCCAATACAAAGTCTTGTTCGACAAACACAAATACGCCCGCAGCTTCCATTGGAAAGCCGTCTTCCCGGAAGATGCCGTCTGCCCGCCCGTACAAGAAGTTGCCCCACAACCCGCGCCCGAACCTCAAATCATCATCCGTGAGGTTGCGCCTGAAACACCCCACCGCATCCGCAGATAATAGGAAACCATGTTTAAAAGAATCATCCTCGGCGTATCGCTGCTGGCAGGGCTGAACAGCTTTGCAGCAGCCGATGCCGCCAAAGAATACATGCAACGCAAAAAAGTCATCGTCAACACCGCCAAAGCCGAGCTGTGCTTTGCCGACGATGGTCAGTGCCACCCCGTACTCATCGGTAAAACCACGCCCAAAGGCAAATTCGACATGCAGTTGATGAAGACTTCCAAACCCGGCTACGGCGGCGAAGTCATCGGCTTCAAGCAGGAAAAAGATTTCCTCTTCGCCCTGCACCGCGTTTGGACGCTCAAACCTTCTGAACACCGCATGAAACGCATCGCCTCCGATGTCGTATCCGACCGCATCATGACCAACGGCTGCATCAACGTAACCGACAAAGTGTACGACAAGCTGCGCAATTACTTCGTTTTGGAAGTGATTTGACGGGCTACTCCGCATAACAAGGATGCAGAAAGGTCGTCTGAAAACCCAAATCTCAGGGTTTTCAGACGACCTTTTTATAGTGGATTAACTTTAAATCAGGACAAGGCGACGAAGCCGCAGACAGTACAGATAGTACGGAACCGATTCACTTGGTGCTTCAGCACCTTAGAGAATCGTTCTCTTTGAGCTAAGGCGAGGCAACGCCGTACTGGTTTAAAGTTAATCCACTATATTTAATCAAAGCGAATCTTATTCAATGAACACTTTAGATAAACCAAATCCGTAGCGTGGGCTTTGCCCACGAAACCTACCGTTTAACCATTCGAATGGGGTGGTTGTCCTTGCATTTTATTTCGTGGGCAAAGCCTACGCTACACGTTGCAGCAACGGCAACCTGTCCCTTCCACCGTCCAGTGAGGGGAAGGTTAGGATGGGGACGGCTTTGTAGGTTTAGTCAAATCGAATTCGTACAGTTTGTAGAGCCACCCTCTCCCACCAGACGGGAGAGGGAGTAGATTGCAGGTAAAAAAAGGTCGTCTGAAAACTTTGAGATTTGAGTTTTGGAGAAACTCGTTCCCGATTTTTCAGACGACTTCGTTTATTCAATCAATACAGGTTTTATTCAATTAATTTGGGATAAACCCAACCCGTAGCGTGGGCTTTGCCCACGAAATCTATCATTCAATAATCAAAATTAGACAACAGCCGAACCTGCTTTCATCTCGTGGGCAAAGCCCACGCTACTCGTCGTTGCAACGGCAACTTGTCCCTTCCCCCGTCCGGCGGGGGAAGGTTAGGATGGGGGTGACTTTATGGTTTTGGGTAAAATCAAATTCATGCAACTTGTAGAACCACCTTCTCCCCCAACCCTCTCTCATCTGGTGGGAGAGGGAGTAGATTGAAGGTAAAAACAAGGTCGTCTGAAAAAATTTTCAGACGACCTTTTTCTCTTACTTATCCACAGACTGGTTTACCCAATCCGAAATCTTTTAGATTTTGCCTGCGAAGTATTCCAAAGTGCGGACAAGTTGGCAGGTGTAGGACATTTCGTTGTCGTACCAGGCAACGGTTTTCACCAGTTGTTTGTCGCCTACGGTCATCACGCGGGTTTGGGTGGCGTCAAAAAGCGAGCCGTATTCGATGCCGACGACGTCGGAAGAAACGATTTGATCTTCGGTGTAGCCGTAAGATTCGTTGGCGGCGGCTTTCATCGCGGCGTTGATTTCTTCTTTGGTCACGGGGCGTTCGAGGACGGAAACCAATTCGGTCAGCGAGCCGGTGGCAACGGGGACGCGTTGGGCGGAACCGTCGAGTTTGCCGTTCAATTCGGGGATAACCAGACCGATGGCTTTGGCGGCGCCGGTGCTGTTGGGCACGATGTTGAGCGCGGCGGCACGGGCGCGGCGCAAATCGCCTTTGCGGTGCGGCGCGTCAAGGGTGTTTTGGTCGCCGGTGTAGGCGTGGATGGTGGTCATCAGGCCTTCAACTACGCCGAACTCTTTTTGCAGGACTGCCGCCATCGGTGCGAGGCAGTTGGTGGTGCAGGAAGCGGCGGAGATGACGGTTTCACTGCCGTCCAAAATGTCTTGGTTTACGCCATATACGACGGTTTTCACGTCATTGCCGCCGGGCGCGGAAATAACGACTTTGCGCGCACCGGCGCGGATGTGGGCTTCGGCTTTGGTTTTGCTGGTAAAGAAGCCGGTACATTCGAGGACGACGTCTACGCCCAATTCGCCCCAAGGCAATTCTTCAGGATTCGGATTGGCGAAGACTTTGATTTCTTTGCCGTTCACTACGATGGCATCGTCTTTCAATTCGGCAGTACCTTGGAAGCGGCCTTGGGTGCTGTCGTATTTGAAAAGGTGCAGCAGCATATCGGCAGGGGTCAGGTCGTTGACGGCGACGACTTCGATGCCTTTGGCTTTTTCAATTTGACGCAATGCCAGACGGCCGATGCGGCCGAAACCGTTAATCGCTACTTTGATGCTCATTTTGATACTCCTGTCAGTAGGGAAAGGGATAAATTTCAATAAGGGCTATTGTAGCCTGAAATAAAACTACTACCTAGAATTACACGATGCTACTTTTAAAATGTTTGATTTAAATAAAAAAACCGTGAAATAGGTCGTCTGAAAATGCAGATTGGTACGGTTCGCCCCCATATTTGAGGATAAATTTTGGTTGTTTTTAAAATTAATATGTAATTATTTAAAAAAATGATGATGGTGATGAGTGTATCCCCGTTTTGTGGATAACCTTATTACTGATTGTATAATCAAATTGTTGCATTTATTTAAAAGCTGCGTTCAAGTTTTGTTTTTTATGAGAACAAAGTCGGATAATCTGTAATCGTTTGAATATTTCTGTGGATAAAATCGGATTTTTCCACTCAGATTACACGGCATACTGTGGATAATCTTACCGGTACAAAGGGTCGTCTGAAAAATCTATGGTTCTGAAACGCCTACATTAGCAAATACTATTAAAAATAATGGATTATTTTTTCCTTTTTATCGTATTATCCAAATATCAAACCAATTATTGAATAAGGAGGCGGTTTATGCTGCAACGAACTTTGGCAAAATCCATCAGCGTAACCGGCGTCGGGCTGCATTCGGGCGAACGGGTCGCGCTGACCCTGCACCCTGCGCCTGAAAACAGCGGGATTTCCTTCCGCCGTACCGATTTGGACGGCGAAATGGGCGAAACCATCAAACTTACGCCCTACCTCATCAACGATACGCGCCTGTCGTCCACCATCGTAACCGACAAAGGCGTGCGCGTCGGCACGATCGAACATATCATGTCCGCGCTGTCCGCCTACGGCATCGACAATGCGCTGATTGAGTTAAACGCGCCCGAAATCCCGATTATGGACGGCTCCAGCCTGCCGTTTATTTATCTTTTACAAGATGCGGGCGTTGTCGATCAAAAGGCGCAAAAGCGGTTTTTGAAAATCCTCAAGCCCGTCGAAGTTAAGGAGGCGGGAAAATGGGTGCGCTTTACACCGTATGACGGCTTTAAAGTGACGCTGACCATCGAATTCGACCATCCGGTTTTCAACCGCAGCTCGCCTACTTTTGAAATCGATTTCGCGGGCAAGTCCTACATCGACGAAATCGCGCGCGCGCGCACCTTCGGCTTTATGCACGAAGTGGAAATGATGCGCGCCCACAATCTCGGACTGGGCGGCAATTTGAACAACGCCATTGTGATTGACGAGATGGATGTTTTGAATCCGGAAGGTTTGCGTTATCCCGACGAGTTCGTCCGCCACAAAATCCTCGATGCCATCGGCGATTTGTATATCGTCGGACACCCGATTATCGGCGCATTCGAAGGCTACAAATCCGGCCATGCCATCAACAACGCTTTATTGCGCGCGGTTTTGGCGGACGAAACCACTTACGAATGGGTGGAATTTGGTGACGATGAGAATTTGCCTTCCGCCTTCCACGAGCTGCCGGCGGCTTGAGATAAGACAGCGTACAAAAAGGTTGTGGATGATTGTTTATCCACAGCCTTTTTATTCAATAAAGGTCGTCTGAAATCTTGGTTTTAAGTTTTCAGACGACCTTTCAAGCGATACAACCATCTCCCGCCAATATTTCAGACATGATTATCCACATGGCTATCTAATCTATCCTTCTGAAAAATAAAAAGATTATATTTTTTCTCAAATTTTATACACACTTTATCCATAGCTTTTCTCCAACGATAAAAAAGGTCGTCTGAAAACCCAAATTCGGATTTCAGACGACCTTTTTCCACAAGCCGATCGGTGATCAATCGCCCATGACTTTGCCTTCGCGGCGCGGGTCGGCACCGCCGAGCAAACCGTCTTTGCCGATTACAATGCCTTGTACGCCGGAATTCAAATCGCGGATTTGGACTTTGTAGCCCAGTTTTTCCAACGCTGCCGCTTTGTCCGCCGCAGCGGTTTTTTCCTCGATTTCATACTGGCTGCCGCGATTGAGCATATTCGGCAGGGAGATTGCCGCCTGAATGTCCATGCCCCAGTCGATATGCGCCACCAGCGTTTTGGCGACGAAACCGATGATGCGGCTGCCGCCGGGCGAACCGACTGCCAGATAAGGCTTGCCGCCTTTCATCACAATGGTCGGCGCCATCGAAGAACGCGGCCGTTTGCCGCCCGCCACGCTGTTTGCCACCGTTTTACCGTCTGCGCCGACAGGGTTGAAAGCGAAATCGGTCAATTCATTGTTGAGCAGATAGCCGTTTGCCATCAGTCCCGAACCGAACGCATTTTCAATCGAAGTCGTCATCGACACGACGTTGCCGTCTTTATCCACAATCACCAAATGGCTGGTGGACGGCAGCTCTACCGCCATACCCTGCACGTATGCCTTGCCGAACTTGCCTGCCTGAATGTTTTCCAACGCCTTGTCGGATTGACGGATTTCTTCGGCACGCGGTTTCAGGTAAGCCTGTGAAATCAGGGCGCGGGTCGGGACGTTGACAAACGCGGGATCGCCGACGTAATAATCACGGTCGGCAAACGCAATCCGCGACGCATCGCCTATCCAGCGCCAACTGTGGATATTTTCCGCGCCCAACGCCTTCATATCCTGATTTTGCAGGACGCCCAAAATCTCGCCCAAAGCAATCGCGCCTGAACTTGGCGCGCCCATGCCGCAGACTTCGTATTCACGATACGGCGCGCAAACCGGTTCGCGCTCGATAACGCGGTAGTTTTTCAAATCCGTCATGCTGATTTTGCCGGGGTTATCCACAGCGCCGGTAACGGCACGGACAATATTCTGCGCCTGCGCCCCCTGATAAAACGGCGCACTGCCTTTTTCCGCCAACAGGCGTACGGAGCGGGCAAATTCAGGGTTTTTCAACACCGTTCCCGCTGCCAAAGGCTTGCCGTCGGGCAGGAAATACGCGGCGGTTTGCGGATAGCGTTTCAAAGGCTCCAGATTCTGCTCGATGGATTTCGCCATGCGTGGTGAAACGGTAAAGCCTTGTTCCGCCAAAGCGATCGGTTTGTCAAACAGGCTTGCCCAAGGCAATTTGCCGTAACGCTTGTGGACATCTTCCAGCAGCTTCGGAATCCCCGGCACACCGACCGAACGGCCGCCGACCACTGCGTTCATAAAGCCCATCGGCTTGCCGTTTTCATCCAAGAAAAGCGCCGGCGTTGCCGCTTTCGGCGCCGTTTCTCGGGCATCAAACGTCGTCAGTTTTTTCGCCTTATTGTCCCAATACACCAAAAACGCGCCGCCGCCCAAACCGGAAGACTGCGGTTCGGTCAGACCCAAGGTTGTCTGCATGGCGATCATCGCATCTATCGCGCTGCCGCCGCGTTTCAAAACCTCATATCCCGCCTCGGTCGCCAACGGATTGGCAGACGCCGCCATATAATGTTTGGCGCGGATCAATTTCTGCTCGGTCAGCCCCGTCCCTTGTTCCGGCGCATGGTTATCCACAGCCGTCGGCACAGGCGCGGCATCAGGTTTCTGCATCGGCTGGTGCGCGCACGCTGCCAAAACCAAAACAGCCAACAGGTTTAAGCTAAAGGAAAATTTCATATCTGCTCCCTTTTAGTTGAGATATTTTTCAGACGACCTGCGGTTGAAAAACACAAAAGGTCGCCTGAAACATGAAAACCGATTGGACTGTTTATCTCTTCGGACAGTTCCGTTTGAGCCCTGTATATAGTGGATTAAAATAAAAATGAGACAAGGCGGCAACGCCCGCAGTGTACGGGTAGTACATAAGGGCGTTGGCAACGCCGTATCATTGCAATTTTAATCCACTATAAAACCGGTAGGCTGTGTGCATAGCCGGAAAGTTATACACAAAACCAAACCGGATTTCAAAATTATCCACATCTGCAAACAAGGCAAACAGCAGTTTATCCGCATTCAAAATCTGCATTCAACTTATTGAACTGAAAAAGGAATCAAAGTTATACACAAGCAAATGCGCGACTCAATATAATCATCTATTTATTATTTAAAATCTTATTTATAGTTTGTTTCCCAACGCGCAGCCAAAGCCCGCAACGTAAAGGCATCTTTTCAAAAAATTAGATAGTTAAGGATTGTTAAACCTCTGTAAATCAGATAGAGTTACGGCTGATAAATTAAATTAATAATGGAGCTTCCATCAATGAAAGGCGATATCGGCGTCATCGGCTTGGCCGTTATGGGTCAAAATTTGATTTTGAATATGAACGATCACGGTTTCAAAGTCGTGGCGTACAACCGGACCACTGCTAAAGTAGACGATTTTCTCAACGGCGCAGCCAAAGGCACCAACATTATCGGTGCCTATTCATTGCAAGATTTAGTGGATAAACTGGGAAAACCGCGCAAAATCATGATGATGGTACGCGCAGGTTCCGTTGTTGACGACTTTATCGAGCAACTTGTCCCGCTTTTGGAACAAGGCGACATTATTATTGACGGCGGCAACGCCAACTATCCCGATTCTACCCGCCGCACACACGAGCTGGCGGCAAAAGGCATCCGCTTTATCGGCGCGGGCGTTTCCGGCGGCGAAGAAGGCGCGCGTCACGGCCCGTCCATTATGCCCGGCGGCGACGAAGCCGCATGGCCTGCCGTCAAACCCATCTTCCAAGCCATTGCCGCCAAAACCCCGCAAGGCGAACCCTGCTGCGACTGGGTCGGCCGCGACGGCGCGGGCCATTTCGTCAAAATGGTGCACAACGGCATCGAATACGGCGATATGCAGTTGATTTGCGAAGCCTACCAATTCATGAAAGACGGCTTGGGTCTGAGCTACGACGAAATGCACCGCATTTTCAGCGAATGGAACCAAACCGAGCTGGATTCCTACCTGATCGAAATCACCGCCGCGATTTTGGGCTATAAAGACGAAAACGGCGAACCTTTGGTCGAAAAAATCCTCGATACCGCCGGACAAAAAGGCACAGGCAAATGGACCGGCATCAACGCCCTCGATTTGGGCATCCCGCTGACGCTGATTTCCGAAGCCGTATTCGCCCGCTGTGTGTCCGCGTTCAAAGACCAACGCGTTCAAACCGGCCGCTTGTTCGGCAAAACCGTTACCCCCGTTGACGGCGACAAGGCCACATGGGTCGAAGCCCTGCGCCAAGCGTTGTTGGCATCCAAAATCATCTCCTACGCACAAGGCTTCATGCTCATCCGCGAAGCCAGCGAAAACAACGATTGGGCATTGAACTACGGCAACACCGCCCTTCTGTGGCGCGAAGGCTGCATCATCCGCAGCGCGTTCTTGGGCAACATCCGCGACGCATACGAAGCCAATCCCGATTTAGTGTTCTTGGGTTCCGATCCCTATTTCAAAGGCGTATTGGAAAACTGCCTGCCCGCATGGCGCAAAGTTGTCGCCAAAGCCATCGAATGCGGTATCCCTATGCCCTGCATGGCTTCCGCGATTACCTTCCTCGACGGCTACACCACCGAACGCCTGCCCGCCAACCTGCTGCAAGCCCAACGCGACTACTTCGGCGCGCACACCTACGAGCGCACCGACAAACCGCGCGGCGAATTCTTCCACACCAACTGGACAGGCAAAGGCGGCGATACGGCATCGACCACTTACGATATTTGATTTGTCTGAATCAGCGAAAAGGTCGTCTGAAAATTTTGGTTTCAGACGACCTTTTTATTTGAATCTTTCAATTTGAGGCACGCTTGTTATGGAAATCTCAACGACAAATTTCGATTTTAAAAACGGATGTTTGCAGGAACAGAAGGGTGGTTAAAACGCCTATAAAATCCACTGTTTGTGCACAACTTATCCACATTTTAATCCCAATTTATCCCGTTGAATAAAATGGATTAACTTTAAATCAGGACAAGGCGACGAAGCCACAGACAGTACAGATAGTACGGAACCGATTCACTTGGTGCTTCAGCACCTTAGAGAATCGTTCTCTTTGAGCTAAGGCGAGGCAACGCCGTACTGGTTTAAAGTTAATCCACTATAATTCACTATAAAAGCATGATTCATTGAACGCCGTCTCTATACAAAAAGGTCGTCTGAAAATCTTGGAACTGATTTTTCAGACGACCTTTGGTGTCTTAGCGGTATAAAAAGAAAAATGATTTCAAACGTTTAATTTTTCCGCGCGGTGACAAATTCTGCCAGCAGCCGCAGATGCAGGGCTTTTGCGCCGAACGGTTCGAGCAGGGCGGCAGCTTCGGCAGTCAGGGTTTCGGCGTAGGCGCGGGCGGCTTGCAGGCCCATCAGTTTGACGTAGGTGGGTTTGTCGTTGTCGCTGTCTTTGCCGGCGGTTTTACCCAGGGTGGCGGTGTCGGCTTCGCAATCCAACACGTCGTCGATGACTTGGAACGCCAAGCCGAGTTTGGCGGCGTAGTTGTCCAAGGTGCGGACGTCGTCTGAATCCAAATCGGGGCAGGCAAGCGCGCCCAATACGACGGCAGCGCGGATGAGGGCGCCGGTTTTGAGGCTGTGCATCTGTTCCAACTGCGCCTGGTTCATGGCTTTGCCGACGTTGGCAAGGTCGATGGCTTGTCCGCCTGCCATGCCGAGGCTGCCGGATGCTTTGGCGAGCGTGGACAACATGGCGATTTGGCGTTCGGCGGGCAGTCCGGTCGGACGGCTCAATACGTCGAAGGCTTGGGTTTGCAGGGCGTCGCCGACCAAAAGGGCGGTGGCTTCGTCGTATTTCACATGGCAGGTCGGTTTGCCGCGCCGCAGGCTATCGTTGTCCATTGCGGGCATATCGTCATGAACCAAGGAATAGACGTGCACCATTTCAATCGCCGCCATGGCTTGTTCGACGGCGTTTTGGTCGGCATCACCCAATTCGGACGCGGCGAGCACCAAGAGCGGGCGCAGCCGTTTGCCGCCGCCGAGGGTAACGTAACGCATGGCTTCGTGCAGCGTGTGCGGCACTTGGTTTTCGGACGGCAGGAAACGCTCCAGCAGCAATTCGGTCTGCGCTTGTGCTTTTTGCTGCCATGCTTTCAATTCATTCGCCGGGTTCAAGGTTCAGCTCCTTCAGTTCGCCCGCGTCCAATACTTGCAGCTTTTGTTCGACTTCCGCCAACTTGGTTTGGCAGTATCTGACCAGCTCGTTGCCTTCCTGATAGGCTGCCAGAGCGTCTTCCAGCGGCATTTCGCTGCTTTGCATGGACTGGGTCAGGGTTTCGAGGCGGGCGAGGGCTTCTTCAAAGGATTTGGGGGCTTTTTTCATGATGATGCGGGCAAAAAATCAAAGCGGTATTGTAGCATTTTATGGGCTGCTTCTCGGTCGGGAACGGAAAAAGGTCGTCTGAAAACCTGATTTCCAAGTTTTCAGACGACCTTTTGAGCTGATGATACGGTAAAAATCATTCTTTCAGAGCGGCGGCACCAAACGTACCGTTTTTAGATTCCAGAAGATGATCGAATCGGCCGGTAAGCTCTTCTGCTTGGGGGCCGAGGAACATACCCGACATGATTTTTTGTTCTTTTTCATCCACATGGAAGAAGCGGTTACCGACGATTTGACCTTCCAGATTCACTTCATCAAATTCACCGTTTTCGGAATAAACCGCACCGGAGAGGGATTTGCGGCCAAAGTCCACCATAAAGATGGAGTTGCCGAACCTATTGGCTTGTCCGACATCGCTGTAAAGCGCATAACCGCGGTAAAAAGCCTGACCCTCTTGAGGCATCGCTGCTTCCGGAGTAATAACGCCTTGGTAGAACATATACGATGTATGGATGTCACCGTTTTCATTTCTCAAGCCATAAAAACCGTAGCGGCCGTATTTCAGATGATTGGCGGCAACCAGGACAGATTTTTCGTTCACATTACCGAATACTTCAGCCCTTTGAGGCTCAGTTTCGGGCAACAGCGGGATTTTTTGTCCGTCCAATTCAAGAATATTGATGTCGCCGATATGGGAAATATCATCGCCTTCCATTCCTGATTGGGAAATTTTGCTGTAATAGCCGTCGATTTGTTGGGTTGCAGCAGCTTCAGCGACTTTGCGTTCTGCTTCCGCTTTAGCTTTTTCGGCTTCTTCAGCCGCCTTGCGTTCTGCTTCCGCTTTAGCTTTTTCGGCTTCTTCAGCCGCCTTGCGTTCTGCTTCCGCTTTGGCTTTTTCAGCTTCCTCAGCCGCTTTACGTTCAGCTTCTGCTTTAGCTTTTTCAGCTTCCTCAGCCGCTTTGCGTTCCGTTTCCACTCTAGCTTTTTCAGCCTCTTCAGCGGCTTTACGTTCAGCCTCGGCTTTGGCTTTTTCAGCAGCCTTACGTTCTATTTCTACTCTAGCTTTTTCAGCTTTTTCAGCAGCCTTACGTTCTGCTTCTGCTTTGGCTTTTTCAGCTTCTTCAGCGGCTTTACGCTCAGCTTCTGCTTTGGCTTTTTCGGCTTCCTCAGCCGCTTTACGTTCAGCTTCCGCCTTAGCTTTTTCAGCCTCTTCAGCCGCTTTACGTTCAGCCTCGGCTTTGGCCTTTTCAGCGGCTTTGCGTTCTGCTTCCGCTTTGGCTTTCTCAGCTTCTTCGGCGGCTTTTCGTTCTACTTCCGCCTTAGCTTTCTCAGCTTCTTCGGCAGCTTTACGTTCAGCCTCGGCTTTAGCTTTCTCAGCCTTTTCAGCGGCTTTGCGTTCCGCTTCCACTCTAGCTTTTTCAGCTTCTTCAGCCGATTTACGCTCAGCTTCTACTTTAGCTTTCTGAGCCTCTTCAGTGGCTTTGCGTTCCGCTTCTGCCTTAGCTTTTTCAGCTTCCTCAGCGGCTTTACGTTCAGCCTCGGCTTTGGCTTTTTCAGCAGCCTTACGTTCTGCTTCAGCTTTGGCTTTTTCAGCTTCCTCAGCCGCTTTACGCTCAGCTTCAGCTTTGGCTTTTTCAGCTTCCTCAGCCGCTTTACGCTCAGCTTCAGCTTTGGCTTTTTCAGCTTCTTCAGCGGCTTTTCGTTCTGTTTCTACTCTAGCTTTTTCAGCTTCTTCAGCAGCCTTACGTTCTGCTTCTGCTTTAGCTTTCTCGGCTTCCTCAGTCGCTTTACGTTCAGCCTCGGCTTTGGCTTTCTCAGCTTCCTCAGCCGTTTTGCGTTCGGCTTCTGCTTTGGCTTTCTCGGCTTCTTCAGCGGCTTTGCGTTCTGCCTCACGTCCCGCTTGGCATTCGGCGTTGCATTCTATTTTGGGTTGGTTGGTATCGCTTGAGGCGGTTGATGGCGAACCGCCACCTCCTCCGCCTCCGCAGGCGGCAAGTAAGGATAGGGCAAGGTAAGACAGGATATGTGGATAGTTTTTCATCGTAATGTACTTTTATATTTAAAATAGTTATGTGATATTCATTTTATGGGCTTTTTTATAACATGTCATTCATTTATTTGACGAACGGTACTTTTTGTTTATAAATAGTTTATTTTATTTGAATTTTTATGTTGCGAAATGGGTAAATTTTTAGATAGGCGGTTTTTTTGGTGGTCAAACGGTTGTGATTTGCTTGTGTTATAATCCGCGTTTCATACAGGTCGGACAGACAGTCGCCGCGTATCGCGTAAGGCATACGGGGAGGAAAGTCCGGGCTCCGCAGAGCAGGATGCCGGCTAACGGCCGGGCGCGGAAACGCGACGGAAAGTGGAACAGAAAGCAATACCGCCGACGGCCGCCTTCGGGCGGCACGGGTAAGGGTGAAAAGGTGCGGTAAGAGCGCACCGTGCACTTGGTAACAAGGCGCAGCAGGCTAAACCCCATCCGGAGCAAGACCAAACAGAACGCATTGACGCTGCTCGCCGAGCGTTCGGGTAGGTTGCTGGAGCGCATCAGTAATGGTGTGCCTAGAGGAATGACTGTCCGAGACAGAACCCGGCTTACCGTCCGGCCTGTATGTCCCGATTATCGAAAAGGTCGTCTGAAAACCGATTTTTGTGTTTCAGACGACCTTTTGCCATAGATATAGTGGATTAACTAAATCAGGACAAGGCGAGGCAACGCCGTACCAGTTTAAAGTTAATCCACTATAACCCGTTTTGCCCATCCTGTTCCCGCTTCACGGAATCCCCTTTTTCAGACGACCTTTCCCCCGTCTCGCCCGCACGATTTACGGTATAATTCCCCATCTTTATCCATTGTTTTCCCAAGCATAAAACCATGACACGCAAAATCCTCGTTACCTCCGCGCTGCCCTATGCCAACGGCAGCATCCACCTCGGCCACATGGTCGAACACATCCAAACCGACGTTTGGGTGCGCTTCCAAAAACTGCGCGGCCACGAGTGCCACTACTGCTGCGCCGACGACACCCACGGCACGCCCGTGATGCTTGCCGCGCAAAAACAAGGCATCGCGCCCGAAGACATGATTGCCAAAGTGCGCGAAGAACACCTCGCCGACTTCACCGGCTTTTTCATCGGCTACGACAATTATTACAGCACCCATTCCCCTGAAAACAAACAGTTTTCCCAAGACATTTACCGCGCGCTGAAAGCCAACGGCAAAATCGAAAGCCGCGTCATCGAGCAGCTTTTCGACCCCGAAAAACAAATGTTCCTGCCCGACCGCTTCGTCAAAGGCGAATGCCCGAAATGCCACGCCCAAGACCAATACGGCGACAACTGCGAAGTCTGCGGCACGACCTATTCCCCGACCGAACTGATTAACCCGTATTCCGCCGTTTCCGGTGCCAAACCCGAATTGCGCGAATCCGAACACTTCTTCTTCAAACTGGGCGAATGCGCCGACTTCCTCAAAGCATGGACTTCCGGCAACAACCCGCACGACGGCAAGCCCCATCTGCAACCCGAAGCCCTCAACAAAATGAAAGAATGGCTGGGCGAAGGCGAAGAAACCACCCTGTCCGACTGGGACATCTCCCGCGACGCGCCGTATTTCGGTTTCGAAATCCCCGACGCGCCGGGCAAATACTTCTACGTCTGGCTGGACGCGCCCGTCGGCTACATGGCGTCGTTTAAAAACCTGTGCGACCGCATCGGCATCGATTTTGACGAATATTTCAAAGCCGACAGCCAAACCGAGATGTACCACTTCATCGGCAAAGACATCCTCTATTTCCACGCCCTGTTCTGGCCCGCCATGCTGCATTTCTCCGGCCACCGCGCCCCGACCGGCGTGTACGCACACGGCTTTTTGACCGTGGACGGACAAAAAATGTCCAAATCGCGCGGCACCTTCATCACCGCCAAATCCTATCTGGAACAAGGCCTGAATCCCGAGTGGATGCGCTACTACATCGCCGCCAAACTCAACAGCAAAATCGAAGACATCGATTTGAACCTGCAAGACTTTATCAGCCGCGTCAACAGCGACCTCGTCGGCAAATACGTCAACATCGCCGCCCGCGCGTCAGGTTTCATCGCCAAACGCTTTGAAGGTCGTCTGAAAGACGTTTCAGGCAGCGCATTGCTGGCAAAACTCGCCGCCGAAAGCGACACCATCGCCGAGCAATACGAAAACCGCGAATACGCCCGCGCCCTGCGCGACATCATGGCATTGGCAGATGCCGTGAACGAATACGTCGATGCCAACAAACCGTGGGAACTCGCCAAACAGGAAGGTCAAGACGAACGCCTGCACGAAGTATGCAGCGAACTCATCAACGCCTTCACCATGCTGACCGCCTACCTCGCCCCCGTGTTGCCGCAAACCGCCGCCAACGCCGCGCGTTTCCTCAATCTGGACGCGATTACCTGGGCGAACACGCGCGAAACCTTAGGCGAACACGCCATCAACAAATACGAACATTTAATGCAACGAGTGGAGCAAAAACAAGTGGACGATTTAATCGAAGCCAACAAACAAAGCATTCAGACGACCCCCGCGCCTGCCGCCGAAGAGAGCAAATACGAAAAAGTCGCCGAACAGGCGAGCTTCGACGATTTCATGAAAATCGACATGCGCGTCGCCAAAGTATTGAACTGCGAAGCCGTCGAAGGCAGCACCAAACTCCTAAAATTCGACCTCGATTTCGGTTTTGAAAAACGCATCATCTTCTCCGGCATCGCCGCGTCTTACCCAAATCCTGCCGAATTGAACGGCCGCATGGTCATCGCCGTCGCCAACTTCGCCCCGCGCAAAATGGCAAAATTCGGCGTATCCGAAGGCATGATCCTCTCCGCCGCCACAGCCGAGGGCAAACTGAAGCTCCTCGATGTCGATGCGGGCGCGCAGCCCGGGGATAAAGTGGGCTAAAACGCTGAAAAAAGCTGTCTGAAACCATGCAAGATGTTCGGACAGCTTTTTTTGTATCTTCAAACCAAGGAAAAACTGATGAAAAAACTGCTTTTTATCTTATTGGGGTTGGCGAGTTTTAACGTCTATGCCAACGGTTGCCCCGGACAATTTGATCCTGTCAGCGGTATTTGCCGCTTTCAGGGGAATAACGGGGAAATGGTTCAATACAATATGGCTCCGCCCCAATCTTCCAACCTCCAAAACAATACTAAAGTTATCAACATCAACGTCCCGTCCAAATACGGCGCATGGGCGGTTAACCTTAAAACGGGTATTGCAGGCGGCGCCCTCAACATGGATTCGCGTGAAGCTGCGGAAAAAGAAGCGATTAAAACCTGTGAAAAAGGCGGTCGCAATGCACCTTGCAAAATAGGAGCTTCTGTCAGGAATGGTTGTATTGCCGTTGCACAAGGTAAATTAGGGAATAAATGGAAAGCCTTTACTGGAATAAAAAAACCTGGTCTTGCCGAGGCTGAAGCATTAAGGAAATGTCAGGCTTCCGGTTATTCGCAATGCACCATTTTTGCCCCTGAAGGCTGCTCGATGCCGCAATATTGACAGGCAAAAGGTCGTCTGAAAGTTTTCAGACGACCTCGGTATCAGGTTCTTGCTTTAAGAAAAGAGATTACGACCAAACAAAGGAATAAGACTGATGAAAAAATTGTTTTTTATCTTATTGGGACTGGCAAGTTTTAATGTCTATGCCAACGGCTGCCCCGGACAATTTGATCCTGTCAGCGGTATTTGCCGCTTTCAGGGGAATAATGGGGAAATGGTTCAATACAATATGGCTCCGCCCCAATCCTCCAACGTCCAAAACAATACTAAAGTTATCAACATCAATGTCCCCTCAAAATATTTGGCTTTAGCAGTCAATCTCAAAACGGGTATTTCAGGCGGCGCACTTGATATGGATTCCCGTGCTGCCGCTGAAAAAGAAGCGATTAAAACTTGTGAACGAGGTGGCAGTAATGCTCCTTGTAAAGTAATCGCTTGGGTTAGAAACGGCTGTATCGCTGCTGCTCAAGGTAAAGAAGATAAACAGTCGAGGATTTTCTCTGGTACGACAAAACCGGGTCGTGCTGAAGCGGAAGCCTTGAGGAAATGTCAGGCTGCGGGTGTTGCACAATGCAAAATTGTCGCATCCGAAGGCTGCTCGTTGCCGCAATATTGACAAGCAAAAGGTCGTCTGAAAGTTTTCAGACGACCTCTATATCAGGTTCTTACTTTAAGAAAGCAAAAGAGATTACGACCAAACAAAGGAATAAGACTGATGAAAAAATTGTTTTTTATCTTATTGGGACTGGCAAGTTTGAATGTCTATGCCAACGGCTGCGGCGGAGAGTACCAACCCGCTACGGGAACTTGCCGCATTATCGACAGTTCGGGACGGCAGATTTTATACAATGTCGGTACGCCCCAATCTTCTAGCGGCGGTTCTGTTCAAAACAGCCCCAAAGTCGTCAATATCAACGTCCCATCCAAATACGGCGCATGGGCGGTGAACCTTAAAACGGGTATTGCAGGCGGCGCCCTCAACATGGATTCGCGTGAAGCTGCGGAAAAAGAAGCGATTAAAACCTGTGAAAAAGGCGGTCGCAATGCACCATGTATTGTATCTGCTTGGGTGAGAAACGGTTGTATCGCTGTTGCTCAAGGGAATGAGGGTAAACAATCGAGGGTTTTCTCTGGTACGACAAAACCGGGTCGTGCTGAAGCGGAAGCTTTGAGGAAATGTCAGGCTGCGGGTGTTCCGCAATGCAAAATTGTTGTTTCTGAAGCCTGCTCGTTGCCTAGATATTGACAGGCAAAAGGTCGTCTGAAAGTTTTCAGACGACCTCTATATCAGGTTCTTGCTTTAAGAAAGCAAAAAGAGATTACGACCAAACAAAGGAATAAGACTGATGAAAAAACTGCTTTTTATCTTTTTGGGGCTGGCGAGTTTTAATACTTATGCCGCCGACCCAACCTATGATGCAACCAAAGGCGCATTGCAGAATAATTCGGCATTGTGTGCATACGGCTACAATTCCAATTGCGCATCTCCCCGCCAGTCTCGGCAGCAGCCTACGGAAATAGTTAATATCAACGTCCCATCAAAATACGGCGCATGGGCGGTTAACCTTAAAACGGGTATTTCGGCTGGTTCAATCAATATGGATTCGCGTGAGGCAGCGGAAAGAGAAGCTATCAAATCCTGTGAACAGGGTGGACGCAATGTACCGTGTGTAGTGGGTTCTTCGTTTAGAAACGGCTGTCTTGCTGTTGCCCAAGGGAAATCGGGCAAAAAATTGAAGACTTTCTACGGAGGCGCAGCTCAAATCGGACAGGCTGAACCAGCAGCATTAAGAAAATGTCAGGCTTCTGGGGCGGTACAATGCAAGATCACTACGCCCGAAGGCTGCTCGCTGCCTAAATATTGACAGGCAAAAGGTCGTCTGAAAGTTTTCAGACGACCCCTATATATAAACTATTCATGATTTTCCCATCTGTTTTTTGAAAGTACCCATATGAAAAAAGCCTTTGTATTTTCTTTGCTGCTCGCCGGTTTGTCCGCTTCTGCCGCCGCGCAAAATCAAACCGGTGCGCCATCCGCTTCTGCGGCGAATAAAAAGCTTGCCGCCGAGTGCGGGCAATTGTTTAAAGACACCAATACTTTGGCGAACGGTTCGCTTTGTTACCGGGACAATAAAGAGACCGCCGAATATTTCGACCTTTTGTCTATGGTTTTGTTGTTTAACCATCCGAAAGTCGATCAGTGCCGACAATATCCGAAACTGGAGGAAGAATTCAAAAAACAAAGCTTTCACCATCTCGAAGATAAGGAATTGAAGCGCCTTTGCGCGGAAAGCCGCGAAGAACGCGACCGTTTGCGCCGTCAGGTAGAGGCGTATATGGACAGTAAGATAAAACAGTATGCGGAAGAAGAAGCCCCGCGCCGCGGTATTCCCGTTGACGAATTGCTGCGTAAAACCGTTGCCGAAGAAACCGAACGCCGCGCCAAAGCCGATGCCTTTATCCGTCAGAAGGATGGCAGATAAGGATGGAAGGGGTCGTCTGAAAACTTCGGGCATGAATGTACTGCGTTCCGACATTCATGCTTTATTTGAAAATATCATTCCGGTTTAAAAGGAAAAACCATGAAACAATCTGCTTTAGGCTTACTTGCTTTGACTTTATCTTTTTCAGCCGCCGCGCAAGAGCCCGCCGTCAGTTTGAATACGGAGCAGGTCGAACATTGCCGGCAAATGCTGCAAGATACGGCGCTGATTGAGGCTACGGTGAATGTATGCGGCGGGGACAATGAGGACATCAAAGACTATGCCGGGCATTTATACTCTTTGTACATGGCTGCCGATCCGCAAGCCTTGCAATGCGTCAATTACAGCATGGCGATGAAAAAAGCAGGGAAACCGCTGCCTCATTACGGCTATTCCCCCGAGCAAGACAGTAAACAATATTGCGCCCAAAGCCGCAAAGAACGCCATCTTGCCCAACAACGCGCCGAGGCTTTGGTTGAAAAAGAGCTGCCGAACATTGCCCGCAAAGTCTCCGAAGAATCGAATGCGCTTTATCAAGAGCATCAAAAGCAATTGGCGCAACGACAAAATGTAGAACCGGATAACTGGGAAAAACCGAAATCTTCCAAGCAAATCTTGAACGAAATGCGCGAACAACTGGCGGCAAGCCGTAAAAAAGCGGAAATTGCCCGCCGGAAAATAGAAAAACAGTAACGAAGTTTCGGACAATACGGACAGACGGTCTGCCCTGACCGGATACAAGAAACCCGCTTTTTGAAGCGGGTTTTTATTTTGGAATCGATTAAGGTTTTCAGACGATCTTTTAGCAGAAGAAACTAATTGAAGCGGTTAACTGATTTTCGGTTTATTTTTACAAAAATAAATAGTGTTGACAATTTTTATGGTGGTCATTAATGTACGGATACTTTGATTTTAAGTTTTAAACAGTCCTGCGTGTTGCCGCATACAAAAATTTAAATCTAATGAAGAGGAAACAATCCATGGAACAATTATTTATTCCCGGCAGCATTATTGCCGATTATTTTTATCTCGGTCTTTTCCTATTGGTTGCCGCGTCTTTAATTGCGGGCTATGTCGATGCTATTGCGGGCGGAGCCGGGCTGATTTTGATTCCCGCGTTTTTGATGGTCGGCTTGCCGCCGCAGGTCGCGTTGGCACAGGAAAAATTGGTGAGTACCATCGGTACGGTGGCTGCGATTAAAAACTTTATGAAAAGCAGTTCGATTGTATGGCGCATTGTGCCGGTCGGCATCGTTGCGGCTTTAATCGGGGCGTTCGTCGGTGCGAAAGTCATTCTGATTCTGCCTGTGGAAACCATCAATTACATCATTCTTGCGTTTTTACCCATAGGCTTGCTGGCAACTTTGTTCAAAGGCGTTTTGCTGAAAAAAGATGACGGACGCGGCGAGATAAAAAAATCTGCCATCGCCGTCTTTTTAACTTGTCTGATTGTTGGTTTTTATGACGGTTTTTTCGGACCGGGCACGGGCAGCATTTTCATCATTGCTTTGTTTGTTATCAACAAATTGTCGTTGTTGCAGGCTTCGGCTACTTCTAAGATTTTTAATTTTGCTTCCAATATCGGGGCATTCGTTGCTTTCTTGATAGCGGGGAAAATGGCGTTCCTAATCGGAATCCCGATGATTTTGGCGAATTTGTTGGGCAACCATTTCGGCAGCCTCCATGCTATCCATTCAGACGGGGAAATCATCCGTAAGGTTTTGGTCGTAACGGTTTTGCTGATTATTGCTTCGATGGCATATAAGGCTTTTTCGGCTTGACGGGCAGATGTTGGTAAAAGGTCGTCTGAAAACTTGGAAATCAGGTTTTCAGACGACCTTTTAGTTTTTGGCAGATTGGATTTCTAAACTGCCCGCTTTAAGCCAACTTGACGGCGAGTTCTGCCAGCCGTTTGCCTTGTGCGAAGGCGATGTCGTTTTCTTCGGCGGTCAGGACGGGTTTGCTGTCGTGTCCGGCGACGTGGGATGCGCCGTAGGGGGTGCCGCCGCTTTGGGTGCTGCCGAGGGCGGATTCGGTGTAGGGGATGCCGCTGATGATCATGCCGTGGTGCAGGAGGGGGAGCATCATGGTGAGGAGGGTGGTTTCTTGTCCGCCGTGTTGGGAGGAGGTGCTGGTGAAGACGGTGGCGGGTTTGCCGGCGAGTTCTGCGCCGAGCCACAGGGGGATGGTGCCGTCGATGAAGTATTTCATGGCGGCCGCCATGTTGCCGAAGCGGGTGGGGCTGCCTAGGGCGAGGGCGGCGCAGGTTTTGAGGTCTTCGGCGGTGGCATAGGGGGCGCCGCTGTCGGGGATGTCTTTTTCGACGGCTTCGCAGATGGTGGAGACTTTGGGGACGGTGCGCAATACGGCTTCGCAGCCTGCGACGCTTTCGATGCCGCGTGCGATTTGGCGGGCGAGGTTGAGGGTGCTGCCGTTTTGGGAGTAGTAGAGGACGAGGATTTTGAGGGGATTTGGGTTCATTTGGGTATTCCGTTACAATGGGGTCGGTGGGAAATAGGTGTTAATTTCGCTGAGGCTGTGTTTTCAGACGACGTGGGGTGTGCTGCGGGCGTTTTCTGTTTTTTATTTTCAATTCGTTATTTTTTCGGGAAAGATTATGCCGTTTTTGAAATGGTGGCAAGGTTTGTCGGACAGTAAGGCGTTTGCGTTTGCGTGGTTTGTGGTCCGGCGTTTCGATGAGGAGCGTGTGCCGCAGGCTGCGGCGAGTATGACGTTTACGACGCTTCTGGCTTTGGTGCCGGTATTGACGGTGATGGTGGCGGTCGCTTCGATTTTTCCTGTGTTCGACCGTTGGTCGGATTCTTTTGTTTCCTTCGTCAATCAGACTATTGTGCCGCAGGGTGCGGACATGGTGTTTGATTATATCAATGCGTTCCGCAATCAGGCGGGGAAGTTGACGGCGATTGGCAGTGTGATGCTGGTGGTGACGTCGCTGATGCTGATTCGGACGATTGATAATGCGTTCAACCGGATTTGGCGGGTCAATACGCAGCGGCCTTGGATGATGCAGTTTTTGGTGTATTGGGCGTTGCTGACTTTTGGGCCGCTGTCTTTGGGCGTGGGGATTTCTTTTATGGTCGGGTCGGTGCAGGAATCTGCGCTGGCTTCGTTTGCGCCGCAATGGGTGGTGGGGTTACTGCAAACCTTAGGCACGCTGTTTTTCGCGACGCTTTTGTTGTGGGGTTTGTACCGCTTTGTACCCAACCGCTTCGTGCCCGGGCATCATGCGTTCATAGGGGCTTTGATTACGGCGTTTTGCTTGGAGACGGCGCGTTTCCTGTTTGCTTGGTATATGGGCAATTTCGACGGCTACCGCTCGATTTACGGGGCGTTTGCCGCCGTACCGTTTTTCTTGGTGTGGCTGAATTTGCTGTGGACGCTGGTGTTGGGCGGCGCGGTGCTGACTTCGTCGCTGTCTTATTGGCAGGGCGAGGCGTTCCGCAGGGGCTTCGATTCGCGCGGGCGGTTTGATGATGTGTTGAAAATCCTGCTGCTTTTGGATGCGGCGCAAAAAGAGGGCAAAGCCTTGCCTGTTCAGGAGTTCAGACGGCATATCAATATGGGCTACGATGAGTTGGGCGAGCTTTTGGAAAAGCTGGCGCGGCACGGCTATATCTACAACGGCCGTCAGGGCTGGGTGTTGAAAACGGGGGCGGATTCGATTGAGTTGAGCGAACTCTTCAAGCTCTTCGTTTACCGCCCGTCGCCTGTGGAAAGGGATCATGTGAACCAAGCCGTCGATGCGGTGATGACGCCGTGTTTGCAGACTTTGAACATGACGCTGGCGGAGTTTGACGCTCAGGCGAAAAACCGGCAGCAGCCTTCTTGATTATGTTTTGAAACGGATAAAAGGTCGTCTGAAAGCAGTTTTCAGACGACCTTTTGCTATAATCGGGCTTCATCGTCCCGCTCGGTTTGAAACCCTATGAAAACCCTCGTCCTCCTCCTGCTTTCCTTCTCCACTGCCACCGCTTTTGCCGCATACGGTTTGGGTTTGGGGCAGGAGCCGAAATATCCCGCAGACTTTCGCGCCTACGAATACGTCAATCCCGACGCGCCCAAAGGCGGCGTGTTTTCCCTACCGATACAGGGCGGCTTTGATACGTTCAACCCGTTTACCCTCAAAGGCGACAAAGAAGCCGGCGTCCTCAATCTGACCGTGGACATGCTTACGGACAACAGTTGGGACGAACCTTTCTCCATGTACGGACTGCTGGCGGAAGACTTTTCACTTGCCGAAGACGGACTGTCGGCAACATTCAGGCTCAACCCGAAAGCCAAATTCCACAACGGCGACCCCGTCCTTGCCAAAGACGTAGCCGCCTCCTTCCGCCTGCTTACCCAAGACAAAGCCGCCAATCCCTTCTATCGCATATATTGGAGCGACGTAGCCAAAGTCGAAACGCCCGACGACAGGACAGTCGTTTTCCGCTTCAAACAGCGCAATGCCGAATTACACATGGCATTAGGGCAACTGCCTGTGTTTTCTCATAAAAGCTACCCCGAAGGGCTGGAAAAAGGCGCAAACAAAATGCCCATCGGCTCCGGCCCCTACCGTTTCGTCAAAGCAGACATCGGGCGCATGAGCGAATACGCGCGCGACAAAAACTACTGGGCGCAAAACCTGCCGACCCGCAAAGGCAGATATAACTTCGACACCGTCCGCTTCAAATATTTCAAAGACAACAGCGTCCGCCTTGAAGGCCTCAAAGCCGGACAATACGACTTCGTTTACGAAAATGTCGCCCGAAACTGGGCGCGGGGCTATTCCGACGAAATGCTCGCCAAACGCGGCATGGGCAAACACGAATGGATACAGAAAAGCGACGCCGGCATGCAGGGCTTCGTCATGAACCTGCGCCGCGCCCCGTTCAACAACATCCTCGTGCGGCAGGCGATGGTCGAGAGCTTCGACTTTGAAAGCATCAACGCGCGCATTTTCTACGGCGCATACCGCCGCAGCAACAGCTTCTTCACCAACAGCGAGATGGCGGCGACAGGCAAACCGCAAGGCGCGGAACTGAAACTGCTCCAGTCCCTCGGCAACACCCTCGACCCCGTCGTCCTGAACCAACCCGTCCCCGAGCCGCCCCAAACCGACCCGAAAACAGGCATACGCCCCAACCTGCTCAAAGCCCGCGCACTCTTGGAAAAAGCAGGCTACCGCTATAAAAACGGCAAACTGACCGACAGCCAAGGCAAACCCCTGACCTTTGAGTTCCTGACCGCCTCCAAAACCTACGAACGCATTACCGCCAAATGGCAGCGCGACCTCGCCAAAATCGGCGTAACCATGAACATCCGCGTTACCGACCCCGCCTTATACCAAAGGCGGCTCAACGATTTCGACTTCGACATGACCATTACCGCCTATGCCAACAGCGAAAGCCCCGGCAACGAACAATACGATTATTTCGGCTGCGAAGCCGCCAAAATCCCCGGCAGCCGAAACCTCGCCGGCGTGTGCCGCCCCGAAGTCGAAAAGCTGCTCAAACATTTCGGCAGCTTTACCAACCGCGAAGAGCTGAAAACCACCTCCCGGGCACTAGACCGCACCATCCGCCACCAATACATCATCGTCCCCGCCTGGTACGCCGACCGCTACCGCGTCGTTTACCGCAACAACCTCGGCATCCCGCAACAACTGCCGAAATATTATGACCCGGTATCTTTTTCGCTGAGTACGGGGTGGTGGAAATAGGAGGAGTGAGCAGATAAAAGGTCGTCTGAAAACGGATACGGCAGCAATGCGTAGCGTGGGTTCTACCCACAAAATGAACGCCAATTCGGCTGTTGTTTGATTTGGTTGTTGGATGATTGGGGTTGTCAGACGGTGGCTTTCGTGGGCAAAGCCCACGCTACTCGTTGCCGCAAGGCAACTTGTCCCTTCCCCGTCCGGCGGGGGAAGTTTGCGTACGTATGCTAATATATTGCGAGAATTGTGCCTGTCAGATTTAGCCGTAATGGCAAGGCATTATTTCATTACTCAAAAATTCTCTATGAATTAGATATTTAAAATAAACTATTAAAATTTTAGGATACGCACATGCAAGATCAGGAAGAAAGTAAAAATCAGGAAATACAAGAAAAGCAGGAACAAGAAGACAAGGGTGCCATGACCAAGTTGCAAGATGTGTTCAATCTTGCGCATGACCAAGCTCATCCCGATAAGATCGATGCCACTATCCGTGCCAATACTCGGGTGTCCGGAACGAATATGTGGGTATTGATGTTTGCCATTGCTGTGGCGAGTATCGGTCTGAATGTAAACAGCACGGCGGTAGTGATCGGAGCGATGTTGATTTCTCCGTTGATGGGACCGATCGTCGGTATGGGTTACGGTTTGGCGGTGGGCGATACTGCGCTGATCCGCCAAGCGGTGCGCAATATTATGGTATTCGTCGCCATCAGTTTGGTTACTGCTACACTGTATTTTCTATTAACCCCGCTTAAAGAGGCGCAAAGCGAGCTTTTGGCGCGTACTCAGCCGACCCTTTGGGATGTGTTGATTGCCTTCTTCGGCGGTAGTGCGGGCATTGTGGCGCTGACCCGAAAAGAAGGAGGCAATGCCATACCGGGTGTGGCGATTGCGACCGCATTGATGCCGCCCCTGTGTACTGCGGGCTACGGACTGGCACATGGCAACTGGCAATATTTTTTCGGCGCTTCATATCTTTTTGCCATCAACTGCGTGTTCATAGCTTTTTCGACCTTGTTGTTTTCCAAACTGCTCAAGCTGCCGCGCAGGGGGTTGGTAACGGAATCCAAACGCCGGTTGCAAAGTATCATGATTACTGTTGTCGTGTTGGCTGTGATGATTCCGAGCGGCTATATGGCATCAGGACTGGTGCGCCAGGAACTGTTCAACACAAAAGCCAATGCCGCGATCACCGCCGCGCAGCAGCAGGAAAGTTTTTTTGTTCTTCGTAAGGTGTTGAACTACAAGGAAAATAAAGTCGGTCTGATTGTCAACGGAACGGGTAATGCCGAGAAAATCATCGCCCTGTTGGAAAAAAGCCTTAATGCGTCGGGGGTAAAAGAGCCGGAGGTGAACGTGGTTTATGCGGGAGGGGATGGTGCCAAAATCGAAGAATTGCTGGCAAGCCGAAACAATCCGGTTCAGCAGCAAAATGAACTGAAAGAGCAGCAGGCCTATATCGATACCGTGCTTGCGGGCAAAACTGCCGATACCGCCGGTGCTGACGATGCTGCGGTACTTAAGGAATTAAAAGCCCAATATCCGGAAGCGGAAAAAATCGTTGTCGGACGCGGCTTGGTTTGGGAGAAAGCGCAAACAGAGCCTGTTTCCGAGCAGCCTGAAAGCAGCGAAAATACTAAATCGGAAACAGGCGAACATGACAATATTGTCGTTGTCTCGCTCGAATTTAAGGAGCCTTTGCCTGCCAAAGATCGCGAACGCTTACAGGCGTGGTTGAACCAGCGTTATGAGGGTAAGGTCGTGCGCATGTTTGTGAACACTCAAGCTTCAGACATATAACCCGTTTCACGAATACTCCGCCTGTCGGCTTTATCCGTTTTCAGGAAATAATTTTATTCTTTAACGACCAAATCCGCCTCAAACACGCCCCTCAAGGCGTTGGAGAGGCGGATTTTTTCTGCGCGTTCGAGCATGTCGCGGGTAATGTGCGTTTCGATGACTGCGTCCGTGCCCAAGTAGGTTTGCGGCTGCTGCAACACGGCTTGGCGCATGACGCCGTTGAGGATGTCCAAATCCAGAGACGGGGTGAGCCATTGCCCTTGGTATTTGATGAATACGTTGCTTCTGCCGCCTTCGAGCAGGAGGCCGTCTGAATTGAAAAACAGGCTGTCGAACGCGCCTTGTGTTTCGGCGGTTTGCCACGCTTGGTCGTACAGGGCGCGGCGGGTGGTTTTGAAGCGGCGCAGGTAGTCGCGGTGCGGGAGGGGTTGCGGGGCGGGGATGACGCGCTGCGGGGCGGGCAGTTCGGCGGTGGCGGCATGGCTGAGGATGAGGCCGTCTGAAACGAGTTCGGCTTTCAGTCGGAACAGGCCGTCGGGCAGTTTGGCGATGTATTGTCGGATTCGGGTTTCGCAATCTTCGGGCAGGGGCAGGTTGAGGGCTTGGGCGGAGGTTTTCAGACGACCTAAATGCAGGTCGAGCAGGCGGCATTGCCTGTTTTCCACGCGCATGGTTTCGAAGATGCCGAAGGCGGGGCGAAATTCGTTGAGGAAACGGGCTTTCCAGCCGCATTCCCGATATTCGGCGGCGGGGTCGCTGTCGATGACGATGCCGGAGCCGACGCCGTACACCCCTTGATAGAGTGGATTAACTTTAAACCGGTACGGCGTTGCCTCACCTTGCCGTACTATCTGTACTGTTTGCGGCTTCGTCGCCTTGTCCTGATTTGTTAATCCACTATCTAGGTCGTCTGAAATCGGGTCTGAAGCGGGTTTGAGCGACAAGGTGCGGATGACGACGTTGAATATACCTTCAAATCCCAGTCCACTTTCACATGGATTCAGGTAGCCGATGCTGCCGGTGTAAAGGCCGCGCGGTTCGGCTTCGAGCGATTCGATAATCTGCATGCTCATGCGTTTGGGCGCGCCGGTGATGCTGCCGCAGGGGAAGGCGGCGCGGAGGATGTCGGCGGCGCTAATGTGCGGCAGGGCTTGGGCTTGGATGGTGCTGGTCATCTGCCAGACGCTGCCGAAACGCGATACTTTAAACGGCTCGGGCACGCATACTTTGCCGGTTTGGGCGATTTTGCCGAGGTCGTTGCGCAGCAAATCGACAATCATCACGTTTTCGGCGCGGTTTTTCGGGTCGGCTTGCAACTCGGCGGCGCGGCGCTCGTCTTGCCCGTCGCCCAAAATCGGCGCGGTGCCTTTCATCGGTTCGGTGCTGATGGTGCCGTCTGCACCGATTTTGAGGAAGAGTTCGGGTGAGAAACACAGCGTCCACGCGGATTTCCCTTCCGCATCGGGCAGGTGGGACAAGACGGCATAGGGGACGGGTTGGCGCAGGCGGCGGTAGAGGCTGACGGGGTTGCCGTAGGCTTGCAGGTGCAGGCGGGTGGTGTAGTTGATTTGATAGGTGTCGCCGCGCCGGATGGCTTCGTGGATTTGGCGGATGTGGTCGAGGTAATCGGCTTCGGATACGGAGGATTGCGGCGTAGAAATGCCGGCGGGGAGGTCGTCTGAATTTTGGGCAAGCCAGCTTTCGGCGTCGATGTCGGCGCAGTCGGCAAACCAGTGCAGGGCAAGATTGCCGCCACGTTCGGACTCAATCCCCATCAGCGGCAAACCGAATTCGTAGTCTGCAAACAACACAGCATGCAGCCCTTTTTGCCAGCCCTTTTGCAGCGTATCGTTTAGCGAATCCAGTTCGTTATGATGGAAAAGGCGGCTTTCCACATGATTTTGATAGAGTTTTGCGCGGCCGCTCACGGCATCGTCAAACAGGGCGAAATAGGGCATGGCTGTGGTGCAAATAGCCTAATTATACGCCGTTTTTACACAAATTAGCAGACCGCGCCGAAAAAAATGAAGCAGTGTAATTTTATGTAGTCCGCTGAGGGGCAAAGGAGTAGAATCAAACCATACCACACCATATCATTTCAAACTTAATCAATAAGGAGACCCTATGGCAGATCATCAGTTAGAACCGTTTGAAAACGTTGAATTGGGCGAAAAGCAAGACCAGTTGCAAGTTTTCGAAAAGGCCGTTTTGGAACACGAAGGACGCGGTACGGACGAAGATTCCGGCAGCGCGCCGCTTCCCGCCAATTACCCCTACAAGCAACGTATGCGCCGCGCCGCATACGAAAAAGAAAAACAAAAGCTGCAAATCGAATTGCTGAAAGTGCAAAGCTGGGTCAAAGACTCCGGCCAACGCATCGTCAGCCTGTTTGAAGGCCGCGACGCCGCAGGCAAGGGCGGTACCATCAAACGCTTTATGGAACATTTGAATCCGCGCGGCGCACGCGTTGTCGCACTGGAAAAACCGACCACCACCGAACGCGGTCAATGGTATTTCCAACGCTACATCCAAAACCTGCCGACCGCAGGCGAAATGGTCTTCTTCGACCGCTCATGGTACAACCGCGCCGGCGTAGAGCGCGTGATGGGCTTCTGCGAACCCAATGAATACCTGCTCTTCATGCGCCAAACCCCCGAATTGGAACGCATGCTCGTCGCCAGCGGCATCCACCTCTTCAAATTCTGGTTCTCCGTATCCCGCGAAGAACAACTGCGCCGCTTCATCTCCCGCCGCGACGACCCCCTGAAACACTGGAAACTTTCCCCCGTGGACATCCAGTCGCTCGACCGCTGGGACGACTACACCGAAGCCAAAAATGCCATGTTCTTCCACACCCACACCGGCGACGCGCCTTGGGTCATCATCCGCTCCGACGACAAAAAACGTGCCCGCCTCAACTGTATCCGCTACTTCCTGCATCAGTTGGACTACCCGGGCAAAGACGTGAAAGCCATCGGCAAAGTGGACGAAAAAATCGTCCTCGTCCCCGATACGCGCTACAAAGAGAAAACCGTCGATATCGGTCACGACTGATTGAGCGGTCAGCCGTTTGAGCAGTAAAAAGGTCGTCTGAAAACCTGAAATACGGGTTTTCAGACGACCTTTTATTTGTTTCAACCGTTTGCCTCAACGCAGCGCCGACAGCCGTTCGGAAACACTATTCAAATTGTGCGAAATAAGACAATACCGTTTGCGGCAGCCATTGCAAATTCAGACGACCCCCGTCGCGGCTGACGAAGCCGACGTGTCCGCCGTGTTCGGGCTGCAAAAGCGTGACGGACGGAGACACTTCGTTCACATTCGGCAGGGCTTCGGGCGGTAGGAAGGGGTCGTTGACGGCGTTGAGTAGCAGCAAAGGACTCGTGACCTTTTTGAGCCAAGGTTTGCACGAGGCGCGGCGGTAATAGTCGAAACGGTCGACAAAACCGTGCAGCGGCGCGGTAAACGTATCGTCGAAGTCGCCCAGCGTTTTGCATTGTTTCAACAGGGCGGCAACATTGCGGTCGGGATGGGCATTCTGCAAACCGGCGACGTTGCGGGCTTTGGGCAGCAACGAGTTCAAAAAATAACGGGTATATAACAGGCGCGACATGCCTTTGTCGAAGCGCGTACCCGCCAGCGTCGCATCAACCGGCGCGGAAATGACGGCGGCGGCGCGGGGCAGCGCATTGCCGCCTTGTTCGCCCAAATATTTTGCCAAAGCATTGCCGCCGAGCGAAACGCCTGCCGCATAAATGACGGGATAACGTGCAGCAAGCGTGTCGAGCATAAAAGCGATTTCAGGCGTATCGCCCAAGTGGTAGAACACGGGCGCGGTATTGGGGATGCCGCCGCAACTGCGGAAATGGGCGACCACGCCGTTCCAGCCTTTGTCTTGTACCGCGCGCATCAGTTCGACCGCGTAATGGCTCTGGCTGCTGCCTTCCAAGCCGTGAAACAAAACCACCAGCGGCGCGTCGGGATTGGGGCTGTCGACAAAATCGTAGGCGACTTGTGCTTTGCCGGTGCTGTCGGGCAGCAACTCGCGCCGGTAAGCGGGGGAGGGGCGTTGCAGGAATTTGGCGAAAATAGTGTCGGCGTGGCCGTTGCGCAGCCAAAACGGCGTATTGGGCGATAAGTTATCCATAATCTGAAGATATTTGGGAGACGGCAGGGTCGTCTGAAAGATAGCGGCCCCTGAACACGAAATAATAAACCAACAACGCGGTCAGCGTGCCGTTTGTCCAGCCCGCCCAAACGTCGGTCGGATAATGCACGCCCAAATAAACGCGCGAAAAACCGGTACTCAGGGCAAAGGCAATGCCGATCAGCCACGCAACACGCCGATAAGGCGTCTCACTGCACAACATAATCATCATAACGGCGATGGCGGCGGAAAAGGTACTGTGTCCGCTGGGAAACGAAAAATTAGTCTCTTCAATCATGCGCGGCCAAAAAAGCGGTCGCGGACGCTCAAACCAATTTTTAATCAACAACATATTCAGCGTCGGTATTAAGGCGGCGCTCACGCAAAACAACGCGCCACGACGATTACCTGCTCGATACAGCCACCATGCCGCGATGCCGATTAGAGGCACGGCGATGGCGGTTTTGCCCAAATAATGCAAAACAGTGGCAATCGGGAAAAAGCCTTCACCGATGTTATGGTGGACCCACATCATTAAAGGTTTTTCAAATTCAAAACCGCCATGCGTGTGTAAATGGAAGGCAATCAACACCGCCAAAGGCAAAAATACCACACCGGCTATGAGCGCCGTGCGGCGGAAACGGATATGAAAATTGTGCATAAATCAAATAAAAATAGAGATTTGGAAAGGTTTTCCTGTTAATGAGCTATGTTTGATTAAAAACATTCGAAAGTGATAGTGCTTTTTATTGATTGTTGATAATTATTGCCTTTTTCTTATTGATAAATTAGGTAAATACACCAAGTGACTATTCTGACAATGCTATTCTACCCGTCTGGCAAAGCAGTTCAATGATAGTGGATTAACTTTAAATCAGGACAAGGCGACGAAGCCGCAGACAGTACAGATAGTACGGAACCGATTCACTTGGTGCTTCAGCACCTTAGAGAATCGTTCTCTTTGAGCTAAGGCGAGGCAACACCGTACTGGTTTAAAGTTAATCCACTATAAAAGGGTATCCGCGTAAAGCCGCTAACCGCCTTACGGTACGCCATGATACCGAACGGCAGTATCAATAATAAACACAACAGCAAACATTTCGGAGGCTATATGTCAATTTTGTTTTTAAATTTAATCATGATCATCAGTTTGGCATCCATCATCACACTCGCCGCAGTCTGGATGGTGGAGCCTAAATTGTAATGCCGATCAAAGGTTGACTGCCGAACGCAGTCGGTTTTCTAAAGAGGTCGTCTGAAAACAAGCATAGCACGGTTCAAACCCGCTACCTTTGTTTTCAGACGACCTTTTTTGCATTGGTTCTTTATCATCAACCTGCGATAACGCGCTTTACCGCCTGCACCATATCGGCAACCGCGTTTTCAGCGGTATGCAGGTAAAGGGCGGGTTCGACGAGTTCCAATTCATTGAGCAGCAACCTGTCGCCGATCAGCGTCCCGTCTATTCGGGCGTATGCCGGTATTTCAGGCAGCATGTCCAATATCTGCCGTGCGGTTTCGACTGCTTTTTCCGGCGGCGCGGCAGGGCTGACGGCGACGCCGTAGGCGGAATTGGCGCGCCATTCGCCTTGGGGCGGCATACGCAGTACGGCATGGCTGAAATGCCCGTCAAAAAACACCAGCGAGGTTTCGCCCGCCGTTTCGATTTCGCGGATATAAGGCTGGACGATGACGCCTTGCGGATAATCCTCCGCCTTCAACGACACTTCTCCCGCCCTGATTTTCGCCACGCCGCGCCCGCTCTGCCCGATAACGGGTTTGACGACCGCTTCCCGCCAGCCCCGATTTTTTAAAATGTCTTCCAATTTTTCTTTTTCAGACGACGTCTGCACGCTCGGAATCACGTCCGCCCCCCATTCTGCCAAATCGCACAAATAACGTTTGTCCATGTTCCAACGCATCAGCCCGACGGGGTTGATAAATCTTTGTTCGCACGCTTCCGCTTCGGTCAGCCACTGCCCAAACGTTTCAGGCTCCGCCGCATAATCCCATGCGCACAAAGGCAGGATGAAGGCGGATTTCGGGCGGTTTTGCCAGGGCGCGAAAGCGGTGGGGATGCCGTTTTGTGTCAGCGCGTCCGCCAACGGTAGCAGGTTGGATGGCGGCTCGGGGTAGGTGAGGCAGGTGGTAATGGTCAGCATGGCGGACTTTCGAAAAATGAAATGACATAATATTGACAAGGGGTTATGTCTTTGCTTGATATTTCAGACGACCTTTTATCGGGCAAACGGCAGGCGTCTTCTGAACAATAAACACCATCACGTTTGTAATAAAAACTTCCCTGAATAACGGAACTTTTCCGTTTATTTTAAATCTATTAGTCTCGCATATAAATAATAAAGATTCTTATTTATATATAAATTATATATAACATTATTTATTAAAAGGATTTTACTCTAATGAAACTTTCGCGCTTCTCCTCCCTTGCCCTTGCCGCCGCATTGGCATTCGGCACTGCCGCCGCCCATGCCAAACCGGTTCAAATTACCGATGTCAACGGCCGCAAAGTAACCGTCGACCTGCCCGCCAAACGCGTGGTTTTGGGCTTTTATTATCAAGACTACATGGCCATCGGCGGCAAGGACGCGCTGAATAATGTGGTCGGCTTCTCCAAAGCGGTTTGGGCCGACTGGGCGCCGCCGAGCTGGGCGGCGTTCAGCAAAGCCGTGCCTAAGCTGAACCAGCTTGCCGACGTGGGCGAGGTGGAAGTCGGCACGTTCTCCGTTGAAAAAGTATTGGCGTTGAAACCCGATTTGCTGATTCTGGCGGATTGGCAGTATAAGGCTCTGGGTTCAGACCTTGCCCGCATCAACAAAGCGGGCATTCCGATTGTGGTGTTGGACTACAACGCGCAAACGGTCGCCAAACACATCCAATCGACCAAACTTATCGGCACGCTGACCGGCCAGCAACAAAAGGCGGACAAATTGGCGGCGGACTACAAACGCATCGCCGACACCATCCAAGCGCGCGTGAAAAAAGCCAACCTGCCCAAGCCTAAAGTGTATGTCGAGTTCGGCAACAAAGGCCCTGCGGAACACAGCGTAACCTTCGGCAAGAGCATGTGGGGTTCGATGGCGACGCTGGTCGGCGGCAACAATATCGCCGCTTCTTCGGTCGAGTTCTACGGCCCGATCAATCCTGAAAAAGTCCTCGCCGCCAAACCCGACGTCATCGTGATTACCGGTCGCGAAACCGAATTGAAGAAAAGCCCGACCGCCATGGTGATGGGCTGGGGCATTCCGAAAGCCGAAGCGGAAAAACGCTTGGCCGGTTTTGCCAAACGCGCCGGCTGGGCGAACCTGCCTGCGATTAAAAACAACCGCCTCTACGCCGCCTACCACGCCAATTCGCGCACACTCTCCGACGGCGCATCGATTCAATTTATGGCCAAAGCGATTTATCCGCAGTTGTTCAAAGACTTCAATCCTGAGAAAACTTATACCGACTTCTACCGCCAAAACCTGCCGGTCGTGCCGAACGGTACGTTCTACCTGTATCCGAAAGGGCAGTAAGGCGGGCTTCTGGGTTTCAGACGACCTTTTTATGCGGAAGGTCGTCTGAAAGCAGCATGGGTTTTGTACAGAAGCGGTAGCGTGGGCTTTGCCGATGGATAACGTTTGCGGAAATGATGGCGAACGGTATGAGGTTTCCTGTTTTCGTGGGCAAAGCCCACGCTACGAATTTCCTTCGTATCGAACGGGGAGTGCCAGGTGTGGTTGACTGTTTTGGCCCTCTCCCTAGCCCTCTCCCACGGGGAGAGGGAACAAATGGCAGAAAATCACAACAATGGTCGGATTTCAGTCATCCGACTCCCTCTCTCCGTGGGAAAGAGAACAAATTGCAGGGAATCACAACAATAGTTGAATTTCAGTTATCTGATCCCCTCTCCCCGTGGGAGAGGGCTAGGGAGAGGGCAAAGCCGTTTGGACTTCCGTTATCCCGATTTTCAAAAAACCACCCTTTCAAAACGGATACAGACAAAAGAGATGGTCAGGCATAGATGTCCGACCTTGTTCCTTAATTTCAAAGGCTTAAAAAATGAATGATTCGGTTGTCGCCGAGATTGTGAAAAACCAGCGCAGGCTAGAAGGCAAGCGTTGGTTGATTGTTTTGATGTTTTTAATCATCGCGGCGGTCAGCTTCTTATTCGACATCGCCACCGGTCCGGCGATGACGGACACGCTGCCTGTCGGCGAAGTGGTCAATGTTTTGCTGGGCAAACCCGAAGTCGATGAAATGAACCGCCTGATTGTGATGGATCTGCGCCTGCCGATTGCGGTGATGGCCTTGGTGGTCGGCGCGGCTTTGGGTGTCGGCGGTGCGGAAATTCAAACGCTCTTGAACAACCCGATGGCCAGCCCTTATACGCTGGGTTTGGCGGCGGCGGCGGGTTTGGGCGCGTCGGCGGTGATTGCGTTCGGCGGTTTCGGGCTGCCTGAAACGGTCGCCGTTCCCATCGGTGCGTTTGTGATGACCATGCTGGCTTCGGGCATCTTGTTTCTGTTTGCCTCGGCACGCCGCTTCAATTCGGCGATGCTGGTGTTGGTCGGGATTGCGCTGTTGTTTCTGTTTCAGTCGATTTTGTCGCTGATTCAATTTATCGCCGCGCCTGAGATTTCACAGCAGATTTTGTTTTGGCTGTTTGGCAGTTTGAACAAAGCAACTTGGGAAACGGTGGCGGTTACGGCGGCGGTTACGGCGGTGTGCGTGCTGTTGCTTTCGCGCGATGTGTGGAAGTTGACTGCGCTGCGCTTGGGCGAAGAACGCGCCGTCGGGCTGGGCATCAATCTGCAACTTTTGCGCCTGAAAACGCTGGTGCTGGTGGCGGTGATGACGGCGACGGCAATCAGTTTCGTCGGCGTAATCGGCTTTATCGGACTGGTCGCGCCGCATGTGGCGCGGATTCTGCTCGGTGAGGACCAACGCTTTTTCCTGCCCGGCGCGATGCTGACAGGGGCGGCGTTTTTATCGGTCGCCAGCGTGTTGTCCAAGGTGATTATCCCGGGTGCGCTGTTTCCGGTGGGGATTGTTACCGCGTTTGTCGGCGTACCGTTTTTCTTTTGGATTGTATTGTCCAAGCGGTAAGTTTTTTCGGACGGTCTTTTGTTGCGACGGGGTCGTCTGAAACTGTTTTTTTATTTTACAGAGAGAACCAATGAAACCTATTTGTCGTATTTTAACCGCTGCCTTGTTCAGTCTTGCCGTGCAGGGTGTTTGTGCCGAAGTGAAAACGCTTACCGACGTACGCGGGCGCGAAGTGCGGGTCGATGTGCCTGCCAAACGTGTGGTGCTGGGCTTTTATTATCCTGATTATATTGCCGTATCCGGTGTCGATAAATTTGACAATGTGGTCGGTATTTCGCGCGAATTTTGGGAGAAATTCAACTCCGGCAGTTGGTCGCTCTACCGCGCCAAAATCCCTTCGCTGCAAAACATCGGCGACATCGGCAATGTGAACGCCGGTACATTTTCGTTTGAGAAAACCTTGGCAATGAAACCCGATGTGGTGGTGTTGGCGGATTGGCAGTATGACGTGTTGAAAGAAGAAATGCCGCGTTTCGAAAAAGCCGGCATTCCGGTGGTTGTGGTCGATTTCAATGCGCAAACGGTCGAACGCCATACCGCCAGTGCCAAACTTTTCGGCGAAATCGCCGGTACGCCGGAGCGTGCAGGGCAGATTGCCGGCGAATACGCCCAAGGCATAGCCGACATTCAAAAACGCGTGGCCGAAGCGGGCAAGCCCAAGCCGAAAATCTATATCGAGTTCGGAGACAAGGGTCCTGCCGAACATAGCTTTACTTTCGGCAAAAATATGTGGGGTGCGATTGCCGATACAGTGGGCGGCGACAATATTGCCGCAGCCTTCATCAAAGACTGGGGGGCGATTAATCCCGAGCAGTTTCTTGCCGCCAAGCCCGACGTTGTGATTATTTCCGGCACCGAAGCCGGACTGAAGCAGCCGGCGGCAATGGCGATGGGCATCGGCATCGAAGCCGCCGAAGCGCAAAAACGCTTACAGGGTTTCATCCGGCGTGCCGGTTGGGCGGAAATTCCCGCTGTCCGAAACGGCCGTGTGTTCGGCATTTACCATACTGCTTCGCGTTCGCTTTCCGATTTGGCATCCGCCCAATTTATCGCCAAAGCGTTGTATCCCGAAGCCTTTGCCGATGTGAATCCGGAAGAGACCTACCGTGAATTCCACCGTAAATACCTGCCGGTCGAGCCGAAGGGTACTTTCTTTATCCGTTTGGGTTGCGACGGTTTGGAAGACTGCAACAAACAAGCGGCTGCCGACACTGTTGCGGCATCAGCCGAAACCGTCGCCGAACCGTCACTATGGCAACGTATTAAAAACTGGTTTGCCGCCCTCTTTGCTTAAAGGTCGTCCAAAATGCTCCGACTGGAAAACGTACATATCCGACGCGGCGATTATGTGGTCGCCGACAGTATCGATTTGACGCTGGAACAAGGCAAAGTCTATTCCGTGCTCGGCCCGAACGGTACGGGCAAATCCTCGCTGATGAAAACGATTTTCGGCGAAGTGGCGCACAAAGGCACCATCCGCTACGGCGACGAAGCGTTGAGCAAAATCCACCTGCAAAGCTGGCGCAAACGCATAGGCTATATGCCGCAGGACACCGCCGCCGAAGCCTCGCTGACCGCGCTGGAAGTCGTGTTGCTCGGCCGCATGGACGCGCTGCACATGCACGTCGGCGACGAACTGCTGCACGAAGCCGCAAGTATCATGGCGGAGTTGGGCATCGGCCATCTGGCGCACCGCGACGTCATGCGGCTTTCCGGCGGACAGCGGCAGCTCGTCATGTTTGCCCAAGTCATGCTGCGCCGCCCTGAAATCCTGATGCTGGACGAACCGGTCAGCGCGCTGGATATGCACCACCAGTTGAATCTTTTGGAGCGCGTGGTGCAATACACGCACGAACACAATCTGGTTACGCTGATGGTGTTGCACGATTTGAGCCTCGCCGCGCAGTTTTCAGACGGCGTGATTCTGCTCGGCGAAGGCAAAGTACAGGCGCAGGGCGCGCCGCAGGACGTGTTGCAGGCGGACATGATAGGCAGGCTGTACAAAGTGGACATCGAACTCTTATACGACAGCAAAGGCCTGCCCGTTATCCGCCCGATGCGGCAGAGTGCGTAACTTAACCGCCCCTGAAATGTCGGATTTGAGCATCCGGCCTGCGATCTCCCTGCAACTTATCCCCTCTCCCGTGGGAGAGGGTTAGGGAGAGGGCTTACCTCTTCGACTCATCAGCCCGATCTCTATTTTTTATCCTTAGAAAGGACTCCCCCCATGAAAAAATCCCTCTTCCTCCTCATGCTGACCGCCTCCCTCGGCGCATACGCCGCTAACCACGAAGTCAAAATGCTCGACAACGGCAAAGACGGCAGCATGGTGTTCGAACCCGGCTACGTCAACGCCAAAGTCGGCGACACCGTAACCTTCAAAGCCGCCAACAAAGGCCACTGGGTGCAAAGCAAAGCCCTGCCCGACGGCGTTGCCGACTTCCTCTCCGAAGACGGCAAAGACTTCACCCTCAAACTCGACAAAGAAGGCGTATACGTCTATACCTGCCCGCCGCACCGCATGATGAACATGAGCGGCGTGATTCAGGTCGGTAAACCGGTGAACAAAGCCAAAGCGCAAGCCGTCGTGGACGAACTGGAAAACCGCGCCATGCAGAGCAAAGGCCGTCTGAAAAAATACATGCAGCAGGTCAAATAAACCGCCGCACAAACAAAAGGTCGTCTGAAACCGTTTCCCGTTTTCAGACGACCTCTTTAGTTTTAGACGATGACCTCATTCCCCTTCCGCTGAAATCTTCTCGTTCAGAAAATCGATAAAACTGCGCACCTTCGCGCTCAAAAACGCCCTGTCCACATAAACCGCGTTTAATTGCTCGGTCCGCACCCGATATTCCGGCAGCAGGCTGACCAACCTGCCTTCCTTCAAATCCTGTCTGGCGGACCACAGCGGCTGATAGGCGATGCCCGCGCCCGCCCTGACCAATTCGCGTATCATCAGCGTATTGTCGCTTTGAATCACCGGATTGAGCGTCAGAATACTTTTTTCGCCCGTTTCCCGATGGGTGATTTCCAAATTGCGCTGGTCGGTGTAGGTCGGCAGGATGGCGGGATGGCGCATGACCTCTTCGGGCGTTTGCGGTTTGCCGTGTTTCGCCAGATATTCGGGCGAGGCAAGCAGGACGAATTGGATTTGCGCCAGCGGCTTGACGATAAGCGAGGGCGACAAGGTTTTTGCCACGCGCAAGGCAAGGTCGAAGCCTTCGGCAATCAAATCGACGTGGCGGTTGTCGAGCACCAGATCGAGCGTGACTTCGGGATAGCGTTCGCGGTATTCCGCCAGCCAAGTGCCGATTAAATTGCCCGCAAACCAAAGCGGCATGGTCACGCGCAACATGCCCTGCGGCGTGTCCGCCCCGCCTGCCGCCTTTTGCGCGGCAGTGTCGAGCGTATCGAGCGCGTAGCTGCATTGGCGGTAGTATTCTTCGCCCGCTTCGGTCAGGTGGAGGTTGCGGCTGTTGCGGTGCAGCAGCTTAGCCTTAATCGAATTTTCCAGATGGCTGACATGTTTGCTCGCCATCGCGGTGGAAATATCAAGCTGCTCGGCGGCGCGGGTGAAGCTGCCGCTTTGGACGACTTGGCGGAAAACTTTGAGGCTGAACAGGGTATCCATGTTTTCTTTTAGGGAAACGTTGTATCAATAAAAGAAGTATATATCTACCGGCAGTAATTATCTATACTGCACAGATAAGATTAGTTTTCATTTAAACCCCGCATTTTTGATAAGGAGAACCCCATGTCTGCAACCTGCGCCCGTATCCAACCCATTTTATTGTCCGTATTGCGTATCGTAACCGCCTACCTCTTCCTCCTGCACGGTACGTCGAAATTCTTCGGCTTCCCGACCGCCATGGGCAGCGGCTCGCCCGAAGGCTTGATGCTGGTGGCAGGCATTTTGGAAATCGTCGGCGGCATCCTGTTGATTCTCGGACTGTTCACCCGTCCCGCCGCCTTCATCCTGTCCGGTCAGATGGCGGCTGCCTATTTTATGGCACACGCCTCCCAAGGTTCGGCGCTGTTCCCGCTTGCCAACGGCGGCGAATCGGCAGTATTGTTCTGCTTCGTGTTCCTCTATCTGGCAGCAGCCGGCGGCGGCTCATTGGCATTGGACAACCTGTTCGGCAAAAACAAATCCTGATAGACCCAAAGGTCGTCTGAAAACAAGCAAAGCGGGTTTTACGAATAGATTTCTAAACCCGCCAACCGATTAAACATCAATCAAAGGAAAAACAAAATGACTTATCAAACCTTGCAACAAGCGGCAGAAACCCGCCGTTCCATTTACGCGCTGAACAAAAACCTGCCCATCAGCAACGAAGAAATCAGCGAAATCGTCAAACACGCCGTTTTGCACACGCCTTCTTCCTTCAACTCGCAATCCACCCGCGTCGTCGTCCTTTTCGGCGAAGAACACGGCAAAGTGTGGCAGTTTGTCGAAGACGCATTGCGCGCCATCGTGCCTGCCGAACAATTCGAGCCGACCGCGCAAAAATTAAACCTGTTCAAAGCAGGTGCAGCGACCATTTTGTTCTTCGAAGACCAAAACGTCGTCAAAGGCCTGCAAGAGCAGTTCCCTTCTTATGCCGCCAACTTCCCCGTCTGGGCGGACCATGCGAACGCGATGACGCAATACGCCGTCTGGACAACGCTTGCCGCCGCCGGCGTGGGCGCGAACCTGCAACACTACAACCCGCTGCCCGACGCCGCCATCGCTAAAGAATGGAACCTGCCCGAAAGCTGGCTTCTTCGCGCGCAAATGGTTATCGGCGGCATCGAAGCGCCTGCCGGCGAAAAAGCCTTCGAGCCTGTGGAAAACCGTTTGAAAGTGTTCGGCGCATAATTGCCCGTCAAACAAAAAAGGTCGTCTGAAAACCAACTTCGGTTTCAGACGACCTTTTGTTCAAATAGGCAAGGCTTAGGATAAACCAATCCGCAGCGTGGGCTTTGCCTGCGATCTCCCACCCGAACATCCGAATCCAATTATCCCTGTTCATCCGTGGGTAGAACCCACGCTGCGGGCGGTTGGCGGTTTAACGGATAGGGCAAAGCACAAAAGGTCGTCTGAAAAATTGGGATTCCGGTTTTCAGACGACCTTTCGCCCACTCTCTGCAATCCTTCTATAGTGGATTAACTTTAAATCAGGACAAGGCGAGGCAACACCGTACTGGTTTAAAGTTAATCCACTATATAATAGGGTCTCCACCCAACCCCATATTTCGGGGAAACCCGCCCAGCGAAAGGACATCCCATGACCGCCCTGCAAACCATCGCCGAACACCTCACCCGACACCGCCAAACCGTCACCTGCGCCGAATCCTGCACCGGCGGCCTGTTGGCGGGCGCGTTCACCAGCATTGCGGGCAGCTCGCAATGGTTTCATCAAAGTTTCGTCACTTACAGCAACCAAGCCAAAGAAGAGCGCCTCGGCGTCATGCCCGACACGCTGCTGCAACACGGCGCGGTCAGCCGCGAGACTGTTTACGAAATGGCGCGCGGTGCCAAAGCCGTCGCCCAAGCCGACTACGCCCTCAGTATTTCCGGCATCGCAGGCCCGGGCGGCGGCAGCGCGGCGAAACCTGTCGGCACGGTTTGGTTCGGTTTGTCCACGCCGACCGAATCATTGGAACAGATGCAAGTTTTCAGTGGCGACCGAGAAGCCGTCAGAACACAGGCCGTCGAGTTTGCCCTTAATCTTTTGGCAAAACATTTGGTCTGACCGTTTTTTGTCGGCTGCGAATCCGTTGGCTTTCGAAAACCCGACGTGTGCGGTTTTCACATACCACATAAAAAAGCAGGGATGCTATCATGCACCCCTGCTTTTTATTTTCAGACGACCTTAAAACCTTGTGCCCAAGCTGATGTGCCAACGGAGTTTTTTGTCTTGGTGTCCGTAGGCGACGTCGAAGGAGAACGGGGCGACGGGGCTGAACCAGCGCACGCCGAGACCGGTGCCGTGTTTCATACTCATGCGTTTGAAGTTGCCTGCGGCGTCGCCGACATCGTGGAAGACGGCGCCGGATACGCTTTTGGTAATCGGGAATTGGTATTCGAGGCTGCCGACCAGTAATGCCCTATCGGGGAGGACGGAATTGTTCGGACCTGACAGACCGATGCTGTCGAGTTCGTAACCGCGTACGGAAGAGGCGCCACCGGTGCGGAACATGAGGCTGGAAGGTACGTCTTCGCCTTCGCGGGCGTAAACGTAACCTGCCTGCCCGCGGACGATGAAGGTGCCGAGTTTTTTGTTTTCGGGCGTGTAGAAATAGCCTGCGCGGGCGGTGGCGCGCGCCATGGCGGTGGAGGACAGGAAGTTGCCCAGTGTTGCGCCGATTTTGCCGTCGAGGTAGTAGCCGTTTTCGGGACGCAACTCGGTTTCGATGTTTTGGCGTTTCCACGAGGCGGTCAGCATGGTGGCGTGGCTGCGGCCGAGGTCGTAATTGGTATCGGGCACTTTGCGGTCTTCGGTGATGAATTCGATACCGAGGCGCGATTCGATGCCGTTGCGGTCGCGCACGCGCCAAATACCGCTGGTCAGGGCGCGTTTTTCAAGGTTTTGGGTGGTCGAGCGGTTGTAGGACGTGTTGGTTGTCCAGTATTTGCCTTCGCTGTTGCGCGGCTGGCTGATACCGGCGGCGAGGGTGGTTTCGTATTTGTCCATGTCCCAAACGACGGAGCCGATGTAGCCTTTGTTGAAGAGGTTGTAGTAGTCGTAACCGATGCGTCCGCCGAGGCCGTATTCGGAATCGTAGCGGATACCGGTTTCGAGTTTGTGGCGTTTGACTTCGGTAACGTTGACTTTGACGGGCACGTGGTCGCCTTGGAGGCGGTCAAAGTCGGCTTGGACGGATGCGCCGGAGTAATGTCCGTTTTGTTCGAGCGCTTGTTGGAAGTCGAGCAAGAGGTCGAGGTCGTAAGGCGCGCCGGGTTTGAAGCGTGCCAGACCGGCGACGACGTTGTCGGGATAGCGGCGGGTACCGGTGATTTCAAAGTCGCCGAAATAAATGGGACGGTTGCTTTCGACGATCACGTTCAGATCGGCGGTATTGTTGTTGGGATTGACGGTGGCTTGGGTGTTGCTGAGTTTGGCAAGCGGGTATTTTTTACGGGTTACTGCGCTGAGGACGGAGGTTTTGCTGCCGCTCCAGCCGTCTTGGTCAAAGTATTCGCCAACGGGCTGCTGCCAGTTGAGCATGGCTTTTTGGTAATACTCGGCAAGGTTGTCGTCTGAAAGGATGTCGCCGAGGATGGCGACGCTGACGTTGTCGATTTTGGTGCGCGGGCCGGGATTGACGGTGACGGTGTAGCTCGAACCGTTGTCTTGGACGTTGACGCTGCCGTTGAAATAGCCTTTGGTTTTGAGCATGGTTTTGACGTTGTCGGGCGTTTCTTCGGCAAGGAAGCCGACCTGCTCTTTGTCCAACTCTTCGTCCTGCTGCTGGGTAATCAGCGGCAGGTATTCTTCGAGCATGGATTTGACTTCGCTGTTTTTGGTTTCGATTTTGACGGGAAACTTGGGCGTCAGTTTGCCTGCTTTGGCAGCCTGCTCGGATTGCCCGCCCTGCTTGAAGCCGGGAATCGGTTCGTAGTCTTCGGCACGCGGCAGGTCTGCTGCGGCTGCGTGTCCGTAGGCAAGGGCGAGTGAGGCAATCAGGATGGGCGAAGTCAGTCTGGTCATGGCAAAAAAATGTTTCAACGGCAGAAGAGTGCTAAATTCTACCATTATTTTCAATCGGGTTTAAAACCCGCCCGAGACGGAGGGGTCGTCTGAAAAGGCGGATGCGCCTGTCTCTGTGCGACAGAAGCAAAACACATTAACTCCCTCCAATCCGAAAAATACAGCACAAACTGCCCAATTCTCTAAAAAATCAAGCATTTTTCGCCACAACAATCGATTTGATATGTAAACTTGCGCAATAATTGATATTTTCTTTTAAAATGCAACGTTTCTTAACACATAAAGTAAGAGGACATATCATGGCAAGTGGTCATCCACTGCTAAACGCAGTCAACCGTATCGGACTTGTCCCGCAAATCATCATCGGCTTGATGTTGGGCGTATTGGTCGGTACCATCTCCCCGAAAGCAGGCTTGGGCGCGGGGCTGCTCGGCGAATTGTTCGTCGGCGCATTGAAAGCCGTCGCCCCCGTATTGGTGTTTGTCTTAGTAACCGCCGCGCTGGTGCAATACCGCAAAGGCGGCGAAGCCAAAATCAAACCCATCATTATTCTGTATCTCGTCGGCACATTTGCCGCAGCCGCCGTCGCCGTTGCCGCCAGTATGGCATTCCCGACCGCGCTGGTGTTTAAAGACGTAGCTACCTCCACCCTCGCCCCGCCCTCCGGCATCATCCAAGTCCTCAAAGAGCTTTTGATGAAGCTCGTGTCCAACCCGATTAACGCCATCGCGCAAGCCAACTACATCGGCATTCTCGCATGGGCGTTAGTTTTAGGCTCTGCATTGCGCCACCACGGCTCCGACACCACCCGCCAAGTCGTCGCCGACCTCTCCGACGCCGTTACTACCGTCGTACAATGGGTTATCCGTTTCGCCCCCTTGGGTATTTTCGGACTGGTCTCCCAAACCGTTGCCGAAACCGGCTTTTCCGCCTTCCTCAGCTACGGACGCCTGCTGGCCGTCCTGCTCGGCAGCATGGCATTCATCGCCCTCGTCGTGAACCCGCTCATCGTCTGGTCGCAAACCCGCAAAAACCCTTACGGACTGGTCTTTACCTGCCTGCGCGAAAGCGGACTCTACGCCTTCTTCACCCGCTCCTCCGCCGCCAACATCCCCGTCAACATGGCATTGGCGAAAAAACTCGACTTGCATGAAGACACCTACTCCGTCTCCATCCCGCTGGGCGCAACCATCAACATGGCAGGCGCGGCGATTACCATCACCGTCTTAGCCATGGCGGCCGCCTACACCAAAGGCATCGTCGTCGATTACCCCACCGCCCTGCTCCTGAGCCTCGTCGCCACCGTCGGCGCATGTGGCGCATCCGGCGTTGCCGGCGGCTCGCTGCTGCTGATCCCCGTCGCCTGCAGCCTCTTGGGCATCGACAACGACTTCGCCATGCGCGTCGTCGGCGTCGGCATGATTATCGGCGTAATCCAAGACTCCGCCGAAACCGCCCTCAACTCCTCCACCGACGTACTCTTTACCGCCGCCGCCGACTTAGGCAGCCGCCGCAAGGACTGAAGACTCAGTGTTTCGCCAAACGTCAAAAAGGTCGTCTGAAACTTCAGACGACCTTTTGTTTTTCAGAATTAAACCTTCTGAATTATTTGCACCCAATGTGGGGAAAACCTATCAGCTTCGTATCAAACGACTTTTGATACACTTATCGATTTTATTGTCTTTCTCAAATTTAGAGATTTGGTGGTTTTGATAGTAATTGCGACAATCTTGATTTACTTTTTGCTGATTTGTCATTTGAGATCGATATCCCGTTTGTTGCCGGTATGCGGGTTCTACATGAGCGTATTGGGGCGAAGAATCCAAAGCACAAGCAGATAAAACAAAGCAAACAATAATTGAAAACACAACCCTTTTCATAAACACTCCCTAATTAAAAAACTACTTGTAGCTCGGAGAAATACTTTTTTTCACTTCATAGATAGTCTGAGCTAAATTATCATCTGATTCAGCTATCTTATCCAACATTTCTCCTTGATTATTAACAATCATACATCTAATTTTGTGCTGAAAAACCAAAGAATGGTTTCGTAAATCGATACGTCTGTCCATAGCAATACTATCTTCGCATTTTTCATATTGAGTATTAAATTCATCCAATTCCTGTTGAAATTGTGAGAAGCTTGCTCCTTCTAAAATACGAGCCTGGCATTCTTGTGCTGACTCCCCTTCTTGACAGCTTATATCAATCTGATTTTTTTTGATAAATTGTTCACCCAAACTTTGAGCCAGTTCTTCATCATCTGTTTTGAGCAAGTTAGATTTATCTAATTTAGCTTTCACCATTTTGACTATGACTGGCTTTAATTCCGTCTTAACGATATCAGTCGCACTTGAAACTACAACTTGTTTCCAAATAAATACGCACAAGGTAGTTAGTAATGTACCGATGATAGCAAAGTTTTTTTTCATATCGATTACAATTAAAATAAGAAATCAGAATTTTATTCGGCATAACCACCATCTCGTACATGACCTTTTTGCAGGTAGGCATTAGACACATAACCCGTCAATCCGCCGACTTGAACTTTAACCCAGCAGCCACCGTTGGCATTGGTACAGGCGTTGGTTTCAGCCACCACTTGAAGTTGCTGACCGTCTTTCAATTGGGTAACAGAAACTGCTGAAATAGACGGTCCTCCTCTGAGATTTAACGAACCACTACCAGATTCTGAAATCACAAAAGCAGGGTAACGAACGAGTTTTTCGGTAACTTTGGACGCTTGTTGTGAAGCGGTTGGTTTTGCAGTAGCTTTTGGGGATTCTTCTTGTCTAATTCTGGGTTCTTCTTGTTTTATTCTGGCCTCTTCTTTTTGCTTAGGTTCCTCTTCTAAAGCTTGTTTCTTTTTAGCTTCTTCGCGTTTACGTTCCTCAGCAGCCTGTTTTTTCTTTGCTTCTTCCTGTTTTTTCTCTTCTTCCAGCATTTGTTTCATCTGTAAGTCTTCTTGGGCATCTTGGTAGGCTTTTTGATAGAGTTCGTCTTCTCTTTGCTGTTGCTCAATTTGTTTCCGGTGTTCTTGTTCTTGATTTTCGCGTTCAGCTTGTTGCTTTTGTTGCTGCGCCAGTTGTTCTTTCAATGCAGCAAGCTCTTTTTGGGTTTCACTTTCTCCACCATTACAGGCAGCAAGCAGAGACAGAGATAAAAAACCTACGGAAATAACTGATAAAGCTTTTTTCATGTTTACTCTCTAATAGTTGAACGAAGAGAAAAAGTCTTCAAAATTGGAGATAGCCTACATATCATTCAAGATGATGATGGCGTTGATATTATATTGCCGACTTTATGCAACTTTTACAAAAATCTGTTTTTGATAATATATTTTCCTTATACGCCATGTCAATACTGATTATCATATTCCTAGGCTATGCATTAATGTTATTCCCAATTTAAATAATATCCGATGACGAAAAGCCATAAAAATATTTGTCGACAACAAAATTCGTACTTGGACGGATAGAAACAATCGGTTACTAAAAAATATAGCTGAACGGCTGTATGAATTTCGTAAAATCTTAAGAACAAGCGGAACCTGCCCGTACAGCCGCGTTCCAATTATTTTCATCATTTTAGGATTCGGATGTTCAAAAAAGCCCTTGTTTTTATATTGATTTTGTTCTTTACCGCCGCGCTTTTGCCGCTGTGGATCATGTGGCGCGATTTTTGGGTGTCGCGGTTGGATGCAGATACGGTGCGTCCGGCGGATGCTGCGGTCGTGCTTTCGACCCGTTCTTATGAAGGGGGTCGTCTGAATCCTTGTTTGGTAGCGCGCGTTGAAGCGGCTGTCGAGCTGTATCGTGCCGGCAAGGTGAAGAAACTGGTGATGTCGGGCGGACTCAGCCGCGATTTTCAGTCTGCTTCGGGCAATATGCAGGCGATTGCGGAGAAGATGGGGGTGCCGAAAGAAGACATTATCCAAGAGCGGCGGGCGGAAAATACGTTTGAGAACATTGTGTTCAGCCGCGATTTTATTGAAAACAGCCCGCGCGTCGTCATTGTCAGCGCCGGTTTTCATTTGGCGCGGGCGCGGATGATGGCGGACAGGCAGTGGCAGGGACACGATATTCAGGTGTATGCCGCGCCGTTTTGTTCCGAGCCTTACGGCGGCTATGGTTACACGGTATTGCGCGAGTCGGCGGCGTTTGTCAAAAACGCTTTGAAGGGCAGGTTGTAGTTTCAGACGACCCGAAGTTGCCGGGTCAAATCATGTATAATTGCAAACAATTTGACTGTTTGATTTAACCGTTTGACCGACCTACCGACAGGACTCCGACATGATCAACCCTATCGCTGCACTTTCCCCCCTAGACGGCCGCTACGCCCAATCTGTTGAAGCATTGCGTCCGATTTTCTCCGAATACGGCCTGATGAGGGCGCGCGTCAAAGTCGAATTGAGCTGGCTCAAAGCCCTCGCCGCCGAATCAAAAATCACCGAAATCCCCGCCTTCAGCGATTTCACGCTTGCCGAAATCGACAAAGTCGTCGAAAACTTTTCACTGGAAGACGCAGCCGCCGTCAAAGCCATCGAAGCGACCACCAATCATGATGTCAAAGCCATCGAATACTGGCTTAAAGAACGCTTTGCCGGCGTACCCGAAGTCGCCGCCGCCAGCGAGTTCATCCACTTCGCCTGCACCAGCGAAGACATCAACAACCTGTCCCACGCCCTGATGCTGCAAGAAGCGCGCGAAACCGTCATCTTGCCCAAACTTGCCGAAATCATCGAAAAACTCACCAGCATGGCGCACGATCTTGCCGCCGTCCCCATGATGAGCCGCACCCACGGCCAACCCGCCACGCCGACCACCTTGGGCAAAGAAACCGCCAACATCGTGTACCGCCTGCAACGCCAATTCAAAAACCTTCAGGCGCAAGAATTCCTCGGCAAAATCAACGGCGCAGTCGGCAACTACAACGCCCACATGGTCGCCTATCCCGACGTCGATTGGGAAACCCACTGCCGCAACTTCGTCGAAATCGGCCTCGGCCTGACCTTCAACCCCTACACCATCCAAATCGAACCGCACGACTACATGGCTGAATTCTTCCAAACCCTCAGCCGCATCAACACCATCCTGATCGACTTCAACCGCGACGTTTGGGGTTATATTTCATTGGGTTACTTCAAACAAAAAGTCAAAGCGGGCGAAGTCGGCTCTTCCACCATGCCGCACAAAGTCAACCCCATCGACTTTGAAAACTCCGAAGGCAACCTCGGCATGGCCAACGCCGTATTGGGCTTCTTATCCGAAAAACTGCCCGTCTCCCGCTGGCAGCGCGATCTGACCGACAGCACCGTCCTGCGCAACATGGGCGTAGGCGTAGGCTATGCCGTGTTGGGTTTCGCCGCCCACCTGCGCGGCCTGAACAAGCTCGAACCCAACCCCGCCGCACTGGTCGCCGATTTGGATGCCACTTGGGAACTGCTCGCCGAACCGATTCAAACCGTTATGCGCCGCCACGGCGTCGCCAATCCTTACGAAAAACTGAAAGACCTGACGCGCGGCAAAGGCGGCATCACGCCCGAAGTGCTGAAAGTCTTCATCGAATCGCTGGAAATCCCCGCCGAAGCCAAATCCCAACTGCTCGCCCTGACCCCTGCGCTCTACATCGGCAAAGCGGAAGAATTGGCGAAACGGATTTGATGCAGCCTTGATGATTTGAGATTGAATCGGAACAAAAGGTCGTCTGAAAACCAAGATTCAGGGGTTTCAGACGACCTTTCGTCATATTAAGAGTAGCGTGGGCTTTGCCCACGACTTTCGACCCGAACATCAGAATCCAATCATTTCTATTCATTCGTGGGCAAAGCCCACGCTACGGGTTCGGTTTATCCAAAGTGCGCGTCGATTTAAAAAAGGTCGTCTGAAAACTTTGGTTTCCCAGTTTTCAGACGACCTTTTACCGTTCAAATCGGGCTTTATTCAACCGTAACCGATTTCGCCAGATTGCGCGGTTTGTCCACGTCCGTACCGCGTGCGAGGGCGGCGTGGTAAGACAAGAGCTGCACGGGGATGGTGTGTACGATCGGCGAGAGGACGCCGACGTGGCGCGGGGCGCGGATAACGTGCACGCCGTCGGTGGCGTTGAAATTGCTGTCCAAGTCGGCGAATACGAAGAGTTCGCCGCCGCGTGCGCCGACTTCCTGCATATTGGCTTTGACTTTGTCCAACAAGCCGTCGTTCGGCGCGATGACGACGACGGGCATGTTTTCGTCCACCAATGCCAGCGGACCGTGTTTCAATTCGCCTGCGGGATAGGCTTCAGAGTGGATGTAGGTGATTTCTTTCAGCTTCAACGCGCCTTCGAGGGCAATCGGGAAGTGGATGCCGCGGCCTAAAAACAGTGCGCTGTTTTTCTTGGCAAATTTTTGCGCCCACGCGGCGATTTGCGGCTCAAGGTTGAGAACGTGTTGGATGCTGCCGGGCAGTTGGCGCAGTTCTTCGACGTATTCGCGCGCTTTTTCGGCAGAAACCAAACCGCGCTGTTTGCCCAGCGTCACCGCCAAGCCAAACAATACAACCAGTTGCGTGGTGAACGCTTTGGTGGAAGCGACGCCGATTTCTGCACCGGCGCGGGTGTACAGCACCAATTCGCTTTCGCGCGGCAGGGCGGATTCCATGACGTTGCAGATGGACAGGCTGTGTTGGTGTCCCAAAGACTGCGCGTATTTCAGGGCTTCCATCGTGTCCAAGGTTTCGCCGGATTGGGAGATGGTGATGATCAGTTGTTTCGGATCGGCAATCACGTCGCGGTAGCGGTATTCGCTGGCGATTTCGACATCGGTCGGGATTTTGGCGATGGATTCGAGCCAGTATTTGGCGGTCAGCGCGGCGTAGTAGGACGTGCCGCAGGCAAGGATTTTGATGCTGTGAATATCGTCGAACACTTCGCGTGCGTTCGCGCCGAAGTTTTCGGGTTCGAAGCCGCCGTCAAGGAAGACTTCGGCGGTATCGGCGATGGCGCGCGGCTGCTCGTGGATTTCCTTTTGCATGAAGTGGCTGTATGGGCCCAACTCCAGCGAAGCGAGCGACAACTCGGATACTTTGACTTTGCGTTGGGTTTCGGCACCGGTTTTGTCAATCAGTTTGTCGATGCCGTTCGCGCTCAATACGGCGATGTCGCCGTCTTCCAAATAGGCGATGCGGCGAGTAAAGGCGATGACGGCGGATACGTCGGAGGCAATGAAGGTTTCTTGGTCGCCCAATGCCACCAAGAGCGGGCAGCCCATGCGCGCGACCACCATTTCTTCGGGTTTATCCTGCGCCATCACGGCGATGGCATATGCGCCGTGGAAACGGGCGGTGGCAGCGCGGACGGCTTCAAACAGTTTGCCGCCGTTTTGGGTGTATTCGTGATTGACGCTGTGGGCAATGACTTCGGTGTCGGTTTGCGATTCGAAGGTGTAGCCTAAGGATTGGAGGCGTTCGCGTTCGGCTTCGAAGTTTTCGATGATGCCGTTGTGGACGACGGCAATCATGCCGCCGGAGATGTGGGGGTGGGCGTTGGGTTCGGTTACGCCGCCGTGGGTCGCCCAGCGGGTATGGCCGATGCCGATATGTCCGAACACGCCTTTTTCGCGCGCGGCGTCTTCCATCAGCTGCACGCGGCCGACACGGCGAACGCGTTTGATTTTGCCGTCTGCGTTGACGGCGATACCCGACGAGTCGTAGCCCCGATATTCAAGGCGTTTGAGACCGTCGGTCAGAAAATCGACTACATTGTGATTGGCGCGGATGGCGCCGACGATACCGCACATATAAGTTCCTTAGTATCTAAAGTTGAAAAAAGACAAGACGCCGGCTTCCGTACGCCTTGCCCGCACATTATATCAGAGCGTAATATATCATACTGAATTTTAAAGAAATTAACAGTAAATCCAACTGATTGATTGCTTTAAAAATAGTTTCAAATATCAGGCTTTCCGCCGTTTGAGTGCCATATGGCGGATTAGTTTTATCGAATAGGTTGATATGCCGTCTGTATAAATATAACATGAATCGGCTGGCTATTTCAGACGACCTTATACATTTCTTAACCATCCAGCGTAAAAAGACGTACAAAAACCAAGCTGTCGCAATCGAATCATTTATAATTTCATGAAAATAAAAACAAGGATTTCACACCATGGCAAAAAAATTCCCCATCTTCCCCAAAGCGCCGGAGCGCATCTGCTGGGGTTGCGACAAATATTGTAAAGAAGACGATTTGCAATGCGGCAACGGCTGCGAGCGCATTCAGCACCCCATCGAATTGGACGGGCGCGAGTGGTATAAAAAAGGCGACTGGAGCAATTTGTTGAGCGAAGAGCAGCAAATTGAACTGGGCTTGAAAGAAGCGCCCAAACCCGCCAAGCCGCATATCAAACTGCCGTTGCGGAATAAAACGGCTTAATCCCGCCAAGCTTAAGGGGTCGTCTGAAAACCGAAGGGGCGCAATCATGCGCCCTTATCTTTATTTCAACGATGCACCAAGAAGTTGAAGCCACCCGCGCCAAACCGCCGCTGCCCATCTCTCTAGCAAACATACTTAATTTTTTTAAATATGGTATGTCATCAAATTCCGTCATTCCCATGCAGGCGGGAATCCATTTTTGAAATTCAGAAACTGTTTTCCAAATCAAGATTTCTAAATCAAGATTTCTAAAGTTTTACGATGGATTCCCGCCTGTGCGGAAATGACGGCAACAGAAACGGCAACGGTTCAAATCCCCTGTCCCAATGTGGCTTCCCTTACCAAAGGTCGTCTGAAAACACAAAATATGCTTTTCAGACGACCCCTCCCATCTCTCCCGAACCCGTCCGCGAAAAATGCTAAAATAACCAATTCATAAGCAAATCCACCTTTTCAGACGACCTCAATGCTCACCGATTTAGAAAAAAACGCCATCCGCGACCATTACCAAAATATCGGCAAAAACCTGCCCGGTTTCCGTCCGCGCGCTTCGCAGCGGGAAATGATTGCGGCGGTTGCCAACGCTTTTTCGCGGACGTTGACGCGCGAAGAAGGCGGCGAGCCGCCCAAGCGCGAGGGCGAGAGCATTGCCGTTATCGAAGGGCCGACCGGCGTGGGCAAATCGCTTGCCTACCTGCTGGCGGGCGGCATTATGGCGCAGACGCGCGGCAAGCGGCTGATTGTGAGCAGCGCGACGGTTGCTTTGCAGGAGCAGTTGGTTGACCGCGATCTGCCGTTTCTGGTCGAAAAAAGCGGTTTGGAACTGACCTTCGCGCTTGCCAAAGGGCGCGGCCGCTATCTCTGTCCCTACAAACTCTATCAACTGACGCAAAGCAACGCCCAGCAAAACCTGCTCGGCTTTGAAGCCCCCGCCGTCTTGTGGGGCAGCAAACCCAAGCCCGAAGAATTGAAACTGCTGCGCGACATCGCCGACGAATTTTCCGCCCGTCGGTTCAACGGCGACCGCGACACTTGGCCGGAAAAAATCGACGACACCATCTGGATGAAGGTGAACAACGACAACTACGGCTGCCTCAAAGCCGCCTGCCCCAACCGCCCAGAATGCCCGTTTTACCTTGCCCGCGACACGCTGGAGACCGTCGATGTCGTCGTAACCAACCACGATTTGCTGATGGTCGACATCAGCATGGGCGGCGGCGTGATTTTGCCCGACCCTGAAAACAGCTTCTACTGCATCGACGAAGCGCACCACCTGCCCAAAAAAGCCCTCAGCCAGTTTGCCGCCGAGCATTCGTGGAACCAAGCGGTGTGGGCGTTGGAAAAACTGCCGCAGGTTACCGGCAAAATTGCCGCACTCACCGACAAAGGCGAGTTGGCGAACCTTGCCGATGAAGCCGCCGCCGCGCTGCTCGAAAGCCTGCACGAATGGCAGTTCCACCTTGCCGAAGAGCCGTCTTTGAGCTTGGGGTCGTCTGAAAACGACAGACGGACCAACAGCGAACCGACTTGGCTGTGGGAAGACGGCAAAATCCCCGAAGGCCTCGAAACCACCGTTTCCAACACCGCTATCGCCGCCCGCAGCCTCTACAAACACATCAACAGCCTCAACGACGCCCTGTCCGCCGCCCGCCGCGACAAAGACCAAAACAGCGCGCAAATCGACCGCCTGAGCACCGAATTCGGCATATTCCGCGCCCGCATCGAACAAATCACCGCCACATGGGATTTGCTCTCCACCGTCCCCCTCGAGGGCGAAGAACCGCTGGCGAAATGGATAACCCGCCGCGCCGACGACAAAAACGACTACATTTTCAACGCCAGCCCCATCAGCAGCGCGTCCCACCTCGCCAACAGCCTGTGGCGGCGCGCGGCAGGCGCAGTGTTGACCTCCGCCACCCTGCAATCTTTGGGCAGCTTCAACCTCATCCTGCGCCAAACCGGACTGCAATGGCTGCCCGAAACCACTACCCTCGCCCTAGAAAGCCCGTTTGATTTCGACGCGCAAGGCGAACTCTACATCCCGCCCGTACACGCCAGCCCCAAAGACCCCGCCGCGCACACCGCCGCCATCGTCGAATGGCTGCCCAAGCTCATTTCGCCCACCGAAGCCATCGGCACGCTCGTCCTGTTTTCCTCGCGCAAACAAATGCAGGATGTCGCCCTGCGCCTGCCCGAAGATTACCTGCCGCTCTTGCTCGTACAAGGCGAATTGCCCAAAGCCGTCCTCCTGCAAAAACACCACCAAGCCATAGAAGAAGGCAAAGCCAGCATCATCTTCGGACTCGACAGCTTCGCCGAAGGACTCGACCTGCCCGGCACCGCCTGCGTGCAAGTTATCATCGCCAAGCTCCCCTTCGCCATGCCCGACAACCCCATCGAAAAAACCCAAAACCGCTGGATAGAACAGCGCGGCGGCAACCCCTTCATCGAAATCACCGTCCCCGAAGCCGGCATCAAACTCATCCAAGCCGTCGGCCGCCTCATCCGCACCGAACAAGACTACGGCCGCGTAACCATCCTCGACAACCGCGTCAAAACGCAGCGGTACGGCCAACAATTACTAGCCAGCCTGCCGCCGTTTAAAAGGATAGGTTGAAATCCATAAATAAAAAGGTCGTCTGAAACCTGATTTCCTGTTTCAGACGACCTCAACACAAACACAATCAACACATACCATGAAAAAACTCACTTTCATCGCCCTGCTTATCCCCCTGCTGGCTTCCTGCGGTTCGGTTTCACTTTCCCAATCCGACCGCGATTACACCCAGATCCATCCCGCACCCAAAGCCTTTGACTCGAAGCGCACCCAATACACCTGCGCCACTTGGACGCCACCATCCCCACCCGATGCCGAATCCCATCTTTGGTATCGCGCCGCTACCCTGCTGGATGCCAAAGACTGGCGTATGAACAAACAGGAATTTCAGGACATGATTGTCTTGTACGAAGCCGCGGCATCAAAAGGGCATTATCAGGCAATCAACAACCTTTACCTGCTCTACACCCATGTGCAAGGTTCGACCGGCATCATGTACAACCCCTTGCACAACCGCGCCCGCAAATGGCTGCACTACGGTCTGGACAAAAACTGGGCAATGGCAAACTACTGGCTGTTTGACGCGCTGTACGAAGGCAATGCAGGTTATCGCCGTAATCCGCAACTTGGTCTTGCCTACCTACAAAAAGCAGTAGATTTAGGTGTGCCGCTGGCACAATATGAATTGGCACGGATTTACGATAAACAATTTAAGGATATGAAGACTCGTGAGCTATTACTCAATTGCGCAACTAGACAGGGGTTCTCTGCTGCTATGACAGAATTATCTATGATTAAGGAGATTCGCTACGGCAAACTGAAAGAGTCGTTATTGTTGATGCACAAAGCAGTACGTCAAGGTGGTGAAGGTGGAGGTAATGCAGCTTTAGGTTTGACAATGATTTATGCTAAAAATAAGGAGCTTATGGATAAATTTTCTGCAACCCCTGCCGATCCTATTCGTGAAGCAGCCTACGCTGAATTGCATAAAGCCCTTTTAGGTACTGGTACCAGAAGCGGCAACCTTTTTTACACTTTCCCAAAACTAGACGAGGTTTTACCGCTGCCGCCTGCCAAAACCCACTGGAAAGGCATCTACTCCGCAATGAGTAAAGAAGACGCGGCGTTCTACCAAAATCCGCCCGACACCGCCGCCTTAGCCGCCGATATCCTCAAACGCGGTATCGTCAAAAAAGAAGAAGTTTACTGGTCGCCGCGCAAAGATTAAGATAAACAGAACCCCTCACCGTTACCCGTACAAACTCAGGACAAACACGACATGACCTTAGATCAATGGCTGCACCATTCGCAGTTGCCGAGACTTGAAGCCCGTATGTTGCTGCAACATGCAGGCGGTTATAGCCGTGTGCAGTTGGTCACGCAAGGCGCCGATCCGCTGCCGGAAGCAGTAGCCGCGCAACTGGATATCCTGCAGGCACGTCGTCTGAAAGGCGAGCCGATGGCGTATATTTTAGGCGGACGGGAGTTTTACGGACGATGGTTTGAAGTCGGTCCCGACGTGTTGATTCCCCGTCCCGAAACCGAGCATTTGGTGGAGGCGGTTATCGGGCATCTTCCTGCAAACGGACAGGTTTGGGATTTGGGAACGGGCAGCGGGGCGGTTGCCGTGACAGTGGCGTTGGAAAGAACGGATGCGGCAGTGCGCGCTTCCGATATCAGTGGCGGAGCGTTGGCGATTGCCCGTAAAAACGCGGAAAATCTGGGCGCAAGGGTCGAGTTTGCATTGGGTTCGTGGTTTGAGACGGATAAGACGTCGTCTGAAGACAAGCACCGCTTCGATGTCATTGTTTCCAATCCGCCTTATATCGAAGCCGGCGACGAGCATTTGAGCCAAGGGGATTTGAGATTCGAGCCGCAAACGGCGTTGACAGATTTTGCCGACGGCTTGACCTGTATTCGAGAGCTGGCGCAGCGCGCGCCGGAATTTTTGAAAGAGGGCGGATGGCTGCTGCTGGAACATGGTTACAACCAAGGCGCAGCAGTGCGGCAGATTTTGACGGCAAACGGCTTTGCCGAAGTCAGTACGCAACAAGATTTGGCAGGGCTGGACAGATTGACTTTAGGCATGTTCCGCCATATCGAATAATGTTTTCCAGTGGTTGAAAGTGAAGCCGCCAATCTGCCGCCTGCCGTATCGTGTCCGTTTATAGCAGTTTAGTCATGCAGTGTCGCAGCATGTAAAGTATTTTCCAATAAAGTAGCAATCGTCATCGGACCGACCCCGCCGGGTACTGGGGTAATCATGCCCGCCCGTTCTTTTGCCACATCAAATTCCACATCACCGCACAGGCTGCCATCTTCCAAACGGTTAATCCCGACATCAATCACCACCGCGCCGGGTTTAATCCATTCCCCTTTGACAAAATTGGGAATCCCGACGCCTACCACCACAATATCGGCAGCCCCGACTTCCTTGTCCAAGTTTTCCGTCGCACTGTGGCAAATCGTTACCGTGGCGCGGGCAAGCAGCAGCTCCAATGCCTGCGGGCGTCCGACAATATTCGATGCCCCGACGACCACCGCCTTCTTGCCTTTCGGATCGATGCCGTAAGCCTCCAGCAGCGTCATCACACCCTTGGGCGTACAAGGGCGCATCAGCGGCATTTTTACCACCAAACGACCCACGTTATAAGGATGGAAACCGTCCACATCTTTGTCCGGATGGATACGCTCCAAAACAGCCTGACTGTCTAAGCCTTCAGGAAGCGGAAGCTGCACCAAAATACCGTCTACTTCCGCGTTCCCGTTCAATTCATCAATCAGCTTGAGCAAGTCTTCCTGAGAAGTCGACGCAGGCAGCTCATAAGACAAAGACCGGATGCCGCATTTTTGGCATGCCGATTTTTTGTTGCGGACATATACCGCACTGGCAGGATTGTCACCGACCAACACTACGGCCAAACAAGGCGCGCGCAATCCGGATTCAAGCCGTTTGGCTACCGCAGCGGATACCAGCTGCAAACGCTCCTGCGATATTTTTTTACCGTCAATCAATTGGGCTGTCATGAAATTTCCATTTGGTTATCAATAAATAGCAAACGCAATTATCGCATTTTTAAAATGATTTGGCAGTCGGATAACAGCAAAAACCGAAACTGTATTTTTGAACGGCATTACACCCGGTATGAAGTAGGCAAAAAATTAAATTTTAAATAAAAATAAACAGATAATTTAGAAAAAAGAAAAATGATCTCAAATTGGATTGACAGGATTTCAGCGTATCTGTATATTTCCATTCTTCAGTCGGGGCGTAGCGCAGCCCGGTTAGCGCATCTGCTTTGGGAGCAGAG